>JALORF010000044.1 GCA_025459195.1 Beijerinckiaceae bacterium
CACGCTGCCGAGCACCATGCCGCCGGCCACGCCGGCTGCGGTTGTCAGGGCCGTGGCCATGAAGCCGCCACCCTGGCGCTGCTGCGCGGCACCCCAAGGCCCCGCAGCCGGTTCAGGCTGGCCGGGGCGCGGCATCATGCCGGAAGCCGGGATGCCTGAGGGCGCCATGGCGGGGCGCTGCACGGGCGGCTGGGCGGGCTGGGCAGGAGCCCCGCCGCCGAACAGCGAGGAGAGGAAGCCACCTGCCGCAGGCTGCGGCTGGCTCTGCAACTGCTGCACCTGGGCCTGCAACTGCTCGACCTGGGCCTGCATGCCGAGCAGGGCCTGTTCCTGAACATAGACGGCCTGCGCCATCGCATAGGGCGCATAGGGCTGCTGGGCGAGCCGTTCGGCGATCAGCTTCTCGGCCTCCGGATCGCGGGGCTGGTTGGAAACCTGCTTCAGCCGATCGAAAATGCCGGCGATTACGTCGCGTTCCTGCGGCGTCATCGTCTCTCTCCTCTGGTTGTGTCGCGGGCATCATGCCCGAACCATTCAGGTGGCGCTCTGAGGCCTGCTTCGCAAGAGCGCTCCCCCGCATCGCCAGATGTGACAGGGCTTTAAGTCGACAGCGTGACGCAAAAAAGCCCCGGCATGACTGCCGGGGCGAGTGGTGTTCCGTGATGGGTGTTCGAAAACTCAGTAGGCGCGTGCCGGGGCCCAGGCCTTGGAGCCGGGATGGACCATGACGTGGCGATGACGGGTCTCATAGGCGGCAGGAATGACATCGTGGGCCACCGATGCGGGGCGCACCAGCACGCGGCGATGACGCTCGGCGTGGACAGCCGGGATCGTTTCATGGACGACCTGCGCCTCGCGGATCACCACCTGGCGGTGACGGGTGGCATACTGCGCCGGCACCGTGACCCAGCAGCCGACCTTGTGACCGTGGGCATCGACGCTGACCTGCCAGACCTTGCGGGCCGGCGAGACCAACACCGTTTCAGCGGTGGTGCCATAGACGGCGGGAATGTGACGGGCGAAGGTCTGTGCCGGACGAACGGTGACCGTCTCGCTGACCGTGCCATACTCGGCCGGGATGTGGCGGGCGATGCGCTGGGCCGGACGAACCAGCACCTGCTCGGAAACCTGTGCGTAGGCTGGCGGCGTCACCACCAGCTTGTAGCAGGCGCTGCCCTGGCAGTGTCCGCCCGCCATCGCGGCGGTGGTGCCGAGCATCAGCGCTGCGGCAGCAAACATGGACGAGGCGGCAAACGACTTGGTGGCGAATTTGGACATGAACCTGATCTCCCTTCACGGTCACTCGACATCAAGCAGTGCCGTTGTTGAAGCGGTTATTCCAAAAACGCGGACATCGGACAAGGTTAACGTCGGAACAAGGTAAAATTAACCACTTTTCCGCGTATTAATCATGCAAATTTACGAAACATGATCGTTTTATGTCGAATTTTATACAATCAATTCTCATTCGGTATTACATCGCGACCGCTGCGATGCGGAACTGAAGGTTAACGGCTCGCGCGTTCCGGCACCCGGGAGCGCCGGTTTCCCCGTCCGGATGCGCTCCGCTGCACGAGCTTGTGATTGCGTCGCACGCCGGGACAAGGTTTAAGAAACGTCAACGCGCAACCGGCCTGACCGGTCGATGCCATGTCGGGGACAGCACGGTGGAGTTTCGCCGCAAGACGATCTGGAGCCGTTTGAAGCGTCTGGCGCTTGGCGCGGACGCGGCCATCGACTCGTCGCTCTATGCCGCCGGCCGCTCTGCAATCGAACGGCATGAACGCTTCCGCTCTGTGATGGGCAAGCTGGCTGTCTCCGGGCCACGGCGCGTTGCCAATGAACTCGCCAGCGAGGCGCTCACGGTTGGTCTTTGCGGCCTGGTGGTGCTCACCATCCTGGCCCAGTCATCGGTGCGGGACGCCAGTGAGGACTTCGTGAAGCGGCAACCGCTGGCGATCACCTTTCTTGATCGCTACGGCTCCGAGATCGGCAAGCGCGGTGTCCTGCAGGACGACTCTGTCAAGCTGGAGCATCTGCCGGACCACCTGATCAAGGCGGCCCTGGCCACCGAGGACCGGCGCTTCTACGAACATTTCGGGGTTGATCCGATCGGCCTGTTCCGGGCTCTCACCGTCAATGCCCGGGCCTCGGGCGTGGTGCAGGGCGGCTCGACCATCACGCAACAACTTGCCAAGAACCTGTTCCTGTCGAACGAGCGCTCGCTGGATCGCAAGATCAAGGAGGCCTTCCTGGCCCTCTGGCTTGAGCAGCGGCTGAGCAAAAACGAGATCCTGAAACTCTATCTCGACCGCGCCTACATGGGCGGCGGAGCCTTCGGTGTCGGCGCTGCCGCCGAATACTACTTCGGCAAGTCGGTCAAGGACGTCACCCTTGCGGAAGCGGCGATGATGGCCGGGCTGTTCAAGGCCCCCACGCGCTATGCGCCCCATGTCAACCTGCCGGCAGCGCGGTCTCGCGCCAGCGATGTGCTGTCCAACATGGTGGAGGCCAGGTTCCTCAGCGCCGGGCAGGTTGACGGTGCCAAGCGCAACCCGGCATCGCCGATCGACCGGGCGCGCGGCGCTTCCCCCGACTACTATCTCGACTGGGCCTTCGAGGACGTGACGCGCATGGCCAATGCCGGCATGTTCGGCTCGGACAGGGTGCTGACCGTCAAGACCGCGCATGATCCGGCCATCCAGGCCAAGTCCGATCAGGCGGTTGAACAGATCCTGCGCCAATCGGGCCCTGATTATGGCGCAACACAGGCCGCCACCGCGACCATGGATGTCGATGGCGGGGTCAGGGCCATCGTCGGCGGGCGCGACTATGGTGCCAGCCAGTTCAACCGTGCCACCGATGCGGCACGCCAGCCGGGTTCGTCCTTCAAGCCGTTTGTCTATACTGCGGCCATGTCGCAGGGGCTGTTCAAGCCGACCTCGATCGTCACGGATGCTCCGGTGTGCATCGGCAACTGGTGCCCGAACAATTACGGACGCTCCTATGCCGGCTCGATGCCGCTCACGGTCGCCATGGCCAAATCGATCAACACGATCCCGGTCAGGATGTCGATCCAGATGGGCCGGGCGCTGGGCGAGACCCATGACGGGCGTGCGGCGGCGGCAGGGCGGCGGCGCATCATCGACATGTCGCGCAAGATGGGGCTGGTTTCGACGCCACTCACCGACAGCGTGGCCCTGCCGATCGGTGCCGCCGAGGTCACGGTGCTCGACATGACAGCCGGCTATGCCACGCTGGCCAACAATGGCCGGCAGGTGAGGCCCTATGCGGCCACCGAGGTCTATGCCTCGAACGGAACCCTGATCTGGCGGCGCGACCGCGACCTGAAACCTGCCGAGCAGGTCGTGGCCGCGTCCGTGGCACAGGACATGAACTACATCCTGTCCAAGGTTCCGACCGAAGGCACAGGGCGCCGCGCGGCGCTGGACGGCGTCGTCTCGGCGGGCAAGACCGGCACGACCAACGGCTACAAGGATGCCTGGTATGTCGGCTATACCGGCAACCTCGTGACGGGGGTCTGGTATGGCAACGATGATTCCAGCGAGACAAACAACATGACGGGCGGCTCGCTGCCGGCAATGACCTTCAAGGAGATCATGGCGTTTGCCCATGCCGGCCTCGAACTCAAGCCCATCCCCGGCGTGCCGCTGCCGGCGGTTGATCCGCGTGGGCCTGCACCCGTCGCCGCTGCGCGCGATCCGGTGACAGACTCCAGCGAACGGCTCCAGCAACTCAAGCAGGGCCATCTGTCGCGGCGCTCCTTCGAGGTTCTGAGCAATGTCGAGAGCATGTTCAAAGCCGTGCAACCGCCAAAGCCGATGGATGTCTCGCGGGCAGAGATCTCGCGGGCGGAGGGGTTCCGGAGCGCGCCGGAGAGCCGCACCGCGCAGCGCATCACCGAGGTGCGCTAGGTGGCCCGCGTGCCATCACTGTTCGCGCCCCTGACCTTGCCGCGCCGCACCCGGCTCGACCCGGTCAGGCCAGACCTGAGGACACGCTACCTGATCGTGCTTGTGCTTGCCGCCCTGGCAACCGGGATCGGCTCGACCTGGGCCGTGCTCGGCGAGAAGCCGCCTGTCGGGGCCGTTCGGCTGGGGCCCTGGCAGACTTTCCCGCGGCTGGGTTCCGCCGACATCGATCCATACGGGCGCGCCATCCTGGCCCGCGGCCCGCATCTGCCGCTGGCCGCCGGCGAGGGCATCCAGCTCAGTGCGGCCACGGACAGCACCGGCTCCAGCCTGTCCGGATCGTGTCGCTACCGCATCAGCGGCGCAACCTTGCCATCGAGAGGCTGGACGCTGGTCGTGGCCAATGGCGCCTCGAAGCCGCTCACCGGTGCCGATGCGGCGGGCCTGACCGATGCCGACATCGTGACTGACGAGAGCGGCAAGCTGACCATCACGGCCTCACCCGCGGTCAGTTCCGGCAACTGGCTGCGCCTGCCGAAACAGACCCGTTTCGAGTTGATCCTGCGGTTCTACGACACGCCAGTCTCCTCCGGCATTTCGCAGCTTGATCCGGCAGCCCTGCCGCGGATCGACAAGCTGGCCTGCGAGGGTTGAGGCGATGAGCGACACCGCGCTGGACCAACCCATCAAGGCCGCGCCGCCGGATCGCCGGTCGCTCAGTCTTGCCATGCGAGCCTCATCCGGCAAGCAATTGCGGCGGCTCTTGGCACGCGGCAACCTGGCGCGGCTGCTGCATGGCCTCGCGCTGTTCGTGGCGCTGGCTGCGCTGGCCCACCTGCTCACCACGCTGTTGATCCCGCGTTATGCCCGGCAGGACGCCGGATCGCTGTTCGTCGTTGCGGGTGCGGAAGGGCGGGCTGATCTGATCGGCATGGATGTGCAGGCCGAGGTCGCGATCATCGATGCCGACCCGTTCACGGCAATCGGGGTGTGCGGCTTCGATCTGAACGACGGTCCGCTCAGGGTGCGCGCCCGCGCAGGGCAGTTGCCGCTGGCGCTTTCCGTTCATGTGCGCGGCGGCGGCGTCTTCTATGCGGTCACCGACAAGGCCGCCCAGCGCGGCATCATCGAGTTCGTGGTGCTCAACCAGGTGCAGTTCGACGAGCGCGCCGCCCGCGACGATGACGGCGAGAGCATCCGCGAACTCAGGGTCGTGTCGCCGGCACCGCAAGGCATCGTGGTGGCCCGCGCCCTGGTGCGGCAGCCATCGGACCGGCAGGGCGCTGAAGCGCTCGTGCGTGCCATGGCCTGCGGCAGCGCCTCCTGAGCCGGCTCATGGGGCGAGCATGCTGCGGGCTTGCGGGCGGGCTCAGTCTTTCAGCACCGGCACCGGGCCGAGCCTGTAGCGCTGCTTGACCAGAGCATCGAAGGCGCGGGCATCGGCCTCCAGTTGCGCCATGGCGCGCTCGCCCAGCACGGCCTCGCGCGATGGCAACTCCACCACCAGATTGTCGAAGGCATGCCGGTAGCTCCGGATGCGATAGCGGATGCGTTCGCGAACCCAGGCCACGAGCCCTTCGTTTTCCGCGATCCGCGCTTCGGCCTGCTCGATCGCCGCAGGCGACACGGCGGGCGAACGCCGCGCCACCTCGATCCGGACCTTGTCGGCTGCCGCAACCCGCAGGGCCATCTTGCGGAAAGGGGCAATCAGCGCCGCATCGGCCAGCGCGTCCTCGGCCAGTCTTGTGTAAAGCGAGTGCTCGGAGCGGAACCAGCCGCCGGTCAGGGCCGCGCCGTATTCGTCCGGCTCCGTGGTCTGCCACGAAACGGGGATGATCCGCGTCCGGGCCAGTTCCTGCACCTGCCGGTTGAACCAGATGCGTTCATGGGCCGGCATGAGATAGCGCCAGGCGCGGTCGCGCAGTTCCATCTCGTCATCGGTCAGGTGAAACAGCGAAACCTGCTCGCCGCGCGCCATGCCCGCCAGCAGGCCGGCTGTCGGATAGATGTTGTCATTCCAGAGCGAGGGCCGCGCCCGGCCCAGATCACCGGTATCGGCGGCGCAGCCGGCCAGCGTCAGCATTGCCGCAAGGCAGCCTGCCCGGCGCAGTCCGAAGCGCGCGTCAGCGCTCATCCCCGCTTGCGCCGGCGCGTGCCGCGCTCCGCCTTCAGCGCGGACGTGCTGCCGGAGGTGGCATCATCGCCGCCGTGACGTTCATATCGGACGCCGAGAAACAGAAGGATACGCCCGTTCGGCCCATCCAAATCACGTGTGGGCCGTGCAGGTCGGTCTTCCGGTTTCGGCCACAGGATCACTTGACCCATGACGTTCTCCATCAGGACAATGGTGGTGTCACTGTCGCGGAAAGCTGGGCTGGCCAACATGATGGCGTCTGCCGGCCCGATTCATCCAAGACGCGGTTCAATCCAGAACACGACTCAACCTGGGTTCATCAGGACCGCCGATGGTTAACGGACTGCTAATGCTTTGTTGTTAGAAGCACAGTGTTGCAGTTGCGTCAGAGTGTTGCGTCCCGACATGTCCATGCCTCCAGATCAGGTTTCCGCCTTCGATGATCTCGCCACACTGGCGAGAACAGGCGCGCCCGGCCTTGCCCGCGCCAGCCTCATGGTCCAGACGGATCTCTTCCTCCAGCGCGGCACGCAGGGACTGGATGGCTCGGCGGCCTTCTTGCCGCTGGCCCTGAGCTTTCTGCCTTTGGTGGACGAGGCGTCGGCCCGGACCATGGCGCGCAAGCTGGCTCCCCATCCCGACACACCGGTGGCCCTGATCGAAGCCCTTCATGCCCGCGGTGGTGCCGTGGCCGAAACGCTGCTGGAACTCGCGTCATCCCTGCCACGGAGCGTCCGCCAGGCCGCGCTCGACAACCCCGATCCACGGCAGGCCACCCGGATGGCGGCGCGCCGCGATCTCGACGATGCTGAGCAACTGCACCTGCTTGGCCGCGATGAGCCAGCGGTGGCGCTGGCTCTGGCCCGCAATCTGACTATCCGGCTGGCTAGACCGGTCGGCGCGGGGCTGATGTCCATGGCGCGGGGCGATGGCGAGATTGCTGCAGCGCTGCTGGAGCGCGGCGACATTGATGTGGTTCTGCTGACGCCGCTATATCCCCATGCCAGCGCCCGCCAGCGCGCCATGATGCGCCACGAGATCGGACTGAGGATTGCCGAGCGCGGCCTGACCTTGCCGACACAAGATGCGAGCCGTGCGGATCAGGATCACCTGATGGAGACGTCGCTGGCCGGGATGGCGGCGCTGATCGATGCCAGTGCCGACATCTGCGGACGCGGGGCCGGTTTTGCCGCAGCGGCATCGGCCGATGCCAGCCGGGACATCCTGGCGCTCGGCCTGCTGGGTGCCGGCATCACGCCGGAGGACGCGACACGGATGCTGCTCCGCACCGGGGACGCCGTGGCGCAGAGCAGCACGGCCCTGCATGCCCTCGTCGCCATGCTGCGGCAGACGACGCGCAGCGCAGCCGAGACCATCCTGGGTGCCAACTGGCCACGCGCCAACCAGCGTGGACCGGCGCACCATGTGCCGGTGATGGCACCGGGCGGCACCGGCGTGCGCGGGGCAGGCACGACCAGCCAGCCACGCAGCGGGGCTGCACAGGTTCTGGACCGGATTCGCAACGCAGGCTGATCACAGGGCCGGGTCGCCCGAACGGTCCTCGACCTCGATCAGCCACAGATCACTGTCGAAGCGCAGTTCGCGCGCCATGCGATCTTCCACGGCCAGCGGGTCCGCCTCGAGCATCAGTGCGAATTGCCGGCCCGGGCTTTGGCTTTCCAGATCCGGCGGCGCTGGCCCGAACAGCCGCGCCGTGCCATCAAGCCGGTCGACCTTGATGAAGATGGCGCCGGCTTCCGCCGCCCCACGGCGACGCAGCACAGCGGCGACGCCGGCGACAGCGCGCTGGCGCAGATAGGCCGAAACCCAGAAATCGCTGCGCAGCCTGGCCAATGAATCCGTTCCCGCCCGCGCCGATGCGAGCCGGCCTCATTCCATGCGCATGCCGCTGGCAGCGGTCAACTCGCGCAGGGTGCGGGGGCTCAGATCGCGGGTCACGGCAATGCGCCGATCCCGTTCGAAGCGTTCGAGGGCAGCGCGGGTTTCCTCGCCGAAGACGCCATCGGCCTTGACCGGACCGAAACCGAGCCGGTTGAGCGCGCGCTGGGCCGACAGCACGGGGCGGCTCTCCGGCACGGCGCCGCGCGCGGTTTCAGCGGTGGGAGACGATCCGGCCACGGAGCCCGAGCGGATCAGATCGCCGATCGGATCGCGCTGCACCGCCTCCGGGCGCGCACCCTGTCTCTGGCTTGAGGCGGCAGGGGCCGGGGCTGAGGTCTGGGCGGAAGTCTGAACCGGAGCAGGGGCCGATCCGACGGCAGCGGGCGGCCTCAAGATGGCGGGCCCCAGTTCGGCAGGCCGCTGGGGCGGCATCGGCACGGCGGATGGCGCAGCGGCTTGCGTCGCGGCCTGCCGCGCCTGCTGCTCGACGAGGAAGGCGCGCGGGCTGGCCTCGCGCTGGAAGGCGAGTGCATTCATCAGCACGATGATGCCGCCGAGCCCGAAGGCACAATGGGCCAGCGTCGTGCCGGGGCGGGCCCTGAGCTTGCGACGGAACCAGACCAGCGGCGCGAAGCCACTACCGGCCCCGCGCGGAGCCCGATTCGAAACCCGTTGGACGTGATGCGAGCGGGCTGCGAGGGTCATGGACATGGCTGGGTGGTCCCGGTTCGGTTTCGTGTGCGGATGGGGGAAGCGGCGGCCATCATGCGCTGCGCCGCAATGGCGTGATCGCCTGTTGGCCGGAAGCGAGGCCGTCCAGAGCCGGTCGGCGTGCACTGATGCGGGTCAGGATGCTGACAGGCTCGGACGACCGGTCAGCGCCCTTGCCACCGATCGGCATGCGGATCGCGACGCGCGTGCCAACGCCGGGGGCGCTCTCGATCATCATCGAGCCGCCCATCAGGCCAAGCAGCCCGCGCACCACTGAAAGGCCAAGGCCGGTGCCTTCATGCTGGCGGTCATAGGATTGCCGGGCCTGGAAGAACGGCGCGCCAAGCTGGGTCAGGTCGGCCTCGGCGATGCCGCAGCCATTGTCGGCGACAACGATCTCGACATGATCGCGGTCGCGCACGGCCGTGACGGTGACGTCGCCACCATGCGGGGTGAACTTGACCGCGTTCGACATCAGGTTGAGCAGGACCTGCTTCAAGGCGCGGCGGTCGGCGATCAGATCGGGCAGATCGGGCGCGAGGCTTTCGGTCAGCGCCACGGCCTTGTCGGCAGCGCGCACGGCCAGCAACTCACGGCTCGAGCGGATGACCTGCCCGACCTCGACGCGCTCCTGCTCGACCGTCATCATGCCGCTCTCGATCTTCGACATGTCGAGGATGGCATTGACCACCTCGAGCAGATGCTGGCCAGAACCGTTGATGATGCGGGCATATTCATCGCGACGCGGATCATCGGGCGGAACCATGCCGGGCTGGACCAGGAGTTCGGAGAACCCGATGATGGCATTCAACGGCGTGCGCAGTTCGTGGCTCATCGTTGCCAGGAACTGGCTTTTGCTTGTGGCGATGCGTTCGGCTTCCTGGCGCGCCACCTCGCGAACGGCGTCGGCGGCATGGCGCTCGGTGACATCGCGCAAGCCGATCACGATGGCCTCCTCGCTGACACCCTGGCCGACACGGCGCGCCGACATCTCGAAAACCCGCACATCGCGCCCCTGACGCGCGGCCTCGGCATCAACGGCCAGACGGATCACGGCATGCCCATGCCCGTCGCCATGACGCGCATCGGCGATGGCCTTGAGATAGGCGGGACGATCACCGACATTGACGCGTTCGAACAGCATGGTTTCGTTGAAGGCGCGGCGATCCAGACCGAGTTGAGCATGGGCCGCGGCATTGGCGAAGGAGATCTCGCCACCGGCTTCCCGCCAGAGAACCACATCGGACACATTGTCGAGTGCCGCCGTGGCTCTGGCCCTGGAGCGCATCTGCGAGGTTGCCTGCCGTTCGCCGCGCTCGACGAAGATCCAGGCAATGGCGAGCGTGTAGGTCACCAGCGTGGCCGCCACGATCGGGACCACCAGCCCCGTGGATTCGCCGGAGGACGGGAGCGCCGCGATGGCAACGAGGCCGCAGAGGCAGGCCACCAGCGCGCCGGTCAGGGCACGGCGCTTGCCCGACAGGGCGGTATCGAGAAGAACCACGGCGAACAGCGTGACAAAGGGCGATTGCAGGCCTCCGGACTGGACCGCGAGCGCCACGATCGAGCCCGACAGAAGGCAGGACGACACATCATGGCCGTGATCCAGCCGGCCTGTCCGGGCGACATACAGGGCCGGAACCAGAAGAAGCGCAATGCTGCCGACGAGCACAAGCGAGACCACGGGCAACCCGCCCGAGACCAGAAGAATGATGGGGAGCAGGGCACAGGCCAGACAGACGAAGAGCAGGCGCGCGGCAATGAAGCGCAGATGCGCTTCCGCCACACGGCGGTCGCGGCGTGCGTCCGGGTGGACGACCCGATCCAAAACCGCCCCCAGCACCTGTGACAACGATCCTGCCCGCAACACGCCACTCCTGAGGCACCCTGTCCTGCAGCGATCTGCAGCTTCGGGCACCCGTCCTGATCTGCCGCCATAGTCACCAGCGGCCTTTAAGCGAAAGCTAAGGCGCTGTGGTGCTGCCCCTTCACGGGAGACGGCATCGGTGGACTTTCATCAGCAATTCCAGAGCGTTGCCATGGGAACAGGATTGTTGTGCAAGGCCGGTCCGATCTGATTTCAAGGTGAACAGAGCCTGAAGACGAAACCGCGAATGCGGATGAACCGGAGAACCGGCCTTTCAGGTGGTCATGCTAATCTGGCTGCCAGTGACGCATGGTGCTGCGGAGCATCGGGCAGTCACAGGCGGTGAGGAGATGGCGGCATGATCGGAGCGATGCGCAATGCGGTGGTGATCGGCATGATTGCCTATTTCTCCCCCGTGCATGACGGGACGCCCGAAGAGCGCCTGGCTGCCCTGAAGGCTGCTCCGGCCAAGGCCATGGATGATGCCATGCGGGCCGGACCACGCCTCGCGATCGACGCCATCGAAGGGATGGACGCGTCGAGCCGGGATGCCCTCACCCGCAAGATCGCCGAGATCGCCCTCGGCAATGCCAGAAACAGTCCGGCTCCGGCACCGCGCTGACATTCCCAGATCAGGCTGCGGCACGACGCCCCGCCTTGGCGACGACGCTTGATTTGGCCAGAACTTGGGCGCAGAGGACTGCCGGACAGGCACCCTCAGTCCGTGCCGGAGCAGCCTGAGATGAGCGCCGACCTCGACGACATCATTGCCGATTTCGACCTGATCGAGGATTGGGACGAGCGCTATCGCTACCTGATCGAACTGGGGCGCGATCTCGAACCATTGCCTGATGAGGCGCGCAACGACGCCAACAAGGTGCGAGGCTGCGCCAGCCAGGTCTGGATCGAAACCCGCGCCAACGACGACGGGTCGGTGGCATTCCGGGGGGACAGTGATGCCCACATTGTCAAAGGCCTCGTCCGGCTGACGCTCGCGGTCTATTCGGGCCGGACACCGGGCGAGATTCTCGCCACCGATGCCGGCACGGTTTTCGAACGGCTCGGGCTGGCGCAACACCTGACGCCGCAGCGCTCGAATGGCGTGCGCGCCATGGTGGAACGCATCAAGACCGATGCACGCCGCCTCGCCTCCGGTGGCTGACAGCTCAAGGCGCGGGGGCTGACGCGGCCGGATCGGCTGCGTGCAGCCAGGCCTCCATCGAAGCGCGCTCCGGTGCGTCGTGCCAGGCCACGATGCGGTCCTCCGCCATGGCGTGCCGGCGTCCGGTGGCTGTGTCGCTGATGCCATAGTGGGCGGCAAGCCGCGCCAGCGCGAGCTTCAACACCAGTTTGCCCGACCGGGCCGGCCAGCGGCGCTGCAATTCGGCCTGCTGGAGGGGCACGAGGAAGCCGCAGACATCGAGCACAAAGTGACCCATGTCCCGACCCAGGACCTGGAAGGCCGCCCGAACACGCTGGCGGGCGGCTATGACCGTGTCCGAAGCCGTGGCAGGATCGCGCGGACTGGTCCGGGAGGTCGCGGCCTCCATGCGCGACCAGTTGGTGGTCACGCTCGGCAGCATGGCGGCTTGCGTGACATCGCGGCGGAAGCGCTCACCGGCGAGGAAGGCGGCATCGCCGATCAATCTTTCGCCATCAACTCCGGTGCGGCCATGCAGCCACGCCAACGGGCTCTCCGCGTCGTTGATCCGTGGCGGATCGGGTGTCCTTGCCGCCTGCTCGGGCTGCTCGGATGCGAGGGCGGACGGGTCGGCGACGTGGCAGATGCCATGGCGATCCCGGACAAGGGCACCGGCTGCCACGGCCTCATCCAGAAGTGCCCGGCGGACACGCCCCGCCCCGAGCGAACCGCGCGGCGAGGGACGGACAAGGATGGCAGAAGCGCTGTCAACGGGATCGACGCGCGCGGTGAGACCCTCGGTCGACATGCGACGAACGAGGCGACGATAGCCTTCCTTCCCATCCGGATCGATAGCGCGCTGGGCAAGCGCTCCGGCATCTGGCGCGCTTGCCGAGACAGAACGGTGCTCCGCGTCGAGGGAGACGCCCATGCGCTTGCTGCTGGTTGCGCTGGTGACTGAGGGATCGTGCATCGGGACTCTCCTGATCCGGCTAACCCTGCCAGCCGTGAAGCGACCGGCCTCAGTGCCAGCGCTCGTCGGGTGAAGGGTTGCCAGGGAATGGTTGTCATGACAGCGAGATCAGGATAATGATCCTTCAATCTCTGTCTGAAGTGGTGCAATAGGTTTTATTTCCTATACTAGGATGCGCTATTTGACAAGCCCCCTGGGCCGCGCTCCCTGTCAGTCTTGGTCGGAAGCCTGTGGAGCGGCGCTGCGAGCCGGTCCGCAAAAGGTGCGAAGGGTGAGCGATGCGGGCTCAGAGGCAGGATCAAGGTGCCCGCGGGGCCAGTTCGCGACCCATGAGAACCCCTTGGGCGGCCCAGCCCCGACAGCGCCTCATGGTCCACTGGCATGAAACGGACGGGCCAGGAAAAGCCAGGCCGGCAAGCCGCCGGACCGGCCAAAAAAAACGCGACCCGGAGACCAGGTCGCGTTTGTTGCCAGCGGCGGGGCGCGCGATCAGCGGCCGCGCTTGCGCTTTTGCCCGAGGCCCATCTGCTTGGCGAGTTGCGAGCGCGCTTCGGCATAGTTCGGCGCAACCATGGGGTAGTCCTGCGGGAGGCCCCACTTCTCGCGATACTGCTCCGGTGACATGTTGTAGGAGGTGCGAAGGTGACGCTTGAGCGACTTGAACTTCTTCCCATCCTCAAGACAGATGATGAAGTCGTTGGTGATCGACTTCTTGACAGGCACTGCCGGCTTGGCAGGCTCTGAAATGACCGGGATATCCTGGCCAGCAGAGACCTTCACAAGTGCGGAATGAATGTCACTGATCAGCGCCGGAATATCGGCTGCGGGAATCGTGTTGTTCGCCACATAGGCGGACACGATGTCAGCCGTCAGTTCGATATAGTCTGAAATCCCCGATTCGGACATTTCGTTATTCTCCAAATTGAAAAAACGGTGTTTGCAAGCGAAAAAGGGTGAAAACTCTGATTGCGAGGACACTGAACGTCAAAACTCGATCAACGGCGTTCGCATACTCACGCTTGACTGTTTAAATCAGCACTGGGCGTCATGTCAGAAATAAGTCCAACCGAAGCTAAGATCAAGTAAAAACTCCTGAAGAATGACAACAGTTCTCCGATCGATGGTGTGAAAATCGCCTGCAAAACAGGGCGTCCATGACACGGAAACGTGCTTCATGCCCCCCTTGAGCGGCAGTTTTGGCGTGATCGGCCGATTGTCTTGGCTACTTTGTCCGGCGAGAACCTAGCAGACCACTGCTACCCCAAAAACCAGGGGGTTCGCTGCGTTCGAATCGTATTCGCAGCCGATGACCGCCAAGACATGCGGCCTGACTTTGGTCTGCTATGCAATACATGGTGAGAACTTGGGTTCCGGCGAGACGGCCCCGCCGTGTCGCTCGCGGCAGCCACAAGGTGCGCCAAGCCTGTTGCACGCCATGATGGGTCGGCCGATGCGCCGATGCTGACACCGGACGAGCAATCTGGCAGATGTGAGCGGCGCGCGCCAGTTCGGCCCGAACCCGATCGGATCAGGACCTCTCATGACTGTCTTCCAAGCCGCCAAGCCCCCTGTTGCTGCCAAGCGGCCCGTGACGCATAGCGCCCATGCACTGAGCTGGAGCGACGAGTATGCCTGGATCAGGGCTGACAACTGGCAGGATGTGCTGCGCGACCCCGAAACGTTGCCGGCCGAGATCGGCAAGCTGTTGCGGGCCGAGAATCGTTACTGCGCTGCGCTGATGAAGGACACGACGACCTTGCAGAAGCTGCTGGTCGCCGAGATGCGGGCGCGGATCAAGGAGGATGACACCGCTCCGCCCACGCCGGACGGGCCGTTTTCCTATTACGAGCGCTATAATCGCGGCGGCGAACACCCCATCCTGTGCCGCAGGCCACGCGAGGGCGGCAAAGAGCAGATCATGCTCGACGGCCACAAGCTGTCGCGCGGGAAGGACTTTTTCGATCTGGGCGACAGGGCCCATTCTCCTGACCACAAGCTGCTCGCCTGGAGCAGTGACGAGGCCGGCTCGGAACTCTACACCATCCGCGTCCGCGTGCTGGCAACCGGCCAGGACCGCGACGACGTCGTGATGGAAACCGGCGGGGACATGGTCTGGACTGCCGATTCGGCTGCCTTTTACTATGTGGCCGTCGATGCCAATCACCGCCCCTCGCGGGTTTACCGGCATGTGCTCGGCCAGAGCCAGAGCGAGGACGTGCTGATCCATGAGGAAGCAGATGCGGGAATGTTCGTCTCGATTTCACAGACGCAGTCGGGCGCCTTCCTGCTGATCGATGTGGGCGACCACGAGACCTCGGAAGTCAGGGTCGTCGATCTGGCCGCGCCGGATGCCACAGCCAGGCTGATCCACCCCAGGCAGGTCGGCCTGCGCTACGATGTGGAGCATCATGACGGGCAATTCCTGATCCTGACCAACAGGGACGGGGCCGAAGACTTCAAGATCATGACGGCCCCGGTCACCGATCCGGGCATCGACCACTGGCGTGACCTCGTGCCCTACCGGGAAGGCTGCATGATCATCTCCCATGTCTGCCTGAGGGGCAGGCTGGTCAGGATGGAACGCGAAAACTCGCTGCCGCGCATTGTCATCCGTGACCTTGCGAGCGGCGAGGAAAGCGCCATCGCCTTCGACGAAGAAGCGTACGGGCTGGGGATGGATGCAGGCTACGAGTTCGATACGGACTGGTTGCGCTTCACCTATGCCTCGATGGCGCGGCCCGCCGAGACCTATGACTACAACATGCGCACGCGCGAGCGCAGGCTGATCAAGACGCAGGAAGTGCCTTCGGGTCACGATCCGGCCAACTACAAGGTGCGACGCCTGTTCGCGACAGCGAAGGATGGTGCCACAATCCCGATCTCGCTGCTGCATCGCGCCGATCTCGACATAGACGGCACGGCACCGTGCCTGCTCTATGGCTATGGGTCCTATGGCTCGTCGATGTCGGCCTCCTTCCGGGTCCGTCCGCTGTCGCTGGTCGATCGCGGCTTTGTCTATGCGATCGCGCATGTGCGCGGCGGAACCGAGAAGGGCTGGAACTGGTATCAGGACGGCAAGTTGGCCAGGAAGCCGAACAGCTTCACGGACTTCATCGCGGTTGGCGAGGAACTCGCCCGGCTTGGCTACACGGCACGCGGGCGGATCGTCGCCGAAGGGGGCAGCGCCGGAGGGCTGCTGATGGGCGCGGTGGCCAACATGGCACCGGACCTGTTCGCTGGCATCATCGCCGACGTGCCGTTTGTCGACGTTCTGAACACGATCATGGACGCCTCGATGCCGCTGACGCCACCTGAATGGCCCGAATGGGGCAATCCGATCACCGATCCCGTGGCGTTCCGGACGATCCAGTCCTACTCGCCTTACGAGAATGTCCGGCAGCAGGGCTACCCGCCGATCCTGGCGATTGCCGGCCTCACCGATCCCCGCGTGACCTACTGGGAGCCGGCCAAATGGGTGCAGCGCCTGCGTGACCGGATGACGGGTGGCGGGCCGGTGCTGCTGCATACCCACATGTCGGCTGGACATGGCGGGGCCGCAGGCCGCTTCGATTCGCTCAAGGAGAGCGCCCTCGCCTATGCATTCGCCATCAAGGCCGCAGGCGGCTTCAGGCCGATGACAGGCCACACGCCGGGCAATGATGATGTTTCCGGCGCGGTGTCCTGATGCGGCTTGAGGCTGGCACATCGCAACTCGTGATCGTCGACGCTCAGGAGCGCCTCAGTCCGGTCGTCATCGAGCCGGACCTGATGCTGTCGCGGATCAGCCTTGTGCTGGCTGCCGCCGTTCGTCTTGGTGTGCCGGTTACGGTGAGCGAGCAGTACGTGAAAGGGCTCGGGCCGACCGTGGCACAGCTCCGCTCAGCGCTCGGCCCGGATTCCGTGACGCTGGAAAAGCTCAGCTTCTCATGTCTTGGCGATGAGGCCCTGGCCCGCCGGCTCGGCACGATCAGGCTGGGCGGGCGTGGCACGCTGGTGGTGTGCGGTGCCGAAGCGCATGTCTGCGTGTTGCAGACCGTGCTCGACGCCATGGCGCAGGGCTACCGCGTGGCCCTGGTGGTGGACGGGACCTCAAGCCGGGCCGAAGTCTCGAAAGCGACGGCGCTGGCGCGGGCCAGCCAGGCTGGTGCCACGCTCGTGACCAGCGAGATGGTCGTGTTCGAGTGGCTCGGACAGGCCGGCACCGCTGATTTCAAGGCGCTGATCGGCCTCATCAAGTAACGGGCGTCGGCAGCAGATGACCGCTGTGGTCCGTCCGATCGCCATCAATCGGCAGAGCGACGGGCTGCCATGAACGCCTTGAGTTCATCCATCGACTGGAACAGGTGCTGGCCTTCGGGGGTTGTCACACGGATGCGTCCGTCGGCCAGCATGGCATAGGCGCTGTCGCCGACATTGTAGGCCGCGACGACCCCTTCATCGGATGCTGTCGGGGCTTCGGGCTGCACTGCGTGGGCCGCCTGAGGCGCGGACGAAGCCGCACCGACGCCATGACTGCTGGCCGTGAGATCGGCCCGCAAGTCGGCGAAATCATCATCGGCGTCATCATCATAGGCTGGATGGCTGGCTGTCTGGTCGGCGGCCACAGACGGAAGCTCCCGCTCGGGTTCGACAGACGGCTCAGGCATGCCTGTCTCGGCATGCCTTGCAAGCCCGACGCCGATATACCCCTCGCCAACCTGCCACTCGTTGGCCTGCTGCTCGTTGGCCTGCCACTCGTTGGCGCGCACCTCGTTGGCACGCGCTTCGTCTGCTGGCTGATCGTCCGGCTCGCCAAAGGTGGCCAGTTCTGCTGGCCGGTCTGGTTCGGCGCTCTCGTCAGCAGCGTTGCCGGCAACATCGTCGCCAGCACCCCTCGTGATACCGCGCACGGCCTGATCGAAGCGGGCGAACAGGTCGTCGCGGATCATCTGGCGGGTTGCCGCG
>JALORF010000181.1 GCA_025459195.1 Beijerinckiaceae bacterium
CAAGCTCAAAGCGCTGATCCTCGACAATGAAATTCCGGCCGGCTCGCAGATGCTCGAGCTTGAGGCGGCAGCACGGCTCGGCATGAGCCGGACACCGGTGCGCGAGGCGATGGTGCGCCTCGAACAGGAAGGAATGGTTGAATTGCGCTCCCGCCACGGCATGCGCGTGTTGCCGATTTCCGCCGATGCGCTGGCCGAAATCTACGAGATCCTGACGGCTCTGGAAGGCATGGCCGCCGAGTCCGCCGCTCGCAAGGGCGCGACCGGGGCGCAGCTTGCCGAACTCCAGCAGGCCGTCGATGACATGGAGGCGGCGCTGGAAGCAGACGATCTCGACCGCTGGAGCCGGGCCGACGCGACCTTTCACGGACGGCTTGTGGCGCTGGCCGGCAACCGCCGCCTGGCCGCTCTGGTGGACCAGGTGGCCGACCAGGCGCATCGCGCGCGCGCCACGACGTTGAGGCTGCGCCCCAAACCCGTCGGCTCCAATCGCGACCACGCAGCCCTCGTTCAGGCCATCAGCGAACGCGACCCGGCGCGGGCACGGCAGATCCATGAGCACCATCGTCGCCAGGCGGCAGAGATGCTGGTCAATCTCGTGCGCGATCTCGGGCTGAAGCAACTCTAGCCCAGGCGGGCACAAAGCCTCGGGGTGTCGCCCGCTGCCAGAACGAGATACCTGCCCCCGAAGGGCTAAGTTGTTGATTTTCTGGAGAAAAGTGGTGGGTGATGTAGGGCTCGAACCTACGACCCGCTGATTAAGAGTCAGCTGCTCTACCAACTGAGCTAATCACCCGCCGTCAGCGTGGACCGGCAAGACGGCCTGCTGAAAAAGCTGCGCGGAGGCTCACACCTCCGCGCAACGAGGAGGGCATTAGCAAAGGGGTGCGGTCGTGTCCAGCCCCTTCTTGGCCATCTCGTTCCCGTCATCTCCTGCCCGTGATTTCCTGGCCGTGATCTCCTGCCCGTGAGCTCCTGCCCGTCATCGCTTGCCCGTCATTCCTTCGTGGCCATTCTTCCTGCCAGTCGATGCAGCGGTCCGCCCGTGCCTGCGCGGCGTCCATGCCGGGGTGCGCTTGCACAGGGACAGGCCTTATGACCTGGCTGGCGTATTGGCCAACACATCATGGTATTGGCCAGGGACAAGGCCAGCCAGACGTGACAGGGCGACCGCGCTCGGCTAGAGCATCGCACACGATGCGTGGAAGGCCTGCCCCGCTCGTGTGCCGGCCTCCGGCGCCGCCCCTCCCCCGGTCCTGATCGCCACGAACACCGATGCGTTCCCTGATGACATCCCGCCCGGTGCTGGCCGGCATCCTGTTCATGCTGGTTGGCATGTTCATGTTCTCGGTCAACGATGTGGTCGGCAAGTGGCTTGTTGCCACCTACACGGTGGGGCAGGTGCTGCTCATCCGCAGCATCGCGGCGCTGGCGGTGCTGGCCCCGGCTGTGGCGCGCGAAGGCGTGGCAGAGGTGATGAACCCGCCAAACCCCGGGCTTCAGGCCGTGCGCGTGGCGCTGTCGACGCTTGAAGTCGCGTTCTTCTATTGGGCCGTGACCTATCTGCCCTTGGCCGAGACGGTGACCTTCTACATGGCAGGGCCGATCTATGTGGCGCTGCTGGCGCGCACCTTCCTCGGCGAGGCCATCAGCACGCAGCGCTGGATCGCCATTGCCATCGGCTTTGCCGGCGTCATCATCGCGCTGAACCCCGGCGGGGCTGCCCTGGGCTGGCCGGCGCTGATCGCCGTTGCCGGCTCGCTGGCCTTTGCCGGCATGATGATCATCACCCGCAAGCTCAAGGGCACGCCGGACACAACGCTGGTGTTCTGGCAGACGGCGGCAGCGCTGGCCATGGGCGCGGTGCTGGCGCCCTTCGGCTGGGTCGAGCCCTCGCTGCGCGACTACGGGCTTCTGGCCCTGCTCGGCGTGGTGGCGCTGTTCGCCCACATCGCCACCAACAAGGCGCTGAAGCTGGCACCGGCCTCGACCGTGGTGCCTTATCAGTACACGCTCATCGTCTGGGCCGTGATCCTGGGCTATCTGGTCTTTGGCGATGTCCCGCCCCTGTCCACGCTGGTGGGCGCGGTGATCATTGTCGGGGCAGGCGTCTGGATCTTCTGGGACGAGCAGGCCGGCCGCAAACCGGCGTGATGCGCCCGTCCGGCAGCCTCAACACTCAGGCCTTCTTCGCCCGCGCTTCGGCGACAAGGTTGATCACCACCCCGCCGATCACCACCAATGCACCAAGCAGCACCGGCAACTCGGGTGTCTCGGCATAGAACAGCCAGCCGATCAGCGCGATCAGCGGCACGCGCAGGAAATCGATCGGCACGACCAGCGTCGCGTCGCCATGGCGGAAAGCATTGGTCAGGCAGTAATGGGCCAGGAAGCCGGTGATGGCGATGCCAAGCACCGGCAGCCAGATATCCCAGCTCAGACTTCCAAGGATCAGCGGCGAATGCCCCAGGCTCCAGTTGGCCGCCATGTTCATCGGCAACTGCATCAGGTTCATCCAGAACATGATCGTCCAGGTCGCGTTGGAGCCGGTCAGGAATTTCGTGGTCGTGATCTGGATGCCGAAGAACACGGCGGCCAGCACCACCGCCAGCGCCTCGGGACGGAAACTCTCCATGCCGGGCCTGAGGATGATCAGCACGCCGGCAAAGCCGAGCGCGATGGCCAGCCCGCGAAACAGCGTCATGCGCTCCTTCAGAAACAGCACGGCGAACAGCGCCACCCAGGCGGGCGTGGTGAACTCGATCGCGAACACGGTGGCCAGCGGCAGCACGGTCACGCCCCAGACCCACAGTGCCTGTCCGATGAAATGGGCCGCATTGCGCAACAGGTGGATCATTGGCCGGACCATGCGCACGACCTGATCCGGCCCCGGCGCCAGCAGCATCATGCCGGCGAGGATGGCCATGCCGCCGATGTTGCGGATGGCCAGCATTTCGAACACCGTCAGCGCTCCTTGCAGGCCGCGCACCGACAGCGCCACACCGGCAAAGGACACCAGCGAACCCAGCATCCAGAACAGGACGAGCAGGGATTTGCGGGGCATGGGCATGGTCATGTCATCCAATCAATCGGTTCGCAGCGTCTCTGGCCGGCAGAACACCGGGCTGGCGCGGTGCGACACCTCTCGGGAGCCCGCTCCCGCAAGGGGAGAGGGGATGACTGCCGGGATGCCGGATGATGGGGCCAGACGCGGCAATGGCGAGGCCAAAACCGGTGTCGAAGCCCTCTCTGCCCCTTCGCAGGACAGGGGCGGAGAGGGATCGCACCGCTCTTGCTGCTACTCCGCAGCGCGCTGCGGATGAACCCGCGCGCCCCGCGCTTCGAGCTTGTTCAGCGCCATCAGATAGGCCCGCGCCGACGACACCAGCGTGTCGGGATCGGCACCGCGCCCGGTGACGGAGCTGCCATCACGGCTGAGCCTCACCGAAACCTCGGCCTGCGCATCGGTGCCTTCGGTCACGGCATGAACCTGATAGAGTTCGAGCGTGACCTCGTGCGGCATGATCGCCTTGATGCAGTTGAACGTGGCATCGACCGGCCCGTTGCCTTCGGCCTCTTCGGTGACCACGCGCCCGTCGATCTCGATCTTCATGGTGGCGCGCTGCGGGCCGCGTGTGCCGGCGATCACCGACAGCGAGACCAGCTTGGCCCGATCATGGGCCGTGGCGATGTTGTCATCGACCAGCGCCTCGATGTCCTCGTCGTAGACATGCTTCTTGCGGTCGGCCAGCGCCTTGAAACGCACGAAAGCGTCCTCGATCTGGTTGTCACCGAGGTCGTAGCCCAGCGCCTTGAGCTTGTCCTTGAAGGCAGCGCGGCCCGAGTGTTTGCCCATCACCAGCGAGGTCTTCTGCACGCCGACGGATTCAGGCGTCATGATCTCGTAGGTGGACTGGTTCTTGAGCATGCCATCCTGATGGATGCCGCTCTCGTGGGCAAAGGCGTTCCGCCCGACAATGGCCTTGTTGTATTGCACCGGGAACGAGGTTGCGGTCGACACAACCTTCGAGGCCCGGGTCAGCATGCGGCTGTCGATGCCCGTCTCATAGGGCAGGATGTCGCCGCGCGTCCGGATCGCCATCACGACCTCTTCGAGGGCCGCATTGCCGGCGCGCTCGCCGATGCCGTTGATCGTGCATTCGATCTGCCGCGCCCCGCCATCGAGGCCGGCCAGCGAGTTGGCAACCGCCAGGCCCAGATCATTGTGGCAATGCACCGAGAAAATCGCCTTGTCGCTGTCCGGCACACGGGCGCGCACATCGGCGAACATCTGGCCATATTCCTGCGGCGTGGCGTAGCCCACCGTATCGGGCAGGTTGATCGTGGTCGCACCGGCCCTGATCGCCGCCTCGACACAGCGGCACAGGTAATCGATCGGGGTGCGGGTCGCATCCATGGCTGACCACTCCACATCCTCGACGAGGTTGCGCGCCCGCGCCACCGTGGCAGAGATGATGTCGAGCACCTCGGCCTCGGACTTCTTCATCTGGTGCGCCAGATGGATCGGCGAGGTCGACACGAACGTGTGGATGCGTCCGCGCTGCGCCACCTTGACGGCCTCGCCGGCCCGGTCGATGTCGGCATTGATGGCACGGGCGAGGCCCGCGACCGTGGCCCGCTTCATGCGCCGGGCAATGGCCTGCACCGCTTCGAAATCACCGATCGAGGCAATCGGGAAGCCCGCCTCGATGATGTCGACGCCCATGGCATCGAGCATGTCGGCGATGTCGAGCTTCTCCTCGAAGGTCATCGTGGCGCCAGGGCATTGTTCGCCATCGCGCAAGGTGGTGTCGAAGATCAGGACGCGGTCTTTGGCCGAACTGGGCTGGGCAGGATCGGATTGTGCAGGACCGGACTTGGAATGGCTGGACATGGGACGTTCCTCATAGCGGTGGCCCGCTTCGCCGTTTCAGCGCTCATAGCTGATTTGTGGCAGGCGTGCAGCGGGCAATTGATCGGC
>JALORF010000045.1 GCA_025459195.1 Beijerinckiaceae bacterium
ACGCCGATGCCTTCGCCTACTACCGCCGCTTCTACACGCCCGACAATGCGATCCTGATCGTGGCCGGCGATACCGATGATGCCGAAGTGCGCCAACTGGCCGAAGCCAGCTATGGCAAGGTTGCCCCCACCGGTGCCGATCCCGAGCGCCGCCGGCTGGCCGAGCCGCCGGCCCGCGCCGCCCGCAGCGTCACGGTCAGCGATGCCCGTGTGCGCCAGCCGCTGCTCTACCGGCAGTTTGTTGCCCCCAGCTATGGCAAGGCCAAGGGCGACGAGGCTTTCGCGCTCGATCTGGCCCTCGACATCATGGGCGGCGGCGCAACCGCACGGCTTTACCGCGATCTGGTCGTGGAGCGGGAAATCGCCTCCAACCTTGGCGGCTCCTACTGGGGCTCGATGCTCGATTCGGGCCGGATTTCCTTCAGCGCCGTGCCCAATCAGGGCGTCAGCATGGAGACTCTGGAAAGCGCCCTGAGGGATGCGATCCAGCGCTTTCTCGACACCGGCCCGACCGAGGCCGAGATGCGCCGTTCCCGCACGCGGCTGGTGGCGGACACGATCTATGCCCGCGACAGCCAGTCGTCACTGGCGCGTCTCTACGGCTCGTCGCTGGCCGTGGGTGACACGATCGAGGACATCGAGCGCTGGCCCGAGCGGCTGGAGGCGGTCAGTGCCGAGGCTGTGGCCACGGCTGCGCGCGCCCATATCGACCTCAGCCGTGGCGTCACCGGGCGTCTGACCGGCACCTGATCCTGCCAGCCCCCAGGATCAGGCCGTGTTCGGGCAGCATTGTTTGAACACAGACAACTTGATCGATCACAATGATTTTGAGCATGCTTGCGGCGAAAGCCGTCGCCGCTTTTGCGCAGCATGATCGAGCGACCCCCGCGCCGCCCCTGCGGCGCATCTGCCTATCCAGGACTTGTTCCAGAGGATCGTTGCCATGACCGCGTCCGTGATGACAGGGCCCCGCATCAGCACCGTCAACGCCAGTTGCGGCGTCAGTGCCTGGCTGGTCGAGGACCGCAACCTGCCGGTCATCGCCTTCGATTTTGCCTTCCTCAACGGGGCCAGCCATGATCCTGCCGGCAAGTCTGGCGCGCTCAATCTGGTCTCCGGCCTGCTCGATGAAGGAGCCGGTGATCTGGATGCCCAGGCGTTCCAGAATGCGCTGGCCGATCATGCCATCGAACTGTCCTTTTCCGCCGACCGCGATGATTTCCGGGGCGCGCTCAAGACGCTGTCGCAGCACAAGGCCGAGGCCTTCCGGCTGCTGGCCCTGGCCCTGCAGAAGCCACGTTTCGATGATGATGCCGTGGCCCGCGTCAAGGCGCAGGTCAGCGCCGGCCTGCGCCGCGAGCAGCAGGACCCCGACGCGATCGCCCGGCGCAGTTTCTCCTCCGCCGGCTTCAACGGCCACCCCTATGGCCAGCAACCGCGCGGCACCCTGGACAGCGTCGCGGCCACCAGCGCTGCCGATCTCAGGGCGCTGACAGCCCAGATCTTCACGCGCAGTGCGTTGAAGATCGTGGCCGTGGGCGACATCGGCGCAGGAGAGCTGGCCACGCTGATCGATCAGGTCTTCGGCCCGCTGCCAGCCACATCCCTGCTGCCGCCGGTGACGCCGACCGTGCTGGGAAGCCTCGGCAAGGTCGAGATCATCGAAATGGATGTGCCGCAGACCGCGCTGCGCTATGGCGCGCCGGGCCTGTTCCGCACCGACCCCGATTTCATCGCCGCCGAGATCGTCAACCATGTGCTCGGCGGCTCCGCCTTCACCTCGCGCCTGTTCATGGAGGTGCGCGAGAAGCGCGGGCTGGCCTATGGCGTGTCGAGTTCGCTCGTGCCGCTGCGCCATGCCGCCTTCCACGCCGGCGGCACGGCCACCAAGAATGACCGTGTGGCCGAATCGCTGGATGTGATGCGCGCCGAGATGCGCTCGCTCGCCCTGCATGGCCCCACCGAACAGGAACTGGCCGAGGCCAAGGATTACCTGATCGGATCGTTCCCGCTGCGCTTCGACACCTCGGCCAAGATCGCCAGCCAGTTGCTCTCCTTCGCCATCAACGGGCTGGAGATCGACTATACGATGCGGCGTAACGACCTGTTCCGGGCCGTCACCATGGCGGACGCCCGGCGTGCGGCGGAGCGGCTCTATGCCGAGGATCGCCAGCTTGTGGTCGCGGTCGGGCAGCCTGTCGGGCTGGCCTGAGGGCTGGACCATGGCCGTCCGCCGCCTCGATCAGGTTCTGGTCGACCAGATCGCCGCCGGCGAGGTGATCGAGCGGCCTGCGGCTGCGGTCAAGGAACTGGTCGACAACGCCCTTGATGCCGGTGCCACCAGCATCGAGATCACCATTCTGGGCGGCGGCCGGCAACTGATCCGCGTTGTCGATGATGGCGCGGGCATGTCGCCGGAGGACCTGGCGCTCTCGGTCGAGCGCCACGCCACCTCCAAGCTGCCCACGGGCGATCTGTCCGCCATCCGCACGCTGGGCTTCCGGGGCGAGGCGCTGCCCTCGATCGGCTCTGTCGCCCGGCTCGACATCACCACCCGCACGGCGGCTTGCGCGGCCGCTTCAGCGCTCACGGTGATCGCCGGTGCCAAGGGGCCGGTCAGGCCGGCCGCATCCGGTCAGGGCACGCGGATCGAGGTCACGGACCTGTTCTTCGCCACGCCCGCCCGGCTGAAATTCCTCAAGTCGGACCGCTCCGAGGCGCTGGCCGTGGCCGAGGCCGTGCGGCGCATCGCGCTGTGCCACCCCCAGGTGCGCTTTGCCCTGTCCGGCGATGGCATCACCCCGGTCATGCTGCCGCGCGAGGCGGAGGGCGAGCAGGGCCGGCTGGCGCGGCTTGCCCGCATCCTCGGGCGCGAGTTTCCCGACAATGCGGTGCCGGTCGATGCGGCGCGGGAGGGCTTGCGTGTGCATGGCTTTGCCGGCCTGCCGACCTTCCATCGCGCCAATGCGCAGGGCATCCATCTGGCCGTCAACGGCCGGCCGGTGAAAGACCGCCTGTTGATGTCGGCAGTGCGCGGGGCCTATGCCGATGTGCTGGCCGGCGACCGCTCGCCGGTGATCGCGCTGTCGGTGGATTGCCCGCCCGATCTGGTCGATGTCAACGTCCACCCGGCCAAGGCCGAGGTGCGCTTCCGCGATGCGGTCCTGGTCCGCAGCCTCGTCATCCAGGCCGTGCGCGAGGCGCTGGCACGGGCAGGGCACCGCGCCGCCACCACCGGCGGCAGCCGCACGCTCGATGCCATGCGCGGGCTGTTCCGGCCCTCGTCCCAGCCGCCATCCCGGCCAGCCGGCTTCGGCTGGAATGGCGGGGGCGACAACAGCGCCGCCAGCGGTTTCAGTGAGGCCCGCCAAGCCGCCTTCGAGGACTTCAACCAGCGCTCCGCCGATCTCAGGGCCGATGCCGCGCCCGAACCTGCCGACCGCACGGCGCGGCCGCTCGGGGCTGCGCGTGCCCAGTTGCACGGCACCTACATCGTGACCCAGACCGCCGATGGCGTCGTCATCGTCGATCAGCATGCCGCCCATGAGCGGCTGGTCTATGAGCGCCTCAAGGCCGCCCGCGCTGCCCACGGCATTTCCCGCCAGATGCTGCTCGTGCCCGAGGTGGTGGAACTCGATCCGGTCGATGCCGACCGCATCGCGGCAGCAGCCGGCGATCTCGAAGGGCTGGGGCTGGTGGTCGAAGCCTTTGGACCCGGTGCCGTGCTGGTGCGCGAAGCGCCGACCGAACTGGCCGGCGGCAACCTGCGCCAGCTCGTGCTCGATGTCGCCGAGACACTGGCCGGCGAGGATGGCGCGGCCAGCCTGTCAGCGCGGCTCGACCATGTGCTCGCCACCATGGCCTGCCACAACTCGGTGCGCGCCGGCCGGCGGCTGGCCCCCGAGGAGATGGACGCTCTGCTGCGCGAGATGGAGGCCACGCCCTTCTCGGGCCAGTGCAACCATGGCCGGCCGACCTATGTCGAACTGAAGCTCGGCGATATCGAACGGCTGTTCGGGAGGCGCTGACTGGCTCGGTCTCAGCCGGGCACGACCATGTCATGGGCAAACTTCAAGGCAATCGCCAATGCCGACACCGCCGTCGCCAGCGCGGCGCGGCGGTTCAGCAATTGCGAGCGGTTCATGGCGATGACGATGCGGTTGAAATCCTGCGCATCGATCTCCTCGGTCAGGCTGATGCGGCGCACCGTGTTGCCGCTGGCCTTCCACCACAGCAAGGCGGCCGCCAGCGCGCTGGCGAGGGCAAGGCCATCGAGGATCAGGGTCAGCATTGGGGGAACTTTCTGATGCAGGTCAGTCAACGGGGCTTCAGGAACAGAACCTGCGTTTCGCCATAGGCACGGCGATCCACTTGGGTGAATCCGGCCGGGATTTCAAGCGCCGCAGCCTCCGCTTCTTCCCAGATCACCAGCGCGCCGGGCTTGAGCCAGCCGCCTGCCAGCGCCGAGGCCAGCGCCTGTTCGCCAAGGCCCTTGCCATAGGGCGGATCGCAGAACACCAGATCGAACGGCTCCATGCCGGCAATCGCACCCAGCCGGGTGGCATCGCGGCGGTAGATCCGGGTGGTGCCACCCAGCCCCAGCGCCTCCTGGTTGCCCCTGATCAGGCTGCGCGCCTCCATGCCGTCATCGACGAGCAGGGCAAAGCTGGCCCCGCGTGACATTGCCTCGAAGGACAGAGCGCCCGTGCCGGCGAACAGGTCGAGCACGCGGCAGCCTTCCAGCACGACCTCCGGATCATGCACGAGGATGTTGAACAGGCTTTCGCGCAGCCGGTCGGAGGTTGGCCGGATCGCCATCGCTCCCGGCTTCGGGCCGAGGAGTGTGCGTCCGCGCATGGCTCCGCCGACAATGCGCATCGTCAACCCGCTCAGAAGCGCGGCTTGCGCGGCCCGCGCGGCTTGTCGCCGCCCGCGCCGCCGCGACCCGGCCTGTCACCAGAAGGCCTGCCACCAGATGGCCGCCCGCCGAAGGGCTTGCTGCCAAAGCCGCCGCTCCGTTCGGGCCGCCCTTCGGCGCGCGGTGGCCGGTCGGCTGCATCGCGCCGGGCAGGGCGCTCGTCACCGTCACGGCGCGGCGGCCTGTCGCCAGAAGCGCGCCGGGGCGGACGGTCGTCGAACTCCCTGCGCGGCCCACGGTCCCCTTCGCGCGCCGGCCCGCGCGGCGTGTAGGGCCGGTCACTGTCGCGGCGTGGCGGCCTGTCGCCGAAAGCACGGCGTGGCGGGCCGTCGCTATCCTCGCGCGGGCGGCGAGCCGGCCTGTCGTCGGGGCCGGGCGGGGCGAAATCGGCGCGCGTGTAGCGCGGCTTGCGCGGCACATCCGGGGATGCCCCCGTGAGCCGCTCGACCGTGACGCGCCGGCCCTTCGGGTCCTCGATCGGCTTGGCACGCACCCGTTCGCGGGCACCATCGGCCTCGCGGCTGGCCCGTTCCTGCCGTGGATCGGCACCGCGCCTCGGGCCTGTGCGCTTGGGCTTCATGCCGGCGGTGTCCTCGTCGCGCCAGATCGCGCCGCGGCCTTCCTCGGCCCTGAGCAGGATGTCGCGCGGCGCATCACCAGCCTCTTCGCGGGCGCGGTGATAGGCACCTTCGCGGCGCGGCCTGGCCGGCTTGTCGTCGCCGGACTCCGGCCTGCCAAACCCGCGTGCCGGCGCTTCCCGTCGTGGCCCGCGATCATCGAAGCGGGGGCGCTCGCCGCGCGCCTCGCGCCCGCCACGCTGTGGCCGCTCCTGGCGCTCCGCCTCGTGTGGATGGGGCCGGTCCAGCCGGTTCTCGCCCCGCACCGCTGCGTCGAAATCAGCCCCCGCAATGGCGGCAAGCTGCTCGCCAAGCTGTTCGCGCAGCACGCGGGTGCGCACCTCCTCGACCTCGCCCTCGGCCAGATCGTTGAGCTGGAATGGCCCGAAGGAGATGCGGATCAGCCGGTTCACGATCAGCCCGAGATGTTCGAGCACGCGCTTGACCTCGCGGTTCTTGCCCTCGCGCAGGTCCACCGTCAGCCAGGTGTTGTCGCCGGTCTCGCGGTCGCGCGTGGCGACCACAGGTCCGAAATTCTCGCCATCGATGGTCACGCCATCGCGCACGGCGTCGAGCTTGTCCTGCGTGATCTGGCCATAGGCGCGCACGCGGTAGCGCCGCAGCCAGGCGGTTTCCGGATGGCCGAGCACACGTGCCAGCCCGCCATCATTGGTCAGCAGCAGCAGGCCTTCGGTGTTGATGTCGAGCCGGCCCACGGTGATCACGCGGGGCAGGTCTTCGGGAAGCGCCTCGAACAGCGTGGTGCGGCCTTCAGGGTCATGGTTGGTCGACACCAGCCCCGCCGGCTTGTGATAGAGCCACAGCCGCGTGCGCTCACGCGCCGGCAGCGGCTCGCCGTCGATGGTGATGCGGGCTGTTGGCAGCACGTCAAGAGCCGGCGAGGTGATGCGCTCGCCATCGACCGTGACGCGGCCCTGCTCGATCATCTCCTCGGCCTCGCGGCGAGAGGCGGCACCGGCCCGGGCGATCACCTTGGCGATGCGCTCGACGCCTCCGGCCTTCTCCGGCGAGGCCAGACGTTCGGGATTGCCACCACGCGGCAGGAACGGCCGGCGCTCGGGCCGGGAGGAACTGCGCGGCGCATCGCCATCCCGGCGCGGCGGGCGGTCATCCCTGCGCTCGTCTCGCTGCCCGCGCTGCGGGCGATCTTGGCCCGTCCCGCGCTGCGGGCGATCTTGGCCTATCCCGCGCTGCGGGCGATCTTGCCATTCGCCGCGCTGCGGGCGCGCATCGGGGCGCGATGGCGCACCGTCGCTGCGGAAACGGCGCGGGGCGCTGTCATCAGCATCGCGGCGCGGACCGCGCGGCCGGAAGCCCTCGCCCGAACGCTCGGTGTTCCGGTCTGCAAAGCGGCCTGCCGGGCGCTCTCCGCGCTCTGGCCTGGCTCCACGCTCGGGTCTCGCCTCGCGTTCAGGTCTTGCCCCACGTTCAGGTCTTGCCCCGCGTTCAGGCCTTGCCCCGCGTCCGGCAGCATCCTCGCGCGGGAAACGCGGTTTGAAAGGGCGCTCGCCTGCATCGGGCGCATCGCGGAACCCGCCGGAGCGACCGCTGCTGCCAGCCGGTTTGAAGCCACCACCCTTGAAGGAACCTGCCCGGGCCGGCCGCTCGCCCTCGTGGCCGCGACCCTCAGCCGGACCGGAGCGGCCCCGGCCTTCACCGGTGCCGGAACGGCCACCGCCGAAGCTGCCCGGCCGTCCACCTTGACCTCCCGACCGGCTTCCGCCTGGCCCTCCCGAGCGGCCACCGCCTGGCCCTCCCGAGCGGCTGCCGCCGCCTGGCTTGCGCGGTCCGCGCGGTCCGCGTCTGTTGTCGTCGTCGCTCATGATCGGGTCACTTTGTCGGCCGGGCCTGATTGCGCGCCGCGCCGGCTCCGGCTTGGCGAACGGATGGATTTGAAGCAAGGTGCGGCAAGACCCTGGCATCCGCCAGCCCGCGCCGGAGGTTCAGGTCGCAGGTCAGGCAGCGCTTGATGCACCTGACCGGTCGCGCGTGGTATCAGGGTTTTCGTGCTTTCGCGAGAAGAATCCCCGGCCATGCCGCTTCATCCTGCCCGCCCCGCCATGCCCGCCGCGCCCGATGCCACCCCGATGGCCCTGGCGCTGGACGAGGCGCGGGCGGCTGCGGCGCGCGGCGAGGTGCCTGTGGGCGCCGTGCTGGTGTGTGATGGCCGCGTCATCGCCCGCGCCGGCAACCGCACGCGCGAGTTCAGCGACCCCACCGCCCATGCCGAAATGCTGGTGATCCGGCAGGCCACGGCTGCGCTGGGCAGCGAGCGGCTGGGCGGTTGCGATCTGTATGTCACGCTCGAACCATGCCCGATGTGCGCGGCAGCCATCTCGTTCGCCCGCATCAGGCGGCTGTATTTCGGTGCCGCCGACGCCAAGGGCGGCGCGGTTGAAAGCGGCGTCAGGCTCTATGCCTCACCGACCTGCCACCATGTCCCCGAGGTCTATGGCGGTCTCAGCGAGGCGGAGGCCACGGCCTTGCTCAAGGGGTTCTTCCAGGAGCGGCGCGAGCCCTGAGCCGGTGTCCAGCCCTCCCGCAGTGCCTCAGCGTGCGAGGAAGGCCGGCACGCGGGCCAGCGCGTCCTGCCGTGCTGCCGGATTGGTGCCAGCCCGCGCCGTGCCGCTGCCATCGGCGGTGAAGGCAAGATCGCGGCGCTCGGTGACAGGCCGGCCCGGATGGTCGAAATCATGGTAGGCGCCGGGATAGAGTTTGAGATCGAGCGCTTCGCCGCGCGCCCGCGCCGCCTCGGCCAAGGCCTTGCAGGGCGCGGCAGGCGTCCAGTCATCTGCTTCCCCGATCATGATCAGCAGCGGCAGGCGCGTGCGGAAGCTGCTGGATTCGGCCTGTCCCCGGCAACCCGGATAGAAGGCAACGGCGCGGGCGATGTCAGGCGAGGCGTCACCCGGTCTGCGGTCACTGCGCACGGCGGCCAGCACGGTCGAGCCGCCATTGGACCAGCCCAGCAGCGACACGGCACTGGCCTTCACGTCACTGCGTGCCTGAAGCCAGATCTTCGTGGCCAGCACATCGGCGACCCGTTCGCGGCTTGGCCGGACGCTGCGGTTGCTGATGCCGCATTGCGAGCCCAGCCCGCGCGAGCGGAAGCTGTCGGGCATCACCACCAGAAAGCCGGCATCGGCCAGCCGCTGGCCCCAATCGGCGTGGCGGGCTGTGGGCGCACCCGACCGGTTGAACAGCCCGCCGCAGCCATGCAGGGCAATCACCGCCGGATGCGGGCCAGGGCCGGAGGGGCGATACAGCGCCGCCACCAGTTCGACCTCCTCGGCGGGAATGCGCACCATCTCCGGTTGGGCCACAGCCGTCCCGGTAGCCAGACACGAGGCCAGAAGCAGGCCGATTGCGGCACCGCGCCGCGCCCGGCTTCGGAGCCCGGGCCCAAAAGCGCTTGCCTTGGGCAGCCACGGCATGCTTGCAAGGACGAAGCGGGCAAAGCGGGCGCGCGCAGCGAGCGGCAGGCCTGACAGGGCGCTGGCAGTCGTGTGCGGCACGTGTTTCGTCCCCCCCTTGTCTTGCGCCGGGACCATAGCCGATCCGGCGGCAAATGTTGAGGCCTTGTGCGATGAACCGGCATGAACCCGATTTTCTCGGTGGGCAGGAAGCGGTCCTGGACTATGGCGATGGCGAATTCGTGGTGCTGAAGCCGGGCCAGTTCGTGCGCTGTGCCGTGACCGGTGCGCGCATTCCGTTGGAGGAACTGCGCTACTGGTCGGTCGATCTCAACGAGGCCTATGCCTCGCCGGAAGCCGTGCTGCAAAGGGTCAAGGCGCGCCTCAAGCGCTGATGTTGCCCGTGTCCGGCGGGCGCCGGGGCTCTTTGCCGACCACGCCGCCCAGCAGCGCATCGAGGTCGGCATCGCCGTCTGCGATGGTCAGCGTCACCGGCACCACCACAAGCCGCTCCGCCAGGTCCGGCGGCACCCCGGAGCCGAGGCGCGCCATGTCCTTTTCAGTGGTCGCCACCAGCGCGCCGATGGCAGCGGCATGGGCGCCCAGCGTCATCAGTTCCTGGCTGCCATAGGGCGCATGATCGGCGACAAAGTGCGTGCCGACCACCCGCGCGCCGCAAGCGGCCAGCGTGCGCGCGAACTTGTCAGGCAGGCCGATGCCCGCCATGGCGATCACGCTCTGGCCGGCGAGGCGCGCAGCGATGTCGGCGCGTGGCGTCAGATGGCCGATCAGCACCGGCAGGTCGCCGAGACTGGCTGCCGCCTGCAGCCCCGCCTTGCCGTCGCCGATCACGATGGCGGCATCGACATGGCTGCGTTGCCGGGCAACCGGCGCGCGCAGCGGGCCGGCAGGACAGACAAGGCCATTGCCGAAGCCGGTGCCGCCCTCGATCACCGCGAGCCTGAGATCCTTGTGCAGCGAGGGGTTCTGCAGGCCGTCATCCATGATGATCACGCTCGCCCCGGCCTCGCGCGCCAGCGCAGCGCCGGCCAGCCGGTCTGGCGCAACGATGGTGCGGGCGACGCGGGCGAGCAGCAACGGCTCGTCGCCGACATCAGCCGCACTGTGGTTCGGGCCGACCATCACCGGCCCGTTCACCCTTGCGCCATAGCCCCGCGTCAGGAACACCGGCCGCTCGCCCAGCGCCAGCAGCCGCCGCGCCACATGCATGGCCACGGGCGTCTTGCCCGAACCGCCGACCGTGAGGTTGCCGACGCAGATCACCGGCACGCCGACGCGGGTGCCCGGCCTGGCCATGCGCCGTGCCGTGACAGCCCCGTAGATCGTGCCGAAAGGGGCCAGCAGCCGCGCCGCCAGAACCGGCGTTGCATCCCACCAGAAGGCCGGAGCCTTGATCATCAGCCGCTCCCGCCAGGCCCGGAGCGGGTGCGCACCTGCGCCAGGCTGGCGCGGGCCAGCAGCGGGTCGAGCGCCTGCATCACCCGCTCGGCGGCCCCGCCCATTTCGGTGACGACCTGCAGGGCCTGCCGCCCCGCCTGGCGGGCGCTGCTGGCATGGGTCAGCCAGTGCAGCACCTGGCCGGCCAGCGCGCCGGTGTCGGGGATCTTCACCGCGCCGCCCACCTCGTCGAGCGAAGCATAGACATCGGTGAAATTGTGGACATGCGGGCCATGCACGATGGCAGCGCCCAGCTTGGCCGGCTCGATCGGGTTCTGGCCACCATGGGGCACCAGCGAGCCTCCGAGGAAGGCCACCGGCGCAAGCCGGTAGAACAGCCCCAGTTCGCCCACCGTGTCGGCGACATAGACATCGACAGCCCGGTCCGGCGCCATGCCATCGGCGCGCCGGGCGGTTGCCACGCCCATCTGCCGGGCCAGCGCCTCGATCTCCGGCCCCCGGCGCGGATGGCGCGGCGCAATGATGGTGAGCAGCTTCGGCAGGCGGTCGGCGATGCGGCGATGGGCATCGATCACCATCTCGTCCTCGCCCGGATGGGTGCTGGCGGCGATCCAGATCGGGCGGCCTCCGGTCGCGCCTTCCAGCAGGGCAAGCCCCGCGAGGTCAGCGGGCGGCGGCAGCACGTCGTATTTGAGATTGCCGCCGAGCGCGATGCGCGGAGCGCCCAGCCGCGAGAAGCGCTCTCCATCGCGCTGCGACTGCGCCATGATCACATCGAAGCGGCCCAGCAGCACCCGCGCAAAGCGCTCCTGCTTCGACCAGCGCTGGTAGGACCTGTCGGACATCCGCCCGTTGAGCAGCATCAGCGGCAGGTCGGCCTTGCCCGCTTCGATGATCATGTTCGGCCACAATTCGGACTCGGCGATCAGCCCCACATCCGGCTGCCAGTGCTGGAAGAAGCGCCGCATGAAGCCGGGTGTGTCGAGCGGAATGAACTGGTGGATCGCCGCCGCCGGCAGGCGTTCGGCCATGACCCGGGCCGATGTCAGCGTGCCGGAGGTGACCAGCAGCGTGTAGCCGCGCGCCATCAGGCGCTCGACGATGGGCGTCATCGACACGGTCTCGCCGACACTGGCACCGTGAATCCAGACCAGCGGGCCGGGCGGCCTCGCCCTGCCGGGCACGGCCTTGCGTTCACCCAGCCGGTTTGCGTCTTCCTTGCCCTTCTTCAGGCGGTGATTCAGGATCAACCCTGCGGCAGGCTGCGCCAGCCGCGTGGCGATGCGGTAGAGCTTGAGCTGCCAGGGGCTCCTGAGCGGGCTTTTCATGGGCCATCGGCCTTGAGGCGCGCGGCCTGCCGGTTGGCGGCGATCAGGGCTTGGCCCGGATCGTCGCGCCCGACCAGCCCGAAGGCCCGTGCGTGCGCCGCATCGAGACTGGCCTCCACCGCCAGCCGCGCCGCTTCCAGGGCTGCCGCGTCAGCCTCGCGCGCCACACGGATGGGCTCGCCGACGACGATGCCGCAGCGTCCGAAGGGCAGGCCGATCGTGGTGCAATCCCAGTTGCTGGCGGCATGGCGGCGGCTGGTCACCACAGCCACCGGATAGATCGGCCGGCCAGAGACCTGCGCCAGCTTGACGATGCCGATTCCGGCCACGCGCGCGACCTTGGGCACATCGGCGGTAAGGACCATGGTGGTGCCACCGGCCAGCGCCCGCGTCATGGCAAGGAAAGCGCTGGCACCGCCCTTTTCGCGCACCTTGCGGCCATGCGCGCCCGAGCCGCGAATGGTGCCGATGCCAAGCTCGCGCAGGGCAATGGCATTGAACTCGCCGTCGCCGTGGCGCGAGACCAGCGAACTGGCCGTCATCCAGTCCGGCCGCCCGAACGGCACCATCAGGTGCTGGCCGTGCCACATCGCCACGATCACCGGCAGATCCGGCCGCACCAACCGCTCATAGACGCCTTCCGGCTCGATGATCATGCGGTTGGTCCGCTGCACCAGCTTCAGATAGCCGGCGAGAAGGCGTCCGACAGCCTCCTGCACGAGGGGCTTCTTGAAGATGGCGAGCGCCATGGTCTGATCCGCTATCCCAATCCGCCGTGGCGGTCAGTTGCCGGGTTTGGCGGGGTCGAGCAATCTGTGCAGATGCACCACGAAGTAGCGCATGTGGGCATTGTCGACCGTCGCCTGTGCCTTCGCCTTCCACGCCGCATGGGCGCTGGCATAGTTGGGGAACAGCCCGACAATGTCGACCTTGGCAAGGTCCTTGAACTCGGTGCCGTCGAGATGTGTCAGTTCGCCACCCAACACCAGATGGGGCAATTGCTTGCCGGAGCTTGTCTCGGTCATGGTTTCTCCCGGTCATTGGCCAATGAGAGGCTCCCGATAGCGTATCGGATGCAGGCTTGCGAGGGATTTAAGCCGGAATTGCGCCGTTTCAGGCGCGGCTGGCAAAGGGCTCCCGCAAGGCGGTGGCGGCTCCCAGCAGGCGGGCATGGAAGGCGCGCGGGGCAGCGACCAGCGTGGCATGCACCGGCCTTGCGCGGTTGTAGATCAGCGGCGCACCATCAAGCCCGCTGACCAGGCCACCGGCCTCGCGCAGCACAAGGTCGGCGGCGGCCAGATCCCAGTCGCGGCTGTCGGGCGAGACCAGCCCGCCATCGATTGCGCCATCGGCAACGCGCGCCAGCCTGAGCGCCAGCGACGGCACCTTGGGTTGCGGGTCGATGGCGAGGTGGCGCATCACCGCATCCAGCATCGGCTTTGGCCCTGCAATGCGCGGCAGCCCGGCCGTCAGGCCGCCGGCCAGATCGAGCCGAACCCCGTTGCGGAAGGCCCCGCCACCCGCCGTGGCAAGGTAGGTGACGCCGAGCGCCGGCGCATGCACGACACCGAGGATCGGCTCATTGTCCTGAAGCAGCGCCACGCAGACGCACCAGTCCGCATGTCCGGCCATGAAGGCGCGGGTGCCATCGATCGGATCGACGACCCAGACGAAGCTCTTGCCGATGCGCGCCGGATCGTCGGCGGTCTCCTCCGAGAGCCAGGCCGCCTCGGGCAGGGCCATCGTGCAACTGACCTTGAGGAACGAATCGACGCTGGTGTCGGCCTCGGTCACGGGCGAGCCGCCCTGCTTGGTCCAGACGCGCGCACTGGTTGCCGCCCCCGGCCGGAAATGCCCCATCGCCATGGCACCACCCGCAAGGGCAGCCTGATGGGCGCGCTCGGCAAGCTCTGGCAATCGTGCCAGGGTCGAACTGGCAAGGGTGTCGTGAGGCTGGCCCGGGGTCATCATGGGCCTGTTTAGGGGCTTTGGTTGGATTCGTGCAAGCGCGATAAGTTTCCATCAAGCATGCGCGCACAATCGGGCCGCGAAACCTCCTCTTAACGCAACGCCTTAAGGCCATGGCGACGCCCCGCCCGCATGATCATCCCTGTCAGAACGAGGCCGCACCTCCACAAAAAGCGGTCCGATGACAGGGAAAACGAGGCGTCGAACATGGCCTACAATGCGCCGGCATACGGGTCTGGTCGTAACAGGCGACCAGACCCGATCTCGCAGATCGGACCGGGCTTCGGTCTGCATTCCGGCCAGGTTGCGGCCGATCCGGTCGCGACCATGCCGGCCGGCTGCATCAGGCTCGATGCGCCGATCGTCCGGATCGAGGGCGTGCGCATCATCCGCAAGGGCTCCGCCTGGCGCGGTGTCGGCCTTCGTCTGCAGAACAACGATCCTGCCTCCACGCTGTTCGAGGTGTTTCTCACGGCGGGCGATGGCCGCGATCTGGTGATGGCGGTGCTCGACGAGGACGAGGCCGTGGCCACCTGGCGCAGCGCCGGCAAGGCCACCATGCTGCCCCTGCTCATGCAGGCGGCCGATGGCACCATGAGCGCGCCCTATCCGCAGATCGGCGCGGTTGCCCTCGGCCAGTTCCATTTCCGCCGCCAGCACTCTTTCCTGCGCCACCGGCGGCCGCGCTTTCTGGTGCGCCGCAAGCCCGCGCGCCAGAGCCTCGAACGCATCGGCATCGAGGGTGAGGAGTTGTCCCGCGGCACCGTGCGGTGACGGGCGGCACCGGGTGCCGGCCCGCGCTCAGATCAGTCCGCGCAACACCGGATCAAGGCACAGGCCCGCTGCCAGCAGCAGTCCGGCATCGCGGTTCGACTTGAACAGCGCCAGCGCCTTCTGCGGCGTTGCCCCGGCAATGCCGCCAAGCTGCCGTGCCAGGTGGCCGGCGAACAGCACGAGCCCGGCATAGGCGGCCACGCCGCCGCCCGCCAGCCAGATCGCAGCCAGCGCCAGCATCGCGGCCAGCCCGTAGCAGGTGGCGATGGCCAACAGCGTGTGCTGGCCGAAGGTGCGCGCCGAGGAACGGATGCCCACCACCGCGTCATCCTCGATGTCCTGCAGGGCGTAGATCGTGTCGTAGCCGATGGTCCAGAACACGGCGGCGCCATAGAGCAGCAGCGGGGCCGCGGCCAGCCCGCCGAACACCGCGCTCCAGCCCACCAGCGCCCCCCATGAGAAGGCCAGGCCAAGCACCGCCTGCGGCATGCCGGTGACGCGCTTCATGAACGGGTAGATCGCCACCACCAGCAGCGAGGCCGCACCGATCACAATCGTCGCAAGGTTGAACTGCAGCAGCACGCCAAGCCCGGTGAAACACAGGATGCCGAGCCAGACCACGGCCTGCCGCACACTGACCTCGCCAGCGGGCAGGGGCCTGTGCCGCGTGCGCGCCACATGGCGGTCGAGATCGCGGTCAACGATGTCGTTGAAGGTGCAGCCCGCCCCACGCATGGCCACCGCACCGATGGCGAACAGCAGCATGTGAACGAGGTTCGGGTGCGCCTGACCCGCCGCAATGGCGGCAAGCCCCGCCGCCCACCAGCAGGGCAGCAGCAAGAGCCAGGAACCGATCGGCCGGTCGAGCCGGGCGAGTTTCAGATACGGGCGAAGCCCGGCCGGTGCGTGTGAATCGACCCAGTTGTTGCGTCCTGCATCCGGCAGCCTGCCAGAAGCTGCGCCCGCGCCGGAGCCCTTCTGGCTCACAGCGCGCCTTGCGGCACCCGCCATGGACCGCTGGAGAAGCCATCGACGCCGCTGAAGGCGCTGTTGCCGCCTTGCTGCGCCTGTTGCGCCTGCTGGCGCGCGCGCTGCTCCAGCACGGAGCGCTGACGCGCGGCACCGCAGGCCTGTGCCCTGACCTTGGTGACCTGGCTCTGGCCGGCCTTGAGGTTCTCGACGAACTCATCGGGAATCTGGCACCAGTCCTTGTTCTCGTTGGCGAAGGCCAGCGTCTGCGCGCCATTGCTCGCCAGGCTGCCGAACAGATTGCAGGCCACGCCGGGATCGACGTTCTTCTTGCCCATGCCGTTGATGCGCTTCATGATTCCCTCGCGCTGCTTGAGCAGCACGCCAATGCGCTCGCAGCCGGAAGCCTGCGCCTGCGCCGGGCTCGCGCCGATGGTGACGGTGAGCGGGGCCAGCGCCAGCGCAGCAACCAGCGCAAGACGCCGCATCTGCCAGACCGTGCCGTTCGCGCCAGAGGACGCCATCACCAAACGCCGTGCCATCATCATGTCCCCAGTGGGTCCCAAACTCATTCAGGTGTCCGCCTGCATCCGCTCGCATCCTTGCCGACGCGGCATGACCTGGCTTCGACCCTTGCAATGCCCATCCCTATAGCAGCGCTTGCTGCCACATTCCAGCGCCGGACACGGATCGGTTCTCAACATGCCCGAATTATGGCAGTCACAAGCCTGTGTCGTTCCAGCGCACAGCCGTGTCCCGATCAAGAGGCCCCGATGTCACAGCCCGCTTCTGCCGGACCAGGTCTGCCCGCCATCGGCGGCCCAAGGCTGTTCGTGGCCGCCGATCTGGCGCCCGAGGCCGGCATCGGGCTGGATGTGGCCCAGACCAACTATCTGTCCAATGTGCTCAGGCTGAAGCCGGGCGCGGCGGTGCTGGCCTTCAATGGCCGTGACGGCGAGTGGCACTGCGTGGTCGAGGCCGCAGGCCGCAAGGACATCGGGCTGCGCGCCCGCGTCCGCACCCGCCCGCAGCCCGCGCCGGGTGACCTGCACTACCTGTTCGCGCCGCTGAAATCGGCCCGGCTCGACTACATGGCCCAGAAGGCGGTGGAGATGGGCGTCAGCCATCTCAGGCCGGTTCTGACCCAGCGCACCCAGGTCTCGCGCATCAAGACCGAACGGCTCGCCGCCAATGCCATCGAGGCCGCCGAGCAGTGCGGCATCCTGCATGTGCCGGATGTGCTGCCCGAGTTGAAGCTGGAGCGGGCCATCGCCGCACTGGAGCCGGACCGCCTGCTGATCTTCTGCGACGAGGATGCGGAGGTGACGAACCCGGTCAAGGCCCTGCAGGCCTTGCCGCGCGGTCCGCTGGCCCTGCTGATCGGGCCGGAAGGCGGCTTCGATCCGGCCGAGCGACGCTGGCTGGCGGCGCGGCCCGGCACTGTGCGCCTGTCGCTCGGGCCGCGCATCCTGCGCGCCGACACGGCAGCGGTCGCGGCTCTCGCCATCGTTCAGTCCACTTTGGGTGACTGGGGTGTTCGGCCCTGACCGGGCAGGGGACAAAAGCCGTTGCCTTTCAGGTGCTTGCCGAATTGTCGCACGCGCCGTAATTGAGCCTTGTTCAGCGTCAGTCTAGGGCCTCGTTCTTCACAGTCGATTGTGAGGTTGACCGGCTTCAGATGACGAGGACCAAGCGATGAAAAAGCACAAGAGCTATCAATTCGGCATCGAAGAAGAGTATTTTATTTCGGATGCATTGACGAGAACATCTGTCAGCAATGTATCCCCACACTTCATTGCTGCTGTTCGGGCCGAATACCCGGCAGAGGTTCAGCGCGAAATGCTGCAATGCCAGCTTGAGGTCGCCACGCGCCCCTGTCTCGAAATGAGCGAGGCGCGCACCGCGCTGGCCGATCTGCGCCAGGGCCTGTCGGCCATCGCCGGCGAGCATGGCATGCTGCTGATGGCCTCGGGCACCCATCCCAGCGCCACCTGGCTGCACCAGCGCGTCACGGCCGGCGGCGGCGCGCTATGACAGGATCATGCGCGATCTGCAGATGGTCGGCTCGCGCAACCAGGTCTGCGGCATGCACGTCCATGTCGAGGTGCCCGATGAGGACAGGCGCATCAGCATCATGGGCCGCATCCTGCCCTATCTGCCGCTGCTGCTGGCGCTGTCGACCTCCTCGCCCTTCTGGCAGGGTCATCGCACCGGCCTGATGGGCTACCGCCTCGCAGCCTATCGCGAACTGCCGCGCACCGGCCTGCCGGAGATTTTCGAGAGCGCTGCCGACTACAAGCGCTATCTCGACGTGATGGTGAAGGCCCGTGCCATCGAGAATTCCGGATTTGTCTGGTGGGCCGTGCGCCCCTCGCGGCAGCATCCCACGCTGGAACTGCGTGTGGCCGACAGTTGCACCCGGCTTGAGGACACGATCGGCATCGCGGCGCTGTATCGCTGCCTGGTGCGTCGTCTGGATTCGGACACCGGGCTCAATGCTGACCCGTCCGCCTCCTCGCGGGCGATC
>JALORF010000182.1 GCA_025459195.1 Beijerinckiaceae bacterium
CCTTGCAAGGCTGCCGCCGCAATGGCGCTTGATACTTGTCCCATTCGGCATGGTGCTGCTTTAAAGGAGGAGGCCAGAAAAACCCATACAGGCGGCATGGTTTGATTGAACAGTCCTCGGCCAGTTTACAAGTGAAACGAACAGGACTGGGTTTGCCGTAGGACGCGCTGTTTGCGCCCAACGCGGCCAATTCGATGTTCTCAAGGGCGGCATGGCGAGCGTCCGCCAGAGCGAGACGCATCACGCCCGCGGGCTGTTAAGGAACGGCCTGACAGCGGCAACCGCAGAGGCGTACTCGTGCTTGGAATCGGCTGGCACTGCCTTAGCATCGGTCGAGCCCGCCTCAGCCACGCAGAGTTGCTGGCAGCGACGGGCTATGGCGATGTCGAAGACGCTGCGGCTGGTCTGGGCAAAGCCGGCTGACACGCACGCCACGCGAAGCTGACACCGCACAACGCGGCCACCAGGGCGGACAGGCATGAGGATCGGGCGGACGAATGGTGGGGGAAGCAGGACTCGAACCTGCGAAGGCTTAGCCAGCGGATTTACAGTCCGCCCCCTTTGCCGCTCGGGACATTCCCCCACTTGGGTTGAGCTGCCTCGCCGGAGCGGGACCACAAACCAACCGGCCGAGACCGGGAGCGGCGCGTTTCTACGGGCCTCGCGCCGGCGCTGTCAACCGAAACCGCAGCCGGACAGGCTTTCGCGACACGGTTTGTTGCATGGTGTCCGGGCGCTGCGCCGGGCTGGCGTCCGGATCGGCACTGGTCCATAACGCGCGCTCACGGTTGGAACCATGTCATGAGCGACGGCGAGCGCCCTCAGGGGCCGAAAAAGCCCTTCCAGAAGAAACCCTACCGGCCACGCACTGGCGGCAGCGAACGCCCGTGGGAGCGCGGTGGCGGTGGCCAGGGCGCAGGCGGTGGCAAGCCCTTTCGCGGGGGCGGTCGGCCGCGCGGGCCGCGCCCACCCATGCCCCTTGATGTCACGGTGCTCTATGGCTGGCATCCTGTGGCCGAAGCCCTGCGCAATCCGGCCCGCAGTTTCCGCCGGCTGATGGCCACAGAGAATGCCATGATCCGCGTCCGCGAGGAAATCGGCGAGCCGCCCTGCCCGGTCGAACTGGTCAGGCCCGGCGAAATCGACCGGCTGCTGACACCCGATGCGGTGCATCAGGGTCTTTATCTGGAATGCGAGCCACTCGAAGCGCCGGACCTGCGCTCGCTCGGACCCGATGCGCTGGTGCTCGTGCTCGATCAGATCACCGATCCGCACAATGTTGGTGCGATGCTGCGCTCGGCCGCCGCCTTCGGCGTGGACGCGGTGATCGTCACGGTGCGCCATTCGCCCGACGCCACGGGCGTGCTCGCCAAGAGCGCCTCGGGTGCGCTTGAACATGTGCCGATCATCGCCGTGCGCAATCTCGGCGATGCCCTGCTGGAGCTGCGCAACGCAGGCTACATGCGCGTTGGCTTCGATTCGGAAGCCGACACGCCCTATGAACAGATCAGGCTGACGCGGCCGCTGGCGCTTGTCATGGGCGCAGAGGGCAAAGGGCTGCGCCAGCGCACGCTCGGCCTGTGCGATGCGGTGGCGCGGCTCGACATGCCCGGCTCGATCAAGAGCCTCAATGTCTCCAACGCGACCGCCATCGCGCTCTATTCGGCCCATCTCAGGCTACGCGGATAGCGGCCTTTCCTTCTGGCAGGAGCCCTGCGCGGAGCGGCTCCACCGAAGCGCCGATCATCGCGCCCGCACCACGATGATCCTGGGTGTCGTCGTATCGGCAGGGTCACGTCGCTGAACGCCGGCGCTGTGATGATCCAATTGGCCACGTCCGTGATGCCGGGCCGCTTGCGCCGCTCCAAGCGTCAACACCTTGGCATCTGGCGCTGCGCGATGGCCATGGCGAAAGCCACGGTGACGGCTGCCATGCTGCGGTCCGGAACCATCCTCTATGCGATAGATCAAAGGTGCGGCTTCCGGCGCGCGCCGGATGCCCATGACCACCGGAATCCGGTTGATGGTGAGGTTGATCGAGCGCGTCGAGGCCGTTGGCTCCAAAAGCACCTCCCGCACCCCGCCATTGAAGACAACTGGCCCGGGAAACGCCGAGAAGACCGGGTTCGGCCCGAATGGCGAGGCCACAGTCAATGGGCCGGCGCGACGTTGTCCGGCCGACAGCACAGGCCTTGCCTGGCGCGAGCCACGCGATGTCACGCTCCCGGGCACCAGGGCGGCGCGCGCTTGCATGGCTGGCCCGTGGTGATGATGGTGACGCCCGCCCGCAGCCACATCATGGCTGACGGCGAGGCTCGAGGCGGCAAAAAAGGCCAAAGCATAGAGGCTGGCGCGCAGCATGGCGCTCTCCCGGTCAAGACGGCCTCCATAAACAACGTAGCCCAGCCCCAGCGTCTTGGCCAGCGTCTTGGCCAGCGTCTTGGCCAGCACCATCGCAATCGCCTTCAGGCACCGCCGGCGGGACGGGACAAGCTCGCCTCGCCAGCACGGCATCCGGAAAATACCGCACGTCTTTGGTAGTATGCCTTAAGTCACACGACGATTTGGTAGATTACCCGCAGCGCAAGCGAAGCGTATCGCTGTGCCTAACGACGTCTGAACAGACGGCAGGTTGGGCGAAGACCGATCCAGGATCGCTCTGCGCGCTTGCCTTGCACGCCTGTCAGGCCTCGTCGGGAAGCAACCAGAGGAGAACGCCATGAGCATGGCAGCAACCGGGACCGCACAAGCTGCGCGCCCCATGTCCACCGGCGAGAAGAAGGTCATCCTGGCCTCCTCGCTCGGCACGATTTTCGAGTGGTACGATTTTTATCTCTACGGCTCGCTGGCCGCGATCATCGGCGCGCAGTTCTTTTCGGCGTTCGACGTCAACACCCGCAACATCTTCGCGCTGCTGGCTTTCGCGGCCGGCTTCCTGGTGCGCCCTTTCGGCGCTCTGGTCTTCGGGCGGCTGGGTGATCTGGTTGGCCGGAAATACACCTTCCTCGTCACCATCCTGATCATGGGTGGCTCGACCTTCTGCGTCGGCCTGCTGCCCTCCTATGCCCAGATCGGCTGGATTGCCCCCGTGGCGCTGATCGCACTGCGCATGCTTCAGGGCCTCGCGCTCGGTGGCGAATATGGTGGTGCGGCGGTCTATGTCGCAGAGCATGCCCCTGTCGGCCGCCGCGGCTTCTACACCTCGTGGATCCAGACCACCGCCACGCTCGGCCTGCTGCTGTCGCTGTTCATCATCGTGGGCCTGCGCCTGCAGATGGGCGAAGCCAACTTCCAGACCGACCTGCCGATCTTCCTCGGCCTCAAGGGCGGCTGGCGCATTCCATTCCTGGGCTCGGTGGCCCTGCTCGCGGTCTCCGTCTGGATCCGGTTGCAGATGCAGGAATCGCCCTCCTTCCAGAAGATGAAGGAAGAAGGCACCCACTCCAAGGCTCCGCTCTCGGAAGCCTTCGGCCAGTGGAAGAATGCCAAGATCGTGCTGATCGCCCTGTTCGGCCTTGTCGTCGGCCAGGCGGTGGTCTGGTACACGGGGCAGTTCTACGCCCTGTTCTTCCTTCAGGCGATCCTCAAGGTCGACCTGCTCACCGCCAACGTGCTGATCGCCTGGTCACTCATCCTCGGCACCGGTGGCTTCATCGTCTTCGGCTCGCTGTCCGACAAGATCGGCCGCAAGCCAGTGATCCTCGCTGGCTGCCTGATCGCCGCCCTCACCTACTTCCCGATCTTCTCCGCGCTGACACGGGCCGCAAACCCGACCTATGCCGCCGCAATCGAGAACGTGAAGGTGCAGGTCACGGCTGATCCGGCCCAGTGCGGCTCGCTGTTCGACCCCGTCGGCATCCGCCAGTTCACGGCCCCCTGCGATGTCGCCCGCCGGGCGATCACGCTGCAGGCCCTGCGCTACAGCAAGGTCGACGCCCCCGCCGGCACGCCCATGAGCGTTACGGTCAATGGCAATGCCGTGTCCTTCGACAAGGACTTCGCCGCCAGCCTCTCCAAGGCCGCCATTGCCGCCGGCTACCCGGCCGCCAACGACACGGCCAAGGTCAAGGTCGACGGCTTCTTCTCGGCGCTGACCAACCCGCAGGCCCTGTGGATCATCGCCCTGCTGACGGTGATGGTGATCTACGTCACCATGGTCTACGGCCCGATCGCCGCAGCGCTGGTCGAGTTCTTCCCGACCCGCATCCGCTACACCGCCATGTCGCTGCCCTATCACATCGGCAATGGCTGGTTCGGTGGCCTGCTGCCGGCGACCTCGTTCGCCATCGTGGCCTCGACTGGCGATATCTACTCCGGCCTGTGGTATCCGGTCGGCTTCGCCCTGATGACCTTCGTGATCGGCGTCCTGTTCGTCACCGAAACCAAGGACCGCGACCTCGACACGGTGAAGTGAAACAGTGCCCTGGGGGCAGTCCGATAAACCCCGACCTGCCCTCCCTCATACCTCGACACAACCAGCAAGGGCCCCGCGAGGGGCCCTTGTGCGCATCCGGCAAAGGCAAAGCCCACGACCGGGCAGACCTGGACTGCTCTCGCCACCTCTCCCCGTCTCTTGCCCCCGTTTCCTGCCCCCGTCTCAGCACCCCGTCTCAGGCCCTGTGATCTGCGCCAGCGCTTTCTTTGGAGCTCCTGAACCTTTGCGGCCCTTCAGGCCCCTCCAGACCGTCATGAGCTGAGCCGTGCCCTCGCCGCAGCGCAGCAGGACCCTCGCGCCGGCCCCGACCGCAGATCCATTGCCGAATGCCAACTGCCCGCTGCGCATGGCCCACTCCCGGTGGGCACCACCCCGAACCCCACCCCGCCATCTTGCCAGCCTGCCCCGACACAGCTATGCAGGCCGCAACGCCGGCGTAGCACAGCGGTAGTGCAGCGGTTTTGTAAACCGAAGGTCGGGAGTTCAATCCTCTCCGCCGGCACCAGAGTCCCATCGATGCATTGTCGAGAATGATTGCGGCTGGCGGCCATTGCTTACCATTGGGCGGGACTGAAATTTTATGACTCGAACGCCGGCTGGGCATCCGATACGTGAGCGCTGGCCAAGCCTTGTTCCGCGAGTCTCGCTTCAGGGCGTTGCGTCATGACGATTAGACGCCCAGTGAGCATCGCCGTTCTGATCGCGTGCCACAATCGCAAGTCCCTTACAGTGCGGCTGCTGTCGCAACTGATAGACGCATGGCATGGCTACGGTGACTTCCGATTGTCGATTTTCCTGGTCGATGACAAGTCCAGCGACGGAACGCCGGAAGAGGTCATTTCCTTTTTCCCGAGCGTAAAACTTATCGCAGGATCAGGCTCGCTGTTCTGGAACCGGGGAATGGTTCTGGCCTTCCAGACGGCACAAGCAGCGCGTCAGGATTGGGACTACTACCTCCTTCTGAACGATGATCTCGATCTTGACGCCGACGCGCTAGCGACCGTCATCCGGGATTGCCACACGCACAATGCCAAGACACCGACAATCATGGTCGGATGGGTACGCGGCCCTGATGGGATAGTCAGCTACGGAGGATTTGCCAGCCACGACAAGTGCAGACCAATGAGTCTTCATCGCGTTTATCCTGCGCACAACGAAACAGTGCCAGCCGACACGTTTAACGCCAACTTCGTTGTCTTGCCGGCCCCACTCATGGAGGCATTGGGCGGACTCGATGCTTCATTCCATCACGCGTATGGCGACATCGATCTTGGCTTGAGAGCGATTGCGCGGGGCGCGACAATTCTTGTACACCCTCGCTGCGTCGGTATCACGTCCGCCCATCCCAAAGAGTCACAACCATCATCAGCGGTTGCACGCTTCATGCAGCGACATGGCACGATGCCACGCAAGCCGGATGGCTTCCGGCAGTATGCTATTTTCATGTGGCGCCATGGCTGCCGTTGGATGTTTCCCTTGTATGCGGCGAACTACGCTTTTAAGGCGTCGTGCAGGATGATCCACCAGAGGCTCAAGGCTCAGGCTCGCTGATCGTTGGTTGGCCGGAGCGCAGGCAGACACGGGAAGAGGTCAATTTTGAAAAGCCGGATCAAGGCATTCCTCGAACGCATGTCGGGCCAAACCGTCTGGATTGATCGCGCGACGCCACGCCAGCAGGTCCTGTCGGCAATCGCCTTGCTGCGACCGAAAAGTCCCCGTTCCGGACTGATCCGCATCGGCGCGAAGGGCGATGGTGGCTATCTTGTTCCCGATGACCTGGATGGCATCGCGGGTTGCATTTCTCCCGGAGTATCGCAAGAAGTCGGCTTCGACATGGCTCTGGCCGAGCGCGGGATCGACGTTGTCATGGCTGACTCGTCCGTGGACGCGCCACCGGTCGCTCACCCCCGGTTCCGTTTCGTCAGGAAGCATCTCGACATCATCGAGGATTATGGCCACGTTCGACTGGACACATTGTGCTCCACAATCCCGGTCGACGCAGGAGACCTCATCCTGCAAATGGATATCGAAGGGGCAGAGTGGCGCGTGCTGCTCGATCTTGACCCGCAAACGCTGGCCCGGTTC
>JALORF010000046.1 GCA_025459195.1 Beijerinckiaceae bacterium
CTCTCGGCCTATGCGCGGCAGTTTCTGGAGATGATGCAGAAGCCGGATGTCGACCAGATCGACGGGTTGTCTCCTGCGATTTCCATCGAGCAGAAGACCACCTCGAAGAATCCGCGTTCGACCGTCGGCACGGTCACGGAAATTCACGATTATATGCGCCTGCTCTGGGCCCGCGTCGGCATTCCCTATTCCCCTGCCACCGGCCTGCCGATCGAGAGCCAGACGATCAGCCAGATGGTCGACCGGGTGCTGGCGCTGCCTGAAAAGACCCGCCTGTTCCTGCTGGCGCCCGTGGTGCGCGGCCGCAAGGGCGAATACCGCAAGGAGTTGGCGGAATTCCAGAAGCGCGGCTTCCAGCGCGTCAAGGTCGACGGCCAGTTCTACGAGATCGCCGATGCGCCGGCGCTGGACAAGAAGTTGAAGCACGACATCGATGTGGTGGTGGACCGCATCGTGGTGCGGGCTGATCTCGCGGCGCGGCTGGCCGAGAGTTTCGAGACGGCGCTCGAACTGGCAGATGGACTGGCGACCATCGAGTTCGCCGACGAGAAGACTGACAAGGGCGAGGCACGGACCACGATCTTTTCGTCAAAGTTCGCCTGCCCGGTTTCCGGCTTCACGATCTCGGAGATCGAGCCGCGCCTGTTCTCGTTCAACAATCCGTTCGGGGCCTGTCCGACCTGCGATGGCCTCGGGCACGAAATGCGCATCGATCCGGAGATGGTGGTGCCTGACCGCACGGCCAGCCTGAAGAGCGGGGCGCTCGCGCCCTGGGCCAAGTCGAGCTCTCCGTATTACGGCCAGACGTTGACCGCGCTCGCGCGGCACTTCGGCTTCTCGATGACCAAGCCATGGTGCGAGTTGCCGGAGGCGGTGCAGGCCATGCTGCTGCATGGCAGCGGCAGCGAGGCGATCCGCTTTTCCTACGATGATGGATTGAGGTCCTACGAGGTCAACAAGCCGTTCGAAGGCGTGATCACCAATCTCGAACGCCGCTACCGCGAGACTGAGTCCGACTGGTCGCGCGAGGAAATCGGCCGTTTCATGAGCGAAACGCCCTGTGCCGCCTGCAAGGGCTTCCGCCTCAAACCCGAGGCGCTGGCCGTCAAGGTCGGGATGAAACACATCGGCGAGATCAGCCAGCTTTCGGTGCGTGAAGCGCTTGGCTGGTTCAGCGCCCTGCCGGGGCAGTTGTCGGCCAAGCAGATGGAGATCGCTGTCCGGATCCTCAAGGAAATCCGTGACCGGCTGACCTTCCTGCTCGATGTCGGCCTTGAATACCTGACCCTGTCGCGGGCCTCAGGCACCTTGTCGGGCGGCGAGAGCCAGCGCATCCGGCTGGCCTCGCAGATCGGTTCGGGGTTGACCGGCGTGCTCTATGTGCTCGACGAGCCGTCCATCGGCCTTCACCAGCGCGACAACGAGCGGTTGCTGGGCACGCTGCGCCGCCTGCGTGACCTCGGCAACACCGTGATCGTGGTCGAGCATGACGAGGATGCGGTGCTGCAGGCCGATCATGTCGTCGATGTCGGCCCCGGTGCCGGCATCCATGGCGGGCAGATCGTGGCCCAGGGCACGCCCGCCGAGGTCATGGCCAACCCGGCCTCGCTGACCGGCAAATACCTGACTGGCGAGATGTCCGTGCCGGTTCCCGCCCGCCGGCGCAAGCCGCAGAAGGGCCGGGTGCTCAAGCTCATCGGCGCGCGCGGCAACAATCTCAAGAATGTTTCGGTCACCTTGCCGCTCGGCACCTTCACCTGCATCACCGGCGTGTCCGGCGGCGGCAAGTCGACGCTGGTCATCGACACGCTCTACAAGGCGGTCGCGCGCAAGCTGAACGGCTCGATCGAGCATCCGGCCCCGTTCGACCGCATCGAGGGGCTCGAACATCTCGACAAGGTGATCGACATCGACCAATCGCCCATCGGGCGGACGCCGCGCTCCAATCCGGCCACCTATACCGGAGCCTTTACCCCGATCCGCGAATGGTTCGCCGGCTTGCCGGAGGCCAAGGCGCGGGGCTACCAGCCGGGGCGGTTCTCGTTCAACGTCAAGGGCGGGCGCTGCGAAGCCTGCCAGGGCGATGGCCTGATCAAGATCGAGATGCACTTCCTGCCCGATGTCTACGTCACCTGCGATGTCTGCAAGGGCAAGCGCTACGACCGTGAGACACTGGAAGTGAAATTCCGCGACCATTCCATTGCCGATGTGCTCGACATGACGGTGGAGGAGGCGGCGGACCTGTTCAAGGCGGTGCCCGGCATCCGCGACAAGATGGAGACTTTGGCCCGTGTCGGCCTCGACTATGTCAAGGTCGGCCAGCAGGCCACGACGCTCTCCGGTGGCGAGGCGCAGCGCGTCAAGCTCTCCAAGGAACTGAGCAAGCGCGCCACAGGCCGCACGCTTTACATCCTGGATGAGCCAACGACAGGTCTGCATTTCCATGACGTCGCCAAGCTGATGGAGGTGCTGCACGAACTGGTTGACCAGGGCAACAGCGTTGTCGTGATCGAGCACAATCTGGAGGTCATCAAGACCGCCGACTGGGTTATCGACATGGGCCCGGAAGGTGGCGACGGCGGCGGCATGGTCGTGGCCGAAGGCACGCCCGAAGACATCGCCAGGGTCAGCGCCAGCCATACCGGCCGCTTCCTCAAGGAGGTGCTGGCGCGCCGTCCGCTTCAGCCGTCCGCAGCGGCTGCGACGTCGAATGCGGCGGAGTGACGGCGATGGCCTTTCACGTCAGCGACCAGATCAGCCTCGGCGGCTTTCGCGACAAGCCCAACGAGGACCGTGTGGGCCTCAGCATGGGCCATGCCTGGGTCATTGATGGCGCAACCGGTCTTGGCGAGCCGTTCATGGGAACCGGCAGCGATGCGGTCTGGCTGGCCCAGCGGGCACATGAGGCCTTTACCCGCCACGCGGCCATGGCCGATCCCCGCGCACTGCTTGAACGCGCCGCCGATGACCTCGTGGCAGCTTTCGAGGCGGAGCGCTCGCGCTCCCTTCAAGAGCCGTGGGAACTGCCCTGCGGAGCATTCATGCTGGCCAGTCTTGGCGAGGCTGGCCTGACCATCACCTGGTCTGGCGATTGCCGCGCGCTGGTTCAGGCTGGCGATGGCCCGGTGCTGGCTTTCGGCGCGACACCCGTCAGCGAGGAGGCAGAGGCGGTGCTGGTCGCCCGGCTGGGCCGTGGCGGAGACCCGGCCCGGCGCTACGCCCAGCCGGAGGCACTGGCGGAATTGCGCGCGGGCAGGGGGCTGGTTCTGGCACCAGGAAATGCTTTCATCCTCGCGCCCGATCGGGGCTTCCTGAAACATCTCAATCAGGCAACCATCGCCACAAAGCAGGCAAGCCTGTTGATGATGACGGACGGTTTTGCCGCTGCCGAGCTGCGCTATGGGCTTTATGCAGGAGCCGAGGCGATGATCCAGGCGGCCCGCAGTTCGGGGCTTGCGCGCATGGGCGAGCAACTGCGCCGATTCGAGCACGAGACCGATCCGGACGGCGTGCTCAAGCCGCGTTGGAAACGCTGCGATGACGCCACCGCGATCTGGCTTCAAATCGGGGGCTAATTCATTGATTTCAAATATCTTGTTTGCCTGTGCGTTTCGATGCGTTTCGCTGGCTTCGAACGCCTGAATCGTCTAGACCGTCCGGACGAGCAATCGACCACGGACAAGCGCAGTGAGCGACGACGACAACAAGCCGGTTGATCCCCCGGCTCCGGCATCGGGCAGCGACATCAAGCCGATCTCGATCACGGACGAGATGCGCAAGAGCTATCTCGATTACGCCATGAGCGTGATCGTCAGCCGCGCGCTGCCGGATGTGCGCGACGGCCTCAAGCCCGTGCACCGCCGCATTCTCTATGCGATGTGGGAGAACAGCTTCACGCCCGACCGGAAATACGTGAAGTCGGCCCGCATCGTGGGCGATGTCATGGGTCAGTATCACCCGCACGGCGACCAGGCCATCTATGACGCGCTGGTGCGCATGGCGCAGGATTTTTCGATGCGCCTGATGCTCGTCGACGGACAGGGCAATTTCGGCTCGGTCGACGGTGATCCCCCTGCGGCCATGCGCTACACCGAGAGCCGGCTGGCACGCCCTGCCATGTCGTTGCTGGAAGATCTCGACAAGGAAACCGTCGATTTTCAGGCCAACTACGATGACAGCAAGGAAGAGCCGTCCGTCCTGCCGGCGCGCTATCCGAACCTCTTGGTCAATGGCGCCGGCGGCATCGCGGTCGGCATGGCCACCAACATCCCGCCGCACAACCTTGGCGAGGTCATCGACGCCTGCGTGGCCTATATCGATGATCCCGAGATCAGCATCGACGACCTGATTGAAATCGTGCCCGGCCCGGACTTCCCGACCGGTGCGTCGATCATGGGCCGTGGCGGAATCCGCGCCGCCTATCATCTGGGCCGCGGCTCGGTGATCATGCGGGCGAAGACCTCCGTTGAGGAAATCCGCAAGGATCGCGAGGCGATCATCGTTCATGAACTGCCGTATCAGGTCAACAAGGCCAGCCTGCTGGAGAAGATCGCTGATCTGGTGCGTGAGAAGCGTCTTGAAGGCATTTCCGACCTGCGCGACGAATCTGACAGGGACGGCATGCGCATGGTCATCGAGATCAAGCGCGATGCCATGGCGGATGTGGTGCTGAACCAGTTGTTCCGCTTCACGCCGCTTCAGTCGAGTTTCGGCTGCAACATGGTGGCGTTGAATGGGGGCCGTCCCGAGACGCTGAACCTCAAGGATTTCATCAAGGCCTTCGTGGATTTCCGCGAGGAGGTCATCTCCCGGCGCACCAAGTTCCTGCTCAACAAGGCGCGGGAACGGGCCCATGTCCTGTGCGGGCTGGCCATTGCCGTGGCCAACATCGACGAGGTGATCCGCATCATCCGGACCTCGCCAGACCCGAATGCGGCGCGTGAATCGCTGACCGGCCGGCTCTGGCAGGCTTCGGATCTCGCGCCCCTGATCCGCCTGGTCGATGATCCGCGCTATCCGATCAACGAGGATGGCACCTACCGGCTGTCCGACACGCAGGCCCGCGCCATCCTTGAGTTGCGGCTGGCCCGCCTGACCGCTCTCGGTCGTGACGAGATCGGCGACGAACTCACCAAGCTGGCGGCGGAGATCGAGGATTTCCTGGCCATCCTGCGGTCGCGCGAGCGGATTTTCGGGCTGGTCAAGGCCGAACTGGCAGAGATCCGCGCCGCGCACGCGACCCCGCGCAAGACCATCATCCAGGATTGGGATGCTGATCTCGAGGACGAGGACCTGATTGCCCGCGAGGACATGGTCGTCACCGTCAGCCATGGCGGCTATATCAAGCGCGTGCCGCTTTCGACCTACCGGGCGCAGCGCCGCGGCGGCAAGGGGCGCTCCGGCATGGCGACGCGGGACGAGGATTTCGTGTCGCGCCTGTTTGTCGCCAACACGCACACGCCGCTGATCTTTTTCTCGTCCCACGGTCAGGCCTACAAGGAAAAGGTCTGGCGTCTGCCGCTGGCAGCGCCCAATGCGCGCGGCAAGGCACTGGTCAACATGCTGCCGCTTGAAGCGGGCGAGCGCATCACCACCGTGATGCCGCTGCCCGAGGACGAGGCAAGCTGGGAAACGCTCGACGTCATGTTCGCGACGGCTTCGGGCAATGTCCGGCGCAACAAGCTGTCGGATTTCGTGCAGGTCAACCGCAACGGCAAGATTGCCATGAAGCTCGACGAGGGCGATGCCATTGTCGATGTGCAGATCTGTTCGGAAGCCGACGATGTGCTGCTGACCACGGCGCTCGGCCAGTGCATCCGCTTCGCCGTGCCCGAAGTCCGCGTCTTCAAGGGGCGGGATTCGACCGGTGTGCGGGGCATCAACCTGGCTGATGGCGACAAGGTGATTTCGCTCGCCATTTTGCATCATCTCGATGCCAATGCCGATGAACGGGCCGATTTCCTGCGCAAGCGGCGCGCGGTCACCGGCGAGGGAAGCGACGATGCCGGCGTGCCTGACAGTGATGGCGCCGATGCCGAGGACGCGTCCGCCGAAACCGCCAGCGCTACGGCCAGCATCTCGCCTGAGCGCTACGCGGCCATGTCTGCCGCCGAACAGGTTGTGCTGACCGTGTCTGAAAATGGCTATGGCAAGCGCACCTCGTCGTTCGAGTATCGGGTCACGGGGCGTGGCGGCAAAGGCATTGTCGCCATGGTCGTCAATGACCGTAACGGGCCGCTGATCGCCTCCTTCCCCGTGGAGGACAGTGATCAGATCATGCTGGTGACCGATGGCGGGCAACTGATCCGCGTGCCTGTCGCGGGTATCCGCGTCGCCGGTCGCTCAACACAGGGCGTCATCGTCTTCAACACCGCTGAAGGCGAGCGTGTGGTCAGCGTCGAGCACATCACCGATGATGGCAGCGAGAATGGCGACGGCGAAGCAGAGGGCGCAGACACCTGATCGGGCACGTTGGCTGTCGCAGCATCGTCTGGATCGTTGCAGCCGTTTAACGGACGGGCAAGAATAACAACCTAAGGTTGCACACATAGCGTGGAGGCAACCTGATGTTCCGTTCCCTGTTTCTGCCGGCCGGACCGTCCGGAATCGGAAAGCCTGTGGCTGCGAGAGCCTTGGCATTGCCTTGCGCAGCCGCGCGGTCCGCGGCGCTTTGGTTGCGGGCATTGCCGATCGGGGCACTGGCCTGTCTTGTGCTGATGTCGAGCGCCGAAGCCAGTGTCGAGCGACGCGAGCGCTGGACCTTCTCGAGCGCATCCGGCACGGCAACACTGGCTCTGTTGCAGGAGCCCGAGGGGCGCCCGCTGATCATGTTCATTTGCGGCGCACGCATGCAAGGCTATGCCGCGGTCATTGTCAGCGCCGGCCCGGAGGACCTGTCAACCCGACGGCTGCGCATGGACATCGAGGTCGGCTCGGTCACGGCCATGGCTTCGGCACAATGGTCCGCCGGCACATCCACAGCGCCGTCCAGTGCCATGGCCACGATCCCTGTGCAGAAGATGGCCGAGATGATGAAAGCCAACGCCAGCATGCTGAGCTGGCGCGTCGACATCTCGGATCGCTTCGACCGGCCGCTGGCGTCCGCAGCGCTCCCCAGCCCCTTTGGCCGCCACCGCAGGGAATTTCTGCGCTTTTGCGCTGAAGGCTGAGACCGCATAGAGCATCTCGGCCCATTGCCTGTCTGGTCATTCAGCCCCATCTGCCATTGCATCTTGCAATGGCGGGTTGATGTTGATCTGGGACCGGAGCAACCCCGCCGCCTCGCAAAGGGCTTTGCGCCATGGCCTCACGTCTTGATCTTGACCTGCTGCGCACCTTCGTGATGGTCGCCGAACTGGGCAGCCTGACACGCGCCGGAGAGCGTCTGCTGATCAGCCAGCCCACTGTCAGCCTGCAGTTGAAACGCCTTGAGGATGGACTGGGCCGGAGCCTGATGTGGCGGTCGCCAAAGGGCGTGCAACTCACGTCGGATGGCGAGACGCTGCTCTCCTATGCCCGCCGCATCCTGGCGCTTGCCGATGAAGCGCTCGGCAAGATCAGCGAGCCGGTGATCCAGGGTCTGGTGCGCCTCGGCACGCCGGAAGACTTCGCGACGACGCATCTGTCCGGTGTTCTGGCACGCTTTGCGCAGAGCCACCCCGGCGTCGCGCTGGAGGTCACCACCGATCTGACACTCAACCTGATCGAGCGCTTCAAGGATGGCGAGTTCGATCTCGTGCTGATCAAGCGCGAGCCGATGGGACCGACCGAGGGCGTGCGCGTCTGGCGCGAGCCGCTGGTCTGGGCCGGCACAAGGCCTGACATCTTCGCCGGCGACGGGCCGTTGCCTCTCGTCGTTTCGCCCCATCCTTGCGTCTATCGCAAACGTGCCACCGCGGCGCTGGACCGGGCCGGTCGCGCCTGGCGCGTTGCCTACACCTCGACCTCGCTGGCCGGCGCACAGGCTGCGGTCCGCGCCGGGCTGGGCCTTACGGTGCTGCCCAAGGAAATGGTTCCGCCGGACTTCTACATCATCGATCTGGCCGAAGGGGCACCGGACTTGTCGGACACCGAGATCGCCCTGATGCAGGCGCGGCAGATCTCGCTACCCGCCTTGCGTCTGGGCCAGCATATCATGCGCTCCCTTGAGAAGAAGGACACGGCGCATTAGGAGAAGGTTTCTCCCCGCAGGAAATCCACCGTGCCCCATGATCTGATCATCTACGATTGTGACGGCACCCTGATCGACACCGAGACGATCTATGCCGAGATCAACCTCAAGGCCTATCACAGCATCGGCCTGACCCATTGGACCATGGATTCATACGTCGATGCCATGGTTGGCATCCCGGTGGCCATGGGCCGCAAGGTGCTCGAAGCCGACTATGGCGGCCCGCTTCCCGCCGAATTCGAGGAGGGCATCGAACGCGAGGTGCGCCGCCGCTTTGCCGAGGAATTGCAGAGCCTGCCGGGTGTGCGCCAGGCCGTCAGTGGCATCGACGGTCCGCGATGCGTGGCATCGTCCACCAGCCTCGCGCCGCTCAAGCGCAATCTTGCCACGGCCGGGCTGATCGACCTGTTCGATCCCCATGTCTTTTCGGCAAGCCAGGTCTCGCGCGGCAAGCCGCACCCCGATGTGTTTCTGTTTTCCGCAGAATCCATGGGGGTGCGCCCCGAAAACTGCCTTGTCATCGAGGACTCTGTGCCTGGTGTGCTCGCTGCACGCGCCGCCGGAATGCCGGTGATCGGTTTCACGGGTGTCGCCCATGACCGGGCCCGCATCAGCGCGCGCCTGAAGGAGGCTGGTGCAATGGCCGTCATCGATCACATGGACGAGTGGCCGGCGATGGTGAAGGCCATTCGGTCATCGTGACTGAGATGACCTGACCTGACCGGCCGGTCAGAACGACGATTCGACGACGCGGCATCCGGTGCCGTTGCGACGGCAGCCATTCATGGCAACGGCCTGGGCGCGGGCCAGCGAAGGCTGTGCCCAGGCGCTGCCGCAACCGCCGCGGGACGTCACGGCAAAGGCCTTCGGGCCGCGCCGGCTGTTGTATTGGGCATAGACGCGCTTGCAGGCATTGCTGAGCGATTGCGCTTCAGCCGTCTGGTTGAAGCCCATCGGCTCCATGGGCAGGGCGACCGCCATGCCGACCCCAAGAACAATCGAGAAAAACAGATGCCTGATCATGACGACAATTCCTTCAACACTGAAAACAAGCCAACAACACCCCGGAGAGACGGCATCCAGGCCGCCGCTGTCAATCCGTGCGCGGCATCGGGCGGAACTTATCTGCCGTAAAGGTTGATGGGGCAGGCGTCGTCGTGGCCAGTGCGGCCCCCTCTTTTCATGAGACCGTCAAAGCGCTACCGCTGATGGATGACCCGCACAGCGCTCTACACCGGCTCGTTCGATCCGCTCACCAACGGCCATGTCGATGTGGTCCGGCAGGCCTGCGGCCTGGTCGACACACTGGTCGTGGCGATTGGAGTTCATCCCGGCAAGGCACCGTTGTTCAGCGCAGACGAACGCGCCGCCATGATCCGTGAGGTCTGCGTGCCGCTGGCGCGTGTGGAACAGACAAAGCTCGAGGTTGTCACCTTTTCCGATCTGGCGGTGAATGCCGCACGGCGGGCAGGGGCCTCGATGATGATCAGGGGCCTGCGCGACGGCACCGATCTCGACTACGAGATGCAGATGGCGGGCATGAACGGCGCTCTCGCGCCCGACATCTTCACCGTGTTTCTGCCGGCGTCTCCGAGAGTCCGCCCGGTGACGGCAACGCTGGTGCGCCAGATCGCGGCCATGGGTGGCGACATCACAGCCTTCGTGCCCGAAGCCGTGGCCGCCGCGCTCAAGGCGCGCTTTGCGAAGGGCTGACCGCACAGCCTGCCGCTGAATCTGCCAGACCGGCGTCGCCTGCCCTTGCATTTTTGGCCCATGGATGGTGTCAGTCGACAGCTATCGATGCGTGCTGACTCGCGGGGGATTCGCCGGGTCGCCCGCGCTCAACAAGGTGTCCCATGCGTCTGTCCCGCTATTTCCTGCCGATCCTGCGCGATACGCCCAAGGAAGCGGAGATCGTGTCGCACCGGCTGATGCTGCGCGCAGGCCTGATCCGCCAGCAGGCGGCCGGCAGCTACACGCTGCTGCCGTTGGGCCTGCGCGTGCTCAACAAGATCAATGCCGTGATCCGCGAAGAGCAGAACCGCTCCGGCGCGATCGAGTTGCTCATGCCGACCATCCAGTCTGCAGACCTGTGGCGCGAGAGCGGTCGTTACGATGCCTATGGCAAGGAGATGCTGCGCATCAGGGACCGCCATGATCGCGAGATGCTGTTTGGCCCGACCAACGAGGAAATGATCACTGAGATCTTCAGGTCCTACGTGAAGTCCTACAAGGAACTTCCTCTGAACCTTTATCATATCCAGTGGAAGTTCCGTGATGAGGTACGCCCGCGCTTCGGCGTGATGCGCGGACGCGAGTTCATGATGAAGGATGCCTATTCCTTCGATCTTGATCAGGCCGGTGCGGTGCATGCCTACAACAAGATGTTCGTGGCCTATCTGCGCACGTTCGAGCGGCTGGGTCTCAAGTCCATCCCGATGCGCGCCGACACCGGCCCCATTGGCGGCAATCTCAGCCATGAATTCATTGTGCTTGCCTCAACCGGCGAGAGCGAGGTGTTCTGCCACAAGGATTTCCTCAGCTTCCCCGTGCCCGGTCCGGACACCGACTTCGACGATGTGGCCGGGGTGCAGTCCATCGTGGACCGCTGGACCTCGCTGTATGCAGCAACGTCCGAGATGCATGACGAAGCAGCCTACACCGCCATTCCGGAGGCGGCGCGCGTTTCGGCACGCGGCATCGAAGTCGGCCATATTTTCTACTTTGGCACGAAGTATTCCGAGCCTATGGGCGCGACGGTCGCCGGCCCGGATGGCAAGGATACGCACGTGCACATGGGCTCTTATGGCATCGGCCCCACCCGCCTGATCGCGGCCCTGATCGAGGCCGGCCATGACGAGGCCGGCATCATCTGGCCCGAGGAGATTGCGCCATTCACCGTGTCGCTGCTCAACCTCAAGATGGGCGATGCCGGCACGGATGCGGCATGTGAGAGCCTCTATTCCGGTCTGCTCGCCGCCGGTGTCGATGTGCTCTACGACGACCGCGATGAGCGGCCGGGCGCGAAGTTCGTGGTCAATGACCTGATTGGCTCGCCTTGGCAGGTGATCGTCGGGCCCAAGAGCCTTGCTGAGGGCAAGGTCGAGCTCAAGCGGCGCGCCACTGGCGAGCGCGAAAGCCTGTCACCGGCGGCCGCCCTCGCCAAGCTGACCGCAGGTCGCGTCGCGCAATGATCGACGCTCCCGCCGACACAAGGCCTTTTGCCCGCTTCGAGTGGATGTTGGCCTCGCGCTATCTGCGCACCCGCCGCCGCGAGGGCTTTGTCTCCGTCATTGCCGGTTTCTCGTTCCTCGGCATCATGCTCGGCGTCGCGACGCTGATCATCGTGCTGTCGGTGATGAACGGCTTCCGCAAGGAGCTTCTCGACAAGATCGTGGGCGTCAACGGCCACATCTTTCTGACGCCGATCGAGCGACCGCTGGACGATTATGCCGAGGTTGCCACCAAACTGATGGCCATCAAGGGCGTGACGCTTGCCATTCCCATGGTCGAAGGGCAGGCGCTGGCATCGTCGCAATATGGCAACAGCGGCGTGCTGGTGCGCGGCATGCGCGAAAGTGACATCCAGAAAATCCCGTTCATTGCCAAGAACATCAAGCAGGGCACGCTCGAAGGCTTCGACGCCAACAATGGCGTGGCCATCGGGATCCGGCTCGCCGAAGCGCTGTCCATCCGCGCGGGCGACCAGATCACCATCATCAGCCCGCGCGGAGCGGCAACCCCCTTTGGCACCGCGCCACGCATCAAGGCCTATCCGGTGGTGGCCGTGTTCGAGATCGGCATGTCGGAGTTCGATGGCACCTTCGCGTTCATGCCGCTGGGCGAGGCGCAGGCTTATTTCAACCGTGACGACGATGTGAACGTGATCGAGGTGTTCATCGAGAACGCCGACCGCACCCAGACGGTGCGCGATGCCATAGAGGCCAATGCCCCGCGCCCGCTGGTGCTCACCGACTGGCGGCAGCGCAACCGCACCTTTTTCTCGGCGTTGGAGGTGGAGCGCAATGTCATGTTCCTGATCCTGATGCTGATCGTGCTGGTCGCGGCGCTCAACATCGTCTCCGGCCTGATCATGCTGGTGAAAGACAAGAGTTCGGACATCGCCATCCTCAGGACCATGGGCGCGACAAGCGGGTCGGTCCTGCGTGTGTTCCTCATTACCGGAGCCTCGATCGGCGTGGTCGGCACCATTGCCGGTTTCGGGCTCGGCCTGCTGGTCTGCGCCAACATCCAGGCGATCCAGAGTTTCGTCTCGCGCATCAGCGGAACCCAGCTCTGGGACCCCACCGTGCGCTTCCTCACCGAAATCCCTGCGGAGACCAATCCGACTGAAGTGGCGGCTGTGGTCGGCATGGCGCTGGTGCTGTCATTGCTCGCAACGCTCTATCCAGCATGGCGCGCGGCCCGGCTCGATCCTGTCGAAGCGCTGAGATACGGGTGAGGCCGGCATGACTGACACCGGCACAAGCCAGCCTGTCACCCCCGCGCTGTTCCTGTCGCAGGTCGACCGCAGCTATCCGCAGACGGGCGGCTCACTCGATATTCTCCAGAAGGCGGATTTCGCTATCTGGCCCGGCGAGCTGGTCGCGCTGGTCGCGCCGTCCGGAACCGGAAAATCCACGCTGCTGCATGTTGCTGGCCTTCTCGAACACCCCGATGCCGGCGAGGTCTTCATCGGCGGTGTCGCCACAGCCAAGCTCGATGACAGTGCCCGCACGCGCCTGCGCCGCACCGAGATCGGCTTCGTGTATCAGTTCCACCACCTGCTTCCCGAGTTCTCGGCGCTCGAGAATGTGGTGATGCCGCAGCTCATCCGCGGGCTTGGCAAGGCGGAGGCAGCCAAGCGCGCCGCCGACCTGCTTGACTTCCTCGGCCTCGGCGCGCGCCTCAAGCACCGCCCCGGCGAGTTGTCCGGCGGCGAACAGCAGCGCGTCGCCATCGCGCGCGCTGTCGCCAATGCGCCGCGCCTTTTGCTGGCCGATGAACCGACCGGAAATCTCGATCCTGTGACCTCTTCCCATGTCTTCCGCACCCTGACCTCGCTGGTGCGCGCCTCGGGCTTGGCGGCGCTGATCGCCACCCACAATCTCGACCTTGCTGCCCAGATGGATCGGCGCGTGACCATCAAGGGCGGGCAGGTGGTGACGATGGATTGAGCGCGCCGGCTTCGCGCCGTTTCACGCTTGGGTCTGGCGGGCCTTTGGGAGCGGCGCACCCGACGCTCCTGCTGTCGCCACGCAGTCGTTCGATGGTTGCGGTCAAGCCGTCTGAAGCAACCATTAACCGTCGATCTTTCGCTTGCGAAACCCCGTTGAATAGGCGAGTTGACAAGAGAACAAAACAAATACATAAAGGGACATAACACAAACATGGAGTTCAGACATGACCCGCCGTCTGGTTGTTGGCGTCACCGAAGTGGCGTCCCTCGGCACTTTCATCGCCATGATCCTGACATGGGCAGCGATCTTCGCGGCACCCGGCGTGTGAACAACCTGGTCGTCGCCGGCGAAATTCCTCGACCTGCAGAGCCTTCGGCGCGATAGCTGGGGCGTGGCCTTTGGCGGGAGTCGCATGGCCGTTGTCGGGATCGCGCGGCGTGCGCCGTCCGCCGCAAAGGAGGCGCTGAACATGGCTGCTGCCGCATCCGATGCGGGGTTCGTTCACCTTCATGTTCATTCCAGTTTCTCGTTGCTGGAAGGGGCGATGACCATCGCGACGCTGAGCAAGCTCGCGGTTGCCGATCGTCAGCCGGCGCTGGCCCTGACCGACACCAACAACCTGTTCGGTGCGCTGGAGTTTTCCGAGAAACTGGCAGGATCCGGCGTGCAGCCGCTGGTCGGCATCCAGCTCAATGTCGATTGCGAGGATATCGCGGCCGATTCCAGGAAGCCGCTGCATGTTGTGCATCCGCATGTGGTCCTGCTGGCCGCCAGCGAGCACGGCTATGCCAATCTTCTGGCGCTGGTCAGCGCGGCCTACATGCTGCCCGAACTTGGCGTCTCGCCGTTTGTTCGTCTCGGGCTGCTGGCTGGGCACAGTGAGGGCGTGATCGCACTCACGGGCGGGGTTGGCGGTCCGGTCGATCTGGCCCTCGCTGAGGGCCGGCATGAACTGGCCCGTGCCAGGCTTGGCGTGTTGCAGGCCGCCTTCGGTGACCGGCTCTATGTCGAGGTGCAGCGCCCGGCAACGAGCGGCAGTCTTCCCACCGAGGCGGCGTTGCTCGGCCTCGCCTATGCCGCCGATCTTCCGATTGTCGCGACCAACATTCCGTTTTTCGGCAAGGCCGCCGACCATGAAGCCCATGATGCCCTGATGGCGATCGCATCTGGCCGGCTGATGTCCGACGACGAGCGCCGTCGTGTCAGCGAGGGCCAGTTCTTCGCTTCGCGCGCCGAGATGGCGCGGCGCTTTGCCGATCTGCCCGAGGCGCTGGAGACAACGCTGGAGGTCGCCATGCGCTGCGCCTGGCGACCGGTGGTGCGCAAGCCGATTCTGCCGCGTTATGAGACCTCCAATGGCCGCGACGAGGCATCGGAGTTGCGGGACCAGGCCGAAGCCGGCCTGAGAGCCAGGCTTGCAGCCCATGGTCCGAGCGCCGGTTTCACGGTCGATGATTATGACAGGCGCCTTGCGTTCGAGCTGTCGATCATCGAGCGCATGCAGTTTCCGGGCTATTTTCTGATCGTGGCCGACTTCATCAAGTGGGCCAAATCGCAGGATATTCCTGTTGGACCGGGCCGTGGCTCGGGGGCTGGCTCGCTGGTGGCCTATGCGCTTACCATCACCGATGTGGACCCGTTGCGCTTCGGCCTGCTGTTCGAGCGCTTCCTCAATCCGGATCGCGTCTCGATGCCGGATTTCGACATCGACTTTTGCCAGGACCGGCGCGAAGAGGTGATCGAGTATGTCAAGCGGCGCTATGGCGACGAGCGCGTGGCGCAGATCATCACGTTTGGCACCCTGCTGGCCCGGGGCGTCATGCGCGATGTCGGGCGCGTTCTCGAAATGCCGTATGGCCAGGTCGACAAGCTGACCAAGCTCGTGCCACAGGCGCCGGGCAAGATCACGCCGCTGGCGGAAGCGATCTCGGGCGAGCCGAAGCTCCAGATGGCCGCCAATGACGAGCCCATCGTGGCCCGTATGCTGGAAATCGCGCAGAAGCTGGAGGGCCTGCATCGCCATGCCTCGACCCATGCCGCCGGCGTGGTGATTGGTGACCGCGCTCTGGACCGGCTCGTGCCGCTGTATCGAGACCCGCGCACGGGTGCGCGCGTCACGCAGTACAACATGAAGTGGGTCGAGCAGGCCGGGCTGGTGAAGTTCGATTTCCTCGGCCTCAAGACCTTGACGGTGCTGACAACAGCCGTGCGGCTGATCGCCCAGCGCGGCATTGCGGTGGCGCTCGACGCCTTGCCTTTCGACGATCCGAAGACCTACGAGATGCTGGCGCGCGGCGAAACGGTCGGTGTGTTCCAGGTGGAAAGCGCTGGCATGCGCAAGGCGCTGGTCGAGATGAAGGCCGACCGTGTCGAGGACCTGATCGCGCTGGTGGCGCTGTATCGGCCCGGCCCGATGGACAACATTCCCACGTATTGCCGGCGCAAGCTGGGGCTGGAAAAGGCGACCTACCTTCACCCCAAGCTGGAGCCTTTCCTGTCCGAAACCCATGGCATCATTGTCTATCAGGAACAGGTGATGCAGGTGGCACAGGCCTTGTCGGGCTATTCGCTCGGCGAGGCCGATCTGTTGCGCCGCGCCATGGGCAAGAAGGTCAAGGCGGAGATGGATGCGCAGCGTGACCGGTTCACGCGCGGTGCGGTCGAGCGCGGTCTGTCCGAGGATCTGGCCTCCGAGATCTTCGACCTTTTGGCCAAGTTCGCCGATTACGGCTTCAACAAGAGCCATGCCGCCGCCTATGCCGTGGTGTCCTACCAGACGGCCTATCTCAAGGCGAATTTCCCCGTCGAGTTCATGGCAGCCTCGATGACGCTGGACATGTCGAACACCGACAAGCTGGCCGAGTTCAGGCGCGATGCCGAGCGCATGGGGATCAAGGTCGAGCCACCGTCGATCAACCGGTCGGGTGTGCACTTTGACGTGCGCGATGGCCGCATCTTCTATGCGCTGGCGGCGATCCGGGGCGTCGGGCAGGAGGCCGTGGCCTCGCTGGTGGCCGCGCGCGGGGAGGGCGGTCCCTATCGCAGTCTGGAGGATCTCGCCCGGCGGCTCGACACGCGCAAGGTCAACAAACGCACGCTTGAGGCCCTGATTGCGGCAGGCGCCTTCGATGAGTTGGAGCCGGACCGGGCCCGCGCCATCGCCGCCATCGATGGCATCGTGGCTCTGGCGCAGCGCACGCGCGAGTCGGCCGAGGGTGGGCAGGACGAGCTGTTCGGCTCTGGCGCCATCGACGCGCTGGTGATCCCGCCGCACGTGCAGTGGCTGGCCTCCGAGAAGCTGCAACGCGAACATGCGGCGGTCGGCTTTTTTCTCAGCGGCCATCCGCTCGATGACTATGCCGGGGTGCTGCATCGCATGCGCGTACGGCGCTTTTCGGAGTTTTCCGCGACAGTGCGGCAGACCGGGGCTTCCATGGGCCGCATCGCCGCTTCGGTGATCGACCGCTCCGAGCGCCGCACCCGGACCGGCAACAAGATGGGTATCGTGCAGCTCTCCGATCAGAGCGGCCATTTCGAGGCGGTGCTGTTTTCGGAAGGCCTGCAGCGCTTCCGCGATCTGCTGGAGCCGGGCAAGGTCGTGCTGCTGATGGTCTCGGCCACGCTCGATGGCGACGAGGTCAAGCCGCGCATCGAAAATGTCGAGCCGCTCGATGCCGCCGCCGCGCGCCAGAAGCAGGACATGCGCATCTTCGTGCGCGACGACAAGCCCGTCGCGGCCCTCGCCGAGCGGCTGAAGCAGCAGGGCGATGCCCGCGTCTCGGTCGTGGTTATCGTCGATCAGGGCGACGAGGAGATCGAGATCGAACTGCCCGGCAAGCGCCTCGTCAGCCCCCAGATCGCTGGCGCGCTGAGGGCTGTGCCGGGTGTGGTAAGCGTGGATTTGATGTGAAGGCGAGGAGGCTCACCGGCGCGCTGGATAGTGACACCCCACCCGTCATGGTCGGGCTTGACCCGGCCATGGCAGTGACGAATCATGACGTGCGCATCGCCCCTTCCGGACAAGAGACAAGCGGCGGGCGATCCCGGCTCAAGGCCGGGATGACAGACCGTCTGTGACGGACGAACTCAGGGCCGAGCCGGGCATGTGTTTTCGGCGAAAGAAGGCAAAAGCCGGTCGAGCCGTGCCTTTCGGGGTTGCCAAAGGCGGCAATCGACTGTACTCGCGCGTCATCCCACATGCGGGCTTTATCGGTCGGAAGTTTATTCCGTCCATCCGGTGGCTGATCCTGGCTTGGCCCTGATCCGCCGCACTGGTCCGCAGAGGCACTCGTAACCGGAGAAGACCCATGGCAGTTCCTGAATTTTCCATGCGCCAATTGCTTGAGGCTGGCGCGCACTTTGGCCACCAGTCGCACCGCTGGAACCCGAAGATGTCGCAATACATCTTCGGCGAGCGCAACAAGATCCACATCATCGATCTGGCCCAGTCCGTGCCGATGCTGCACCGCGCCCTCCAGGCCGTCAGCGACACCGTGGCCCGTGGCGGCCGCGTGCTGTTCGTCGGCACCAAGCGCCAGGCGCAGGATCTGGTCGCCGATGCGGCCAAGCGCTCGGCCCAGTATTATGTGAACTCGCGCTGGCTCGGCGGCATGCTGACCAACTGGAAGACCATTTCCGGTTCGATCCAGCGCCTGCGCAAGCTCGACGAGATGCTCGCGGTCGGGGCCCAGGGCCTGACCAAGAAGGAGCGCCTGATGCTGTCGCGTGAGCGCGACAACCTCGAAAAGGCGCTCGGCGGCATCAAGGACATGGGCGGCACGCCGGACATGATCTTTGTGATCGACACCAACAAGGAGCAGCTTGCCGTCAAGGAAGCGCAGCGCCTCAACATTCCAGTGGCGGCGATCGTCGACACCAATTGCGATCCTGACGGCATCACCTTCCCGGTTCCGGGCAATGATGATGCTGGCCGCGCCATTTCGCTGTATTGCGATCTGGTGGCCCGCGCCGCTCTTGATGGCATCGCCCGCGGCCAGGGCAACAGCGGCGTCGACATGGGCGCTTCCGAAGCCCCGATGGTCGAGACCCTGCCGACCGAGACCGCAGCCGTGACCGGCTTCGAGCTGCTCACCGCCCCGCGCGGCGCACCGGACGATCTCACCAAGCTGACGGGCGTTGGCCCCGAGCTGGAGAAGAAGCTCAACGAAGGCGGCCTGTTCCACTACTGGCAGTTTGCCGCGATGTCGCCAGCCGACGAGATGACGGTCGATGCCGCTCTCAAGCTCAGCGGCCGCATCGCGCGCGATGGCTGGATCGCCCAGGCCCGTTCGCTCGGCGACGCATGAGGCCGCGGGGCATCACCGCCCCGGTCTCGCCCCATCCACACGCGCCGGCGCAACCTTCGGGGTGCGCCGGTTCTCGTTATCAGCATGCCCGGAACAGCCGGGCCCTCCGTTCGAAAGGTGAAAAGAGATGTCCGTGATTTCGGCTGCCATGGTGAAAGAACTGCGCGACAAGACCGACGCAGGCATGATGGATTGCAAGTCGGCGCTGGTGGAAACGGGCGGCGACATGGAAGCCGCCGTCGACTGGCTGCGCAAGAAGGGCCTGTCCAAGGCCGCCAAGAAGGCCGGCCGCATCGCCGCTGAAGGCCTGGTGGCGATCGTCGCCACCGGCACGCAGGGCGTGGTGGTCGAGGTTAACGCCGAAACCGACTTCCTGGCCAAGAACGAACAGTTCCAGACACTCGCGCGGAACGTCGCAGGCGTGGCGCTCGCGGTCGGTGACGATGTCGAGGCCGTGAAGGCAGCCGCCTATCCGGGTGGCGGCACTGTGCAGGACGCGATTGCCAACGCCATCGCCACCATCGGCGAGAACATGGCCCTGCGCCGCGCCCGCAAGTTCGAGGTGTCCGCCGGCGTTGTGGCTTCCTACCTGCACAATGCCGCGGGCGAAGGCCTTGGCCGCATCGGTGTGCTGGTTGCGCTGGAATCGCCTGGCAAGAGCGACGAACTGGCTGCACTTGGCCGCCAGCTTGCCATGCATGTCGCCGCAGCCAACCCGGTCGCACTCGATCTCGCATCGGTGGCGCCCGACGTGCTGGCGCGCGAAAAGGCAATCCTGGCCGAGAAGAACGCAGGCAAGCCAGCCCATGTCATGGACAAGATCGTCGAGTCGGGCATGAAGTCCTACGCCAAGGAATACTGCCTGCTCGAACAGACCTACATCCACGATGGCTCGAAGTCGGTGAGCCAGGCGCTCAAGGACGCCGAAGGCAAGGTCGGCGGCCCGATCAAGCTGACGGGGTTCGCCCGATTTGCACTCGGCGAGGGAATCGAGAAAGAGGAAAGCGACTTCGCGGCGGAAGTCGCGGCGGCGGCGGGCGGAAAAGCCTGATTGTCAGGACCACCAAAGCGGCGCCGGGTGCGCCGCTTTTTTTATGGGTGCCGGGGCGACATGCGCCCTGATGCAGGAGGAGGCGAGGGCATGACCAGGTTCAAGCGCGTGCTGATCAAGCTCTCGGGTGAGGCTCTTGCGGCTCCCGATGGCTACTGGCTCTACCCGCCTGTGCTCAACACGCTGGCCGCCGATATTGCCGAAGCCTCGCGCGCCGGCATCGAGATCGCGCTGGTCATCGGCGGCGGCAACATCATTCGCGGTGCGCGCGTCAGTTCCGCAGGCTGGATCGACCGGGCCACAGCCGATTCCATGGGCATGCTGGCCACGGCGATGAACTCGATTGCGCTCGAAAACGCGGTCAACGCCGCCGGCGTCACGGCGCGCACCATGTCGGCAGTGTCCATGCCGACCATCTGCGAGACTTATGCCCGCCAGCCGGCCTTGCACCACATGGAGCGCGGCCATGTGGTCATCATCGCGGGCGGCACTGGCAATCCGTTCTTCACCACGGACACAGCCGCGGTGCTGCGCGCGGCGGAATTGAAGTGCGAGGCCGTGTTCAAGGCCACGCAGGTCGATGGTGTCTATTCGGCAGACCCCAAGAAGGACCCGTCCGCCACGCGCTACGACCAACTCACCCATGCCGAAGCGATTGCCAGGGAACTGGGCGTGATGGACACGGCTGCCTTCGCGCTGGCCCGCGATGCGAACCTCACCATCGGGGTGTTCTCGATCGCCCAGCCCGGCGCGATCTCCGCCGTTCTGCAGGGCAGTGGCCGCGCCACCTATGTTGTCCCGTGAAGACAGTTCGCCGCCCCGCGCAGAAGGCTTGACCGGCTCTGGTCGGATCAGCATGGTCATGCAGGCTGCGTCGCGCTTGCCGGGATGGATATTGCCTGATCGTCCCGCGAAGCTCGGCCCCCGTTCCAGATGACAGAAGAAGGCCCCCTCCATGGCTCCTCCGATCTTTGATCTCAATGACGTCAAGCGCCGCATGCAGGGTGCCGTGGCTTCGCTCAAGCACGATCTGAACTCGCTGCGCACTGGCCGGGCCTCCGCCAGCGTGCTCGATCCGATCATGGTCGATGCCTACGGCTCGAAGATGCCGCTCAATCAGGTCGCGACGGTCAGCGTGCCCGAAGCGCGTCTGCTCAGTGTCATGGTCTGGGATCGGGCCATGGCCGCAGCCGTTGACAAGGCGATCCGGGATTCCGATCTTGGCCTCAATCCGCAGACGGAAGGCCAGACCATCCGCATCCGCATTCCCGAATTGAACGAGCAGCGCCGCAAGGAACTGGTCAAGGTCGCCCACAAATACTCGGAAGAGGCGAGGGTGGCGGTGCGTCACGTCCGCCGGGACGGGCTCGAAATCCTGAAGAAGCTCGAAAAGGACGGCCACATGTCGGAAGACGATGCGGCCCGCCAGTCCGATCAGGTTCAGAAGGCCACGGACCAGTCAGTCGCCGACATTGATGCCGCGCTCGCAACAAAGGAAAAGGAGATCATGCAGGTCTGATTCTGCTGGTCTTTCCGTGGCCGACATTAGATCAGTTTTGATCCTGATCTTTCCCGGTTCACGAAATGTCTGTGTTGCGTGCCGCGCCGATGGCTTAATTTCGGCTCTCACCGAACCACGTCTGACGGGATCATGAGCCCTTCACCTGAACCCCTTCGGCAAACGCCCGAGCCCGCCGCGATCAGTGCTGCGGCTCCGCGCCATGTCGCCATCATCATGGATGGCAACGGTCGCTGGGCGCAGGCGCGCGGGCTGCCGCGCACCGAGGGGCACCGGCGCGGAGTCGAGGCGCTCCGGCGCACGGTTCGGGCGGCCAGCGATCTGGGCGTGTCCTACCTGACGATCTTCAGCTTCTCGACTGAGAACTGGCGCCGGCCTGCCATGGAGGTCAGCTTCCTCCTGGCGCTGTTCAAGCGCTTCGTGCGCAATGATCTGGCCGAACTGCATGCCGCGAATGTGCGTGTCCGGATGATCGGCGACCGTGATGGCACGCCCCCCGACATCCGGGACCTGATCGATCAGGCTGAGGCGCTGACACGCGACAACACCGCACTGACCCTGGTCATCGCGTTCAACTATGGAGCGCGCGACGAGATCATGCGCGCCACCAACCGGCTGTTGACGGAGCGGATCGCAACAGGCGACAGCACACCTTTCACCGCAGCCGAGATTTCGGCGCGACTCGATACCGGCGACATCCCTGATCCGGATCTGGTGATCCGCACATCCGGTGAGCTCCGGCTGTCGAATTTCCTGATGTGGCAGGCCGCTTATTCCGAGCTTGTGTTCACGCCGGTTCTTTGGCCCGACTTCGATCATGGCGCGCTGGAGGCGGCGATTGCCGAGTTCCGGATGCGTGACCGCCGCTTTGGCGGGCTGGCACAGAAGGCCGTGTGAATGGCCCCGGCATGGACAGGGTCCGGCCCACCGGATGGATTGCCGGAAACGGCCAGTTGAGGTCAGGAATGCCCCATGCCCGGCGACCGTCCGCCCGCTGAACTCCCGTCCATTGAACAGCCGGCCGGCCAGTCGATGCCGCCGGGCGGGCCGTCGGCATCGCGCAGCGAGTTGAGCCTGCGGATCAGGTCAGGCCTCGTCATGGTCGCGGTCGCCTTGCTCACCTTGTGGTGGGGCGGATGGCCCTTTGCCCTGCTCTGGGTCGCGGTGGGCGCGGTGGCCGCCATCGAGTGGCTCAAGATCGTCTCGCCCGAGGGCGAGCGCACGGTGCGGCTGCTGGCTGCGGCGGGTGCCGCGCTGGCCGGGCTCGCTGCCCATCTCGGCTGGGAGGCGGCCGGGCTGGGAGCCTGCGCGCTCACGGTCGGCGCGGTGATGGCCGCAACACCCAAAAAGCTCCGGCTGGTGGCCGGGGCCGGCGTGATCTACGCCACCGCCATCGCCATGGCGCCGATCATCGTGCGCGCCGAGGTGCAACTGGGGCTGGCGCTGATTGCGTGGTGCTTTGCGGTGGTCTGGTCAACGGATGTCGCGGCCTATTTCACCGGGCGGGCACTCGGCGGGCCGAAGCTATGGCCCTCTGTCAGCCCCAAGAAGACCTGGTCCGGGGCCATTGGCGGCGCTCTGGCCGGCATCGCCGCGGGGCTGCTGGTGGCCTGGGTGTCGCGCCGTCTCGGCGCGGCCTGGAGCCTCGGCTTCATTGCCACGGCCGGCTGCGCAATGCTGGCCTCGGCGGCCGGGCAGATGGGTGACCTGCTGGAATCGTCCCTCAAGCGCCATTTCGGCGTCAAGGACTCGGGCTCGATCATTCCGGGCCATGGAGGCGTGCTGGATCGTCTTGACGCCTTTGTGGTTGTGGTCACACTCGTAGCCATCGCTGTCGCCATCTGGCGCTAAGCGGCAGCCGGGGCACGAAGGACCGATCATGAGGCGCGTGACCATTCTGGGAGCCACTGGCTCGATTGGCCGTTCGGCGCGCGACGTGATCGAAGCCAATCCCGGCCATTTCACGGTCGAAGCCGTTGTGGGCGGCCGTGATTCTGCCGCGCTCGCGGCCATGGCGCGCCGATTGGGGGCCAGGTTTGCCGCGCTCGCCGAGCCTGCCGCGCTGCCGGCCTTGCGCGACCATCTGGCCGGCAGCGGCATTGCCTGCGGGGCTGGCGAAAGCGCCGTGCTGGAGGCCGTCGACCGGCCCTGCGAGATCGTCGTGGCCGGGATCAGCGGCGTGGCCGGTCTCAAGCCGACAGTCGCTGCCCTCAAACCCGGTCGCCGCATCGCGCTCGCCAACAAGGAGACCCTGGTCTGCGCCGGCGCGTTCTTCATGGCCGAGGCCAGGCGCATCGGCGCAACGATCCTGCCGCTCGATTCCGAGCATAACGCTGTGGCGCAGGCCCTGGCCGGCCGGCCGCTCGCAGATGTGGCGCGCATCACGCTGACCGCCTCGGGCGGGCCGTTCCGGACATGGGGCAAGGCCCAGATCGACAGCGCCACCCGCGAGCAGGCGCTGAAGCACCCCAACTATGCGATGGGCGCAAAGATCACCATCGACTCGGCCAGCATGATGAACAAGGGGCTCGAACTGATCGAAGCCCACCACATTTTCGGGATCGGGCATGAACGGCTCGGCGCTGTCATCCATCCGCAGCAGATCATGCACGGGCTGGTCAGCTTTACGGATGGAAGCGTCATTGCCGGCATGGCGTTGCCTGACATGCGCGTGCCGTTTGCCGATTGCCTCTCGGATGGCCAGCGGCTTGCCAGTGGTGTTGCGCCCGCGAACCTTGCCAGCATCGGAACGCTGACTTTCGAGGAGCCGGATCTCGCACGCTTTCCGTCGCTCGGCCTTGCCCTGTCGGCGCTGGAAGCCGGCGGGGCTGCCAGCGCCATCCTGAATGCCGCCAACGAGATCGCCGTCGCTGCCTTCCTCGATGGCCGGCTCAGATTCGGCGAGATCGCCGAAGTGGTGGCAAGCACCTGCGATGTGATGGCGAAACATCGTCGCGGTGCGCCATCATCGGTTGATGAAGCGCTCGAGATCGACCATATCACGCGCAGCGCTACCACCGATGTGATGGCGCGTCGTGGCCACGGTTCGGCCTGATTGGCATGGTTTGAGGCTGGCTGCGGCGCTCGACGGGAGTGGTGAATGGATCTTCTGACGTCTCTCGTCACCCTTGGGTCGAACATCCTGTTCTACCTGGTGCCGTTTCTGTTCATTCTCACCATCGTGGTGTTCGTCCACGAATACGGGCACTACAAGGTGGGGCGTTGGTGCGGGGTCGATGTCACCACCTTTTCCATCGGCTTCGGCAAGGAGCTTTTCGGCTGGACCGACAAGCATGGCACACGCTGGCGCTTTGCGGCGATACCGCTGGGTGGTTACGTCAAATTTGCCGGTGATTCCAACGCCGCCAGCCAACCCGATGCCGACGCCGTCGCCAAGCTGTCTCAAGAGGAACTGAGCCGCACCTTGCCCGGCGCCACGGTGGGGCGCCGTTCAGCCATCGTCGCGGCCGGCCCGGTAGCCAATTTCATCTTCGCGATCCTGGTTTTCGCCGCCATCGTCATGGCCTTTGGCCGCACCACCATCGCTCCACGCATCGACCGCGTGACCCCGGCCAGCGCTGCTGCGCAGGCCGGCCTTGCACCTGGCGATCTGATCGTGTCGGTGGATGGCGTCCAGATGTCGAGCTTTGACGAGGTCCGGCGCATCATCACCATCAATGCCGAGAACACGCTCCGCTTCGTCGTGCTGCGCAACAGCGTCGAAACCGCCATCGATGTCACGCCCGCGCTCGTCGAACGCCGTCACTCGTTGGGTGTCGAGCGCGTCGGCGTGATCGGTGTCACGGCAGCGAACCGGCCGGAGGATGTGCGCCAGGTCAGCTATGGTCCGATCGAGGCCATCAGCTATGGCGTGCGCGAAAGCTGGTTCATCGTCACGCGGACTTTCGATTATCTTGGTAAACTGTTGACGGGGCGCGAGAAGGCTGACCAGCTTTCCGGTGTCATCCACATTGCGGAAGTGTCCGGCCACGTGGCCTCGACAGGCGGAATCGTCTCGCTTCTGACCCTCGCTGCCGTGCTTTCGGTCTCGATCGGGCTGATGAACCTGTTCCCGATTCCCATGCTCGATGGCGGCCATCTGGTGTTTTACGCCTTCGAAGCCCTGCGCGGACGGCCCTTGAGCGAGCGGGTGCAGGAATATGCCTTCAAGGCTGGCATCGCGTTTGTGCTGATGCTGACGGTTTTCGTCACATGGAACGACATCACGCGCATTGTGACCCGGGCCGCGGTGGGCTAAGCAGATGCGCGCGTGGCTTCCGTGTCACGCCGCGTGACAATCGATTTCGCTGACCGGTTTGCGTGTTTGCATCCGGTTGGAAACTTTGTAGAAGCAATTTGACTCGTATTGTCTGCAGCCGGGGATACCCGGTTCGTGGTTAACGGACGGTGTATTGAACCAATGATGATGACGGTGCCAAATCGCCGCCTTGCGGCACGCCTGCGGATGTCAACGGCCGTCGGCCTTGCCGTTCTGGCTCTCACGGGGACCGCCGCTCTCGCCCAGGCTGTCGTGGTCCAGGGCAATCGCCGCGTCGATGCCGAAACCATTCGTGGCTACGTGAGCCGCGCCGGTTCTCCTGCCGCCATTCGCGGCGAGTTGATGAACACCGGCATGTTCTCGTCCGTGAATGTCTCGCGCCGTGGTGGCCAGACGGTGGTCACCGTCCGCGAGAACGACTCGATCAACAATGTCGCCTTTGAAGGCAACAAGCGCCTGAAGAGCGATTTTCTCTCAGGCGAAGTCCAGTCCCGCTCGCGTGGCCCGATCAGTGACAGCCTGATCGCTTCTGATGTGGAGCGCATCCGCGCCCTGTATCGCCGCAGCGGCTATGGCGTGACCGTCTCGTCGCGGGTGGTTCCGTTGCCGAATGGCCGGTCCGATGTGGTGTTCACCATTGTCGAAGGCGGCAAGACCGGGATCCTGTCGATCAATTTTTCAGGCAACTCGGAATACGGTTCATCGCGCCTCAAGGGTCTGATGAATTCGACCGAGATGAACCTGTTGAGCTGGTTCAAGACCTCCGACGTCTATGACCCGGACCGTATCGCCGCAGATCTTGAACTGGTCCGCCGTTTCTATCTGCGCAACGGTTATGCCGATTTCCGCGTTGTCTCCAGCGACGCGACCTTCGATGCCGAGCGTGGCGGTTATGTCGTCAACATCGTGGTCGACGAAGGCCGGCGCTACCGCATCGGCGGCGTCCAGGTCTCATCCCGCCTGCGTGATGTCGATCCGGATACGCTGCGCCGCGTCGTCAGCACCAACGAGGGCGACACCTACAACGCCGAAGCGGTCGAGCGGTCCTTGGCGGCGATGACCGTCGAGGTGGCCCGTCGCGGCTACGCTTTCTCGCAGGTTCGCCCGTCGGGCCAGCGTGACCCGGCCAATGGCACCGTCTCGATCAACTATGTGGTCGATGAGGGGCCGCGCGTTTATGTCGAGCGCATCAACGTGCGCGGCAACACCCGCACGCTGGATCACGTCATCCGCCGCGAGTTCGACCTTGGCGAAGGCGATGCCTACAACAAGGTGTTCATTGATCGTGCCGAGCGCCGCCTGAACAATCTGGGCTTCTTCAACCGCGTGAGGATCACCAACGAGCCCGGCAGCGCACCGGACCGCGTGGTTATCAACGTTGATGTCGAGGACAAGGCCACCGGCTCGTTCTCGATTGCTGCCGGTTACTCGACCGCTGACGGCGTTCTGGGCGACGTGTCGTTGTCCGAATCCAACTTCCTTGGGCGTGGCCAGTTCGTGCGCATTGGTGCATCGCTCGGTCAGCGTTCGCGCGGCCTCGAATTCTCGTTCACCGAGCCGTATTTTCTCGGTTACCGGATCGCAGCAGGCTTCGATCTGTTCTCGAAGTTCTCCGACAACAATGCGACATCGCGTTTCACGAGCCAGACGACGGGCGCGACGATCCGCGCAACCTTGCCGATCACCGAAGAGTTCTCTGTCACGGCGCGTTATTCGCTGTATCAGACCGAAATCAAGGTGCCGAACAAGGCTGACCTGCCTTACAATGACTGTCTGATTGGCGTGAACGGCGGTCCGGGCATCGGCTCCCCGGCTTGCTTGAACAACGGCGAAGCCTCGATCGCGATCAAGGAAGCCCGCGGCGAGCGTATCACCTCGCTCGCTGGTTTGACCTTCGCCTACAACTCGCTCGACAATGCCAAGAACCCGCGCAACGGCTTTTATGCCGAACTCAGGCCCGAATTTGCCGGCCTCGGGGGCGACTCCAAGTTCTTCCGGGTGATGCGCGTTACTACCGCGAGGTCTATGACGACGTCGTCGGCTTCGTGCGCTTGCAGGGCGGCCACACCATGGGCTTTGGCAATGAGCCGCTGCGCATCATCGATCATAACTTCCTCGGCCCGAACCTTGTTCGCGGCTTCGCGCCGTCTGGCCTCGGCCCGCGCGACGTGTCGAGCCCAGCGACGGCCTCAACCGCGGCACTCGGCGGCACGACCTATTTCGGTGGCTCGCTGGAAGTGCAGTTCCCGATCCCCTTCATCCCGAAGGAAATCGGCATTCGCGGCGCTCTGTTCGCCGATGCCGGGACATTGTTCAACTTCGACGGTGGCCGCTCGGCAGCAGGCGCTTGCCCCGCTGGATCGAAGGCCCGGTTCTTCGACGTGAACAGCAATGGCGTGGCCGATCCTGGCGCTGTCGGCATCAGCGAAGTGGCCTGCGTCCGCGACAAGAACATCCTGCGCTCGTCGGTTGGTGCCAGCATCCTGTGGCAATCGCCACTTGGCCCGATCCGCTTCGACTATGCCCACGCCCTGACCTACGACAAGGGCATCAACAGCCCCACCGGTCGTTATGGCGGCGACCGTCTGCAGGCGTTCCGCTTCTCCGGCGGCACCAGCTTCTGACGGCGTGACGGGCAGGGTTGATCGGCTGCATGGGCAGCCAAGGCTCTGCTCACGGATCGGGACCCTGGCCCCGAACCATGATCGCGGGCCGGGAAACATCTCCCCGGTCTGCCCGGCGGTTGGCGCGTGTCACCCGCTCAGGATCGAGTGACGATGCCAGCGCCCGTCTTTTTCCATGATGTCAGATCGTTGACGCTTGCGGACGTCGCTCGTCTGGTGGGTGCTGACCTGCCGGCGGGGCTTGATCCGGAGCGCATCGTCGCTTCGGTCAGGCCGCTGGACGAGGCGGGGCCTCATGACCTGTCGCACATGGACAATCCGCGCTATCTCGACCAGCTCAATGCCACGCGCGCCGGCATCGTGCTGGTGTCGAAGCGTTATCTGGCCCGCGTTCCTGCCACGTCGATCGCGCTGGAATGCGAAGATCCCCAGCGCGGCTATGCCCGCTGCCTTGCGGTCATGGTGCCGGAGGCGGCCCGGCCGGCCACGTTCTTTGCCAGCACGGCCATCAGCCCTGGTGCCGTGATCCACCCCACGGCACGGCTTGAACACGGCGTGGTCGTTGATCCTGGCGTGGTGATCGGCCCGCGCGCCGAGATCGGCGCAGGCACCGTCATCGGCGCGCAAACGGTCATTGGCCCTGATGTGCGCATCGGCCGTGACGGCGCAATCGGGCCCCATGTCACTGTCCAGCATGCGCTGATCGGCAACCGCGTCATCCTGCATCCCGGCGTGCGCATCGGGCAGGACGGCTTCGGCTTTGCAATGGGTGCCAACGGCCACCTCAAGGTGCCGCAGATCGGGCGTGTCATCATCCAGGACGACGTGGAGATCGGGGCCAATTCCTGCGTTGATCGTGGCACCATCCGCGACACGACCATCGGCGAGGGCACCAAGATCGACAATCTGGTGCAGATCGCGCACAACGTCGTGGTTGGTCGCCATTGCGTGCTGGTGGCGCAGGTCGGCATCTCGGGGTCGACGGTGCTGGAGGATTATGTCGTTCTCGCCGGCAAGGTCTCGGTCATCGGCCACGTCCGCATTGGCAAGGGCGCGCAGATCGGTGCCACCAGCAACGTCGCAACCGATGTGCCGGCTGGAGCCCGCTGGGGCGGCACCCCTGCCAAGCCGATGCGCGAGTGGATGCGCGAAATTGCTCTTGTCAACCAGCTTGCGACCCGCAAGGACAAGACGGCACGATCAGGTGGACTTGAGGAGCCATCCGAATGAACGATCAGACACCCGGCACTGGCGGCACGACGCCAGAGGTGCTCGCGACAGCCAGCATCCTGAAGATCATGGAGCTGCTGCCGCACCGCTATCCTTTCCTGCTGATCGACAAGATCGTGGACATGCGCGGCGACAGCTACGGCGTCGGCATCAAGAACGTGACCATGAACGAGCCGCAATTCCAGGGGCATTTCCCGGCGCAGCCGGTGATGCCCGGCGTGATGATCATCGAGGCCATGGCCCAGACGGCTGGCGCGATGTGCGTTCATGGGCGCGGTGCCGGCAAGCCCCCGCCAAAGCTGGTCTATTTCATGACCATCGACGAGTGCAAGTTCCGCCGCCCTGTCGTGCCGGGCGATGTGATGAAGCTGCACATGACCAAGCTGCGCCAGCGCCGCAACATGTGGTGGTTCAAGGGCGAAGCCAAGGTCGACGATGAATTGGCGGCAGAGGCGGTGATCTCCGCCATGCTGGTCGAGAACGATGCCTGAGCGGATTGCCGGACTGAACTGATGGCCATTCATCCCACTGCCCACGTCGCCGCCACAGCCCGGATCGGGCAGGGCGTCTCCATCGGCCCCTTCTGCGTCATCGGCCCCAAGGTCGAGATCGGCAGTGATTGCGAGCTGATGAGCCATGTCGTTGTCGAGGGGCAGACTACGATCGGCGCAGGCACTCGGGTGCATCCATTCGCGGTGCTCGGCCACGCGCCGCAGGATTCAAAGCCGATTTCGGAGGAATCGCGCCTGACCATCGGGCGAAACTGCGTCATCCGCGAGCATGTCACGATGAACAGCGGCACGGTGCGTGGCGGCTCCCACACCCAGGTCGGCGACAACGGCTATTTCATGGTCAATTGCCATGTCGCCCATGATTGCGTGGTCGGCAACAACGTCACGCTGGTCAACAATGTCATGCTCGCAGGCCATTGTGTCATCGGCGACAATGTCATCATGGCAGGAGCGTCGGCGGTCCACCAGTTCACCCGCGTCGGCCGCAATGCCTTCATCGGCGGCATGGCGGCAGTCGAGCATGATGTCATCCCGTTCGGGATGGCGCTGGGAAACCGGGCCTATCTTGGCGGCCTCAACATCATCGGTCTCAAGCGCAGCGGCATGAGCCGGCCCGATATTCACGCCCTGCGACATGCTTTCCGCATGCTCTTCCATGCCGACGGCACCCTGCAGGATCACCTTGGCGTGGTCGAGGCTCAGTATCCCGACCACGCGGTCATTGCCGAGGTGCTGGCTTTCATCCGGGCCGGCGGCAAGCGCTCGATCCTGACACCGAAATCCGGGCAGCAATCCGACGAGGGTTCTGCCCAGCAGGATGGGACGGCGTGAGCGCTGCGCCATCGCGTCCGCCCATGCCCGGCCCGGTGGCAATCATCGCGGGCTCGGGCACCTTGCCGCTGCATGTGGCAGCCAGCGCCCGGCGAGCCGGCCATGCCGTGTTTGTCGCGCTGCTGGCGGGCTCTGCCGACGCTGCAGACTATGACGGCTTCGATCATCAAACCTTCGGGTTGGGCCAGTTCGGGGCGCTCTCGAAGGCGCTGACCAGCCGCGGCATTCTCAAAGCCGCCTTCATCGGTGCCGTGGTGCGCCCCGGCATCACCGACATCAGGCCCGACATGGGACTGATCCGCCACTGGCAGACCATCACGGCGGCGTTCCGCAAGGGTGATGATGGCCTGCTCAGTGCGGTGGTGGACATTCTCGAAGCGCATGGTGTCAGGGTGGTGTCGGCGCTTGATCTGGCACCCGACCTTGCCATCGGCCAACCCGGCCCGATCGGCTTGCGCGAGCCCGATGCTGTGGCGCGCGGCGAGATCGATCTGGGGCTCGATCTGATTGCCGCATTGTCGCCCTTCGATGTCGGCCAGTGCGTCGTCGTCAGCGATGGCAGGCCTGTGGCCATTGAAGGGGCGGAGGGCACCGATGCGATGCTGGAGCGCGTCGCCGAGATGCGCCGCAATGGCCGGCTCAAGCGCGAGACAGGCGGCGGCGTGCTGATCAAGGCTCCCAAACGGGGCCAGAACATGCGCATCGATATTCCCACCATCGGCCCGCAGACCGTGCGTCGCGCCACCGAGGCAGGCCTGCAAGGCATCGCGATCACCGTGGGCGAGGTCATCGTCGCAGATCGCGAGGAGACCATCGCGCTGGCCGATGCAAACGGCCTGTTCATCGAGGCCCGGCGATGAGCTTTCCCGCCGCATCAGGCACGGCACCGTTCCGCCTGTTCGTGATTGCCGGCGAGCCGTCGGGCGACCAGCTTGCCGCGAGTTTCATCACCGCTCTTGCGGCGCGCCTGGCACCGCGGCGGCTGGAGATCAATGGCATTGGTGGCCTGGCGCTGCAGCGTTTGGGCCTTGTCTCGCGCTTTGCGCAGACGGACATTCAGCTCATGGGCGTGATCGCCGTTCTGAAAAGCCTGCCGACCTTGCTCTCCCACATCACAGACACTGCTGATGCCATCGTCGATCAGAAGCCCGATCTGGTGCTGACCGTGGATGTGCCCGATTTCTCGATGCGGGTGGCACGCAAGGTGCGCAAGGCGGCCCCTTCAATCCCGATCATGCACTGGGTCGCTCCCTCGGTCTGGGCGTGGCGGCCCGGCCGGGCGCGTGCCATGGCCCCGCATGTCGACCGCCTGCTGGCCTTGCTGCCCTTCGAACCCGCTGCATTCAAGCGCCTCGACGGGCCGCCGACGCTCTATGTTGGGCATCCGCTCCTCGACAGCGCCGCCAGCATCAGACCTGACACCGACGAGCAGCGCCTGCGTGACAATGCCCTGACGCCGGTCATTCTTGTGCTGCCAGGCAGCCGGCGCTCCGAAATCCGTCATCTGCTGCCGGTGTTCCGTGAGACGATGCGGCTCGTCGCCGCCCGCTATCCCCACGCCCACGTGGTGATTCCCGCTGTTCCGCATCTGGCAGAGGCCATCGCCGCCGATGTCGCAGGCTGGCCGGTGAGGGTGGAGGTCGTCATCGGCGATGATGCCAAACGCGCAGCGTTCCGCCGCGCAAGGGTTGCGCTGGCCACCTCCGGCACGGTCACGCTGGAGCTGGCCTTGTCAGGCATTCCGCTGGTTGGGGCCTATCGCGGCAACGCGATCGAAGGGTGGGTGGCTGGCAAGCTGGTGAAGAGCCACAGCGTGTTGCTCTGCAACCTTGTGCTTGGCCGCAACATCGCTCCGGAATTCATGCAGAATGCCGCAACAGCGCCAGCCCTCGCGGCTGCCTTGATGGCGATCATCCCGGACGGTCCGGCCCGTGCGGCACAGGTCAGCGCCTTTGCCGAACTGGACGGGATCATGGCCCTGCCGGGCGGCCAGGCATCCGCCGATGCGGCTGTAGACGCAGCCTTGGACCTGGTGGCGCAGCCGCGCCGGGTTTGACGCCAGCGGCCTGGAGCATGTTGCGAAAAAATGGCAGCGGGTTTTCACCAGAAGCGTGCTCCAAATGATTGTTATCGATCAAGTTACCTGTGTTTCGACAGTTCCGTCGAAACACAGCTTGATCCAAGCCCGCTTTGCCCTGCCTGGCTGACATCGCAAAGCAAAAGGGCGGGTCCGAGCCCGCCCTTGCCATCTTGTCTGATGTTGGTGCGCCGCTCGGCGCGAAGCTGTCCTGCGCGGTTCAGCGACGCTTGCCGATCGGCGTATAGTCGCGCTTCGGCGAGCCGGTATAGAGCTGGCGAGGACGGCCAATGCGCTGCGATGGGTCCTCGATCATTTCCTTCCACTGCGCAATCCAGCCGACGGTCCGTGCCAGGGCGAACAACACGGTGAACATGGCCACAGGGAAGCCCATCGCCTTCAACGTGATGCCCGAATAGAAATCGATGTTGGGATAGAGCTTCTTTTCGATGAAATAGGGGTCTGACAGCGCGATCCGCTCCAGTTCGACCGCAACATCGAGCAGCGGATCATCCTTGATGCCAAGCTCGTTGAGCACCTCATGGCAGGTCTTCTGCATGATTTTGGCGCGCGGATCGTAGTTCTTGTAAACGCGGTGCCCGAAGCCCATCAGGCGGAACGGATCGTTCTTGTCCTTGGCCTTCGCAATATATTTCGGGATGTTGTCAACGTGCCCGATTTCCTCGAGCATCTTGAGCGCCGCTTCGTTCGCGCCGCCATGGGCAGGCCCCCACAGGCAGGCGATGCCGGCTGCGATGCAGGCAAACGGATTGGCGCCAGATGAGCCGGCGAGCCGGACCGTCGAGGTCGAGGCGTTCTGCTCGTGGTCGGCATGCAGGATGAAGATCCGGTCCAGCGCACGCGCCATCACCGGGTTGACCTTGTAGTCCTCGGCAGGCACCGCATAGCACATGCGCAGGAAGTTCGAGGAATAGTCGAGGCTGTTCAGCGGATACACAAAGGGCTGGCCAATCGTGTACTTGTAAGCCATCGCCGCCAGCGTTGGCATCTTGGCGATCATCCGCATGGAGGCGATCATGCGCTGCTGCGGGTCGGAGATGTCGGTCGAGTCGTGATAAAACGCCGACATGGCACCGACTGCGGCCACCATCACGGCCATCGGGTGCGCATCGCGGCGGAAGCCCTGATAGAAACGGGCCATCTGTTCATGCACCATGGTGTGGCGCGTCACACGATAGTCGAAGTCGGCCTTCTGCGCGGCGGTCGGCAACTCGCCGTAGAGCAGCAGATAGCAGGTCTCCAGGAAATCCCCGTGTTCGGCGAGCTGTTCGATCGGATAGCCGCGATGCAGCAGGATGCCTTCATCGCCATCGATGTAGGTGATCTTCGATTCGCAACTGGCCGTGGAGGTGAATCCGGGATCGTAGGTGAACATGCCCGTCTGGCCATAGAGCTTGGCGATGTCGATCACGCTTGGCCCGATCGTGCCTTCCTTGACCGTGACGTCGACCGTCTTGCTGTCGACGACTATCTGCCCCGTCAATCCGCTCATAGCTTGGTCACCTTTCCCACAGGCTTTGCGCCTTGTCTTGTCATCTCGGCTGGGTGACGACCGTCGCGGCTTCTCCGTCAGGACAAGCCGGCAGCGCTCCCCGGAGAGCAAGTGCTAGCGCATCCGCCGCAGTGCAGCAACAGCGCCAAAGGTGTGAGACCGGCGGCGCTCAGGATGGGTCAGGTGGCCACATCCTTGAGGCGCAGGATGCATTCCTCTCGCCCGAGCACGGCCAGAACATCGAACAGGCCCGGCGATGTGGACTTGCCTGTCAGGGCCGCGCGCAGAGGCTGCGCCACTTGCCCGAGCTTGAGCCCCTGGGCTTCTGCGAAAGCGCGCACGGCAGCTTCGGTCGATCCGACTGTCCATTCGCCAAGGGCCTCGAGGGGCGCAATCAGCAGTCCGAGCCGCTGCCGGGCCTCGCCATCAAGCAGGGCTGCCGCTTTCTCCTCCAGCACCAGCGGGCGCGGGCTATAGAGATAGGCAGCGCTGTCAAGCAGTTCCACAAGGGTCTTCGCGCGTTCCTTGAGCCCAGGCATGGCCAGAGCAAAGCGCGCGCGCATGGTGCCGGACAGCGCCGGGCCGAGCCCGCGTGGCGGCCCCAATTCCGGCATGACCTGATCAAGCGCGGCGAGAATCTCGTCGACACTGGCAGCGCGCATGTAAATACCGTTGAGATTCTCCAGTTTGGCATAGTCGAACCGCGAGGCCGAGCGGCCAATCGCAGCCAGATCGAAGGCCGCGATCATCTCGTCTGTCGAGAAGACCTCCTGATCGCCATGGGCCCAACCCAGCCGGACCAGATAATTGCGCACCGCCGCTGGCAGGTAGCCCATCGAGCGATAGGCATCGACCCCCAGCGCTCCATGGCGCTTGGAGAGCTTCGCGCCGTCGGGCCCATGGATCAGCGGAATATGCGCCATCACCGGCACCTCCCAACCCATGGCCTGATAGATCTGGGTCTGGCGCGCGGCATTGGTGAGGTGGTCATCGCCGCGGATCACATGGGTCACGCCCATGTCGTGATCGTCGACCACCACGGCCAGCATGTAGGTCGGCGTGCCATCGGAGCGCAGCAGAACCAGATCATCCAGATCCTTGTTCTGCCAGACCACGCGGCCCTGGACCTGATCCTCGACCACTGTCTCGCCATCCAGTGGCGCACGCAGGCGGATCACCGGCTTCAGCCCGGCGGGTGCCGTGGCAGGGTCACGGTCACGCCAGCGGCCATCATACTTCATCGGGCGGCCTTCTGCCCGCGCCTTCTCCCGCATCTCGTCGAGCTCCGCTGGCGTCGCGAAACAGCGATAGGCGCGCCCCCTGGCCAGAAGGTCATGGGCAATCTCGGCATGGCGACTGGCCCTGGCAAACTGGAAAATCGGGTCGCCATCCCAATCGAGGCCGAGCCATTTCAGGCCGTCGATGATGGCGTCGATGGCGGCATCGGTCGAACGCTCACGATCCGTATCCTCGATCCGGAGCAGCATCTTGCCACCGAACCTGCGTGCATAGAGCCAGTTGAACAACGCTGTCCTGCCGCCGCCAATGTGCAGGAACCCGGTCGGGGAGGGTGCGAAACGTGTGACGACAGGCTTGGTCATGGGGCAGTCTTTGCGAACGGCGGCAAGGCGGGAATGGAGACGGGATCGTCATCACCGCTAGAGCCAGATCCTGCCGGATCGAGAGACAGGCGGGAACAACAGCAGCAACGCGACACCAAAGCAGTGCGAGACAACGGCCCGGACCTGGGACCGAGGGCCCGGCACCCGCGAGGAATGCCGTCCACCCGAGGGCAGAAGGACCCTTGAGTCCACATTTGGTGCGCGCTGCTCTAGCATGCTGCGCCATGGAAGGTAAGCAGCACGAGCAGCCCCGGTCGCGGCCTTCTGCCCGCGCCCGTACAGCCGTGCGCCATGCCGATTTTGCCCTGACACCGTCTTTTGCGACCCGCTGGCGGGTGTTGCGCGAGACGTGGGCACGGCATCTGGGCGCGGCCTTCGCGCTCGAAGGCGAGCGACGGAGCTGGTTCAACTGGCTGCCCGTGGCCTTCGGGCTCGGCATCGGCGCCTATTTCGCTGCCGACCGCGATCCCTTGTGGTGGGGCCCGATAGCCGGAGCGCTTCTGTTCGGCGGCGCGGCCGTCGCCACGAGCCGGCCTTTGGCGCGCGCTGTCCTGATTGGGATCTGTGCGGCAATGGCTGGCATGGCCGCCGGCCAATGGCGCACCGAACGCGTGCTGGCCCCCTCGCTGGACAGGATCAGCATCGCCCGGCTCAGCGGCCATGTCGAAAGTGTCGAGCAGCGCACCGGCGACATGCGGTTGGTCATGCTGGTAACGGCCTTTGGCACGCTTGAGCCTGCCCGGTTGCCGCATCGCGTCCGCATCACCCTGCGCCAGGGCACGGTGCGCGCTGGCGAACACATCAGCTTGTCGGCCCGGCTGATGCCGCCACCGGAACCGGCGCGCCCCGGAGGCTATGATTTTGCCCGCGATGCTTTCTTTCGCGGCATCGGCGCGGTGGGCTCCGGGCTTGGCGTGATCGAGCGCTCGCCCGCGCCCTGGCCGGCGCCTGTTGCAGTGAGGGTCAATGCGGCCATCGACGAGGCGCGCAACGCCATGACAGAGCGCATCGCGCGCCTCATCGGTGGTCAGGCCGGGGCCGTTGCCGCAGCGCTGGTGACCGGCAAGCGCGGCCTGATCAGCGAAGAGACCAACGACATCCTGCGCGGAGCTGGAATCTACCATATCGTCTCGATTTCCGGCCTCCACATGGTGCTTGCTGCCGGCGCCATCTTCTGGCTGGCACGGGCGCTGCTTGCGCTCGTGCCGATGCTGGCGCTGGGCTGGCCGCTGAAGAAGATTGCGGCATTCCTCGCCATGATCGGTGCCAGCGCCTACTGCATCTTCTCCGGTTCGGAAGTGGCAACAGAGCGCTCGTTGATCATGACGCTGATCATGCTCGGGGCCATTCTGGTCGACCGTCCCGCCCTCAGCATGCGCAACCTGGCCGTCGCGGCGCTGGTTGTGCTGGCAATGGAGCCCGATGCCATGCTGGGCCCGAGTTTCCAGATGTCATTTGGTGCGGTCGCGGCCCTGATTGCCTATGCCGAATGGCACCGTCGCCGGCTCCGGCCCGATGGTGTCGAGCCCGGACCTGTGGCGCGCCTGATCCGCCTGGCAAGACTGGGGTTGGTTGGCATGTTCGTCACGTCGCTGCTGGCGGGTGCGGCCACGGCCCCGTTCGGTGCCTTCCATTTCCAGACCTACAATCCCTTCGGCGTAATCGGCAACATGCTGGCGCTGCCGTTCGTGTCTTTGATCGTGATGCCGGCCGCCGTGATGGGCGCTTTGCTCTATCCGCTTGGACTGGACACGCTGGCCTGGTGGATCATGGGGCTGGCGACCGAACCCGTGCTGCGCGTTTCGGCCCTGGTCGCAGGACTGGGCGGCTCGACCCAGGTGGTCCCGGCCTTCGGCCTGGCCGCACTGGCCGGCCTCGCGGCTGCGCTTCTGCTGTTCACCCTGCTCAGCACATGGTTGCGCTGGATTGCCGTCATTCCGTTGACGACCGGACTGGCGCTCGCTGTGCAACCCGTCCGACCCGACATCTATATCGATCGCGAAGGCAATGGCGTCGCGGCGCGGGTCGACCATGGCAGCCTTGCGGTCATGGGTCGGCCAGGCGCTTTCGTGCTCGGCCAGTGGCTGAAAGCCGATGGCGACAGCCGTACGTCCGACCATGCCAGCCTCCCGGATGGCGCATCCTGCGATCCGTCCGGCTGTGTCGCGCGGCTGGCCCATGGTCACAGTGTGGCCTGGTCCCGCTCGCCGGTGACGATCAGCGAGGACTGTGACCGCGCCAGCCTCGTGGTCACGCCATTGCGCTGGGATGGCGCTTGCAAGGCCCTGATGGTCGACCGCCGAACACTCGACCGCTACGGTTCGATGTCAATCAGTGTCACGGTGCAAGGGCTTGTGGCCAGGACCAGCCGCAATCCTGATGCGCCAAGAGCGTGGTCGCGCCGCGAAACCGTGCGGCTCGATCCGCCACCCGTGCCGGCCAGGATGGCGGCACCGGGCGAAAGGGCACCTGACCCGATGCTGGACCCGGCACAAGACCCGGCGCTGGACCTGCGCGTTCAATAGCGCCGGACGAGGCTGATCAGCTTGCCCTGGATCTTCACCCTGTCCGGGCCGAGAACCCGTGTCTCGTAGGCCGGGTTTGCAGCTTCCAGCGCGATAGAGGTGCCGCGCTTGCGAAGCCGCTTCAGCGTTGCCTCCTCGTCATCGATCAGCGCCACGATGATCTCGCCCGTGTTGGCCGTATCCTGTTTGCGGATCACCACCGTGTCGCCGTCGAGAATGCCGGCCTCGATCATCGAATCGCCCTGCACCTCGAGAGCATAATGCTCACCGGAGCCCAGAAGGTCGGGTGGCAGCGAGATCGTGTGACTGCGATTCTGCAAGGCCGTGATCGGCACACCCGCCGCGATGCGCCCCATGACAGGGATGGTGACGTTTCGGTTCGCCTCATCCTCGACAGGCCGCGAGGCAGCACCGCGCCCGAGCCCGCCCTCGACCACCGACGGATTGAACCGCTGCCGCGCCGCCGGCGTGATGCTCGCATCCGGCAGCTTGATGACCTCCAGCGCGCGCGCCCGGTTGGGCAGACGGCGGATGAAACCACGCTCTTCCAGCGCCATGATCAACCGGTGAATGCCGGATTTCGATTTCAGATCAAGCGCATCCTTCATCTCGTCGAACGAGGGCGGCACGCCAGCCTCGCGCAGACGTTCGTGAATGAAGCGCAGAAGCTCATGTTGCTTGCGTGTCAGCATCGGAACTCCATGGGCCGGGACGGCTGGGACAGGCGATCAGGGAGGTGGAGACGATGGCCCGCACCCGATTCAAAAACGTAACGTGAACATCTCTACCTGTTCCCTGTGTGTTCCGCAAGTCTCTTGTTTCATGCGTCGTCACGCGGCGGCAGCTTCGGTCCCAAAGAGGCTCTGGTCGATGGCTCGGGGCGGGGTGCAGGTCGTCGCCCGACATGCCAGTCGATTGAGCTGCGGTTTGTGATCAGAGCCGAATGATCTCGCACGCGTCGCCGGCACGGGCGGCAGGGGCATGGGCCGGGCGGACCACCAGCGCGCCGGCTTCGACGAGCAGGCGTTGAATCGAACTGTCCTGCGAAGCGAATGGCGTGGCGATCAGGCCAGCGTCGCTGCGGTGGAGGCTGGCTCGCATGTATTCCTCGCGCAGATCGTTGGCGGGGAGGT
>JALORF010000183.1 GCA_025459195.1 Beijerinckiaceae bacterium
CGCAAGGCGGGCACCGCTGCCGGATATTCTTATTCCGACGCCTACAAGTCGCTGGACAAGACCTGGACCGAAGAGAATTTCCGGGTTTACATCAAGGATCCGCGCGGCGTCACGCCCGGCACCAAGATGGTCTATGCCGGCATGAAGGATGACACCCAGATCACCAATCTGATCGCCTTTCTCAAGCAGTGGGGCGCTGACGGCAAGCGCACCCAGTGAGCGCTGCGCCAACGGGCGAGATATGAAAAGGGCGCTGGTGACAGCGCCCTTTGTCTTGAGAGGATCAGCCCCGGCTGCGCTGTGTTGCCGGCGGCCGGTCCTTAGCGCCGGTTGAACATGCCTTCGTCCTGCCAGACCGCCTGCAGTGCCGCGACCAGATGGTCGATATCGGCGTCGGTATGCATCGGCGTCGGCGTGATGCGCAGGCGCTCGGTGCCGCGCGGCACGGTCGGGTAGTTGATCGGCTGCACGTAGATATCGTGCTCGTCCATCAGCCGGTCGCTGATACGCTTGCACGACACCGGATCGCCGACCATCACCGGCACGATATGGGACTGGTTCTCCATCATCGGGATGCCGGCCTTGGCCAGGCGGGCGCGGACCTTGGCGACATTGGCCTGCTGCCCCTGCCGCTCGGCAGCGCTGGCCTTGAGGTGCCGGATGCTGGCCGCTGCCCCTGCTGCCACGAAAGGCGGCAAGGCGGTGGTGAAGATGAAGCCCGACGCAAAGCTGCGCACGAAATCGCACATCGCGTGCGATCCGGCGATATAGCCGCCGACCACGCCGAAGGCCTTGCCCAGCGTGCCTTCGATCACCGTCAGGCGGTGGCTCAGGCCTTCGCGGTCGGCAATGCCGCCGCCGCGCGGACCATACAGGCCAACCGCATGCACCTCGTCGAGATAGGTCATCGCGCCGTAGGCATCGGCAACGTCGCAGATGGCCTCGATCGGCCCGATATCGCCATCCATGGAGTAGACCGATTCGAACGCCACCAGCTTCGGCGTGCGCGGATCAAGCGCCGCCAGCCGGCGTTCGAGATCGTCGACGTCATTGTGCCGGAACACCTGCACCGGCGCGCGGCTGTGCCGGATGCCCTCGATCATCGAGGCATGGTTGCCCGCATCCGACAGGATCACGCAACCCGGAATCTGCGAGGCCAGTGTCGACAATGTCGCCCAGTTGGAGACATAGCCCGATGTGAACAGCAGCGCCGCTTCCTTGTCGTGCAGGTCGGCGAGTTCGCGCTCCAGCAGCACGTGGTCATTGGTGGTGCCGGCGATGTTGCGTGTTCCGCCGGCGCCGGCACCGCTGCGGTCGAGCGCGCCATGCATCGCCTCCAGCACGGCGGGATGCTGGCCCATGCCCAGATAATCGTTCGAGCACCAGACCGTGACCTTGCGCTCGCTGTCGCCCTTGCGGTGCGTGGCATGCGGGAAGGCACCGCGGTGCCGCTCCAGATTGGCAAAGACCCGATAGCGCCCTTCGGATTTCAGCCCGTCGAGCTTGCTGCGGAAATAGTCCTCATAGTCGAGGAAGGGCGAGGTTTCGGGGGGCTTGCGAAAGGTCATGCGCTCTGGATGTTGCGGGGATGGCCTGGATGATGTGCGGCTGGCGGCAGTGGCGGTGTCGTGCGGCGGCATCTCGCCACCGGCGTGAGGCATGTCGCGCAGATGCGTTTCCAGATGGGTCTCGCTGTCATCGGTCATCTGTCGTCTCCCCATTCCTGCTTCTTGTCAGGTTCGTCTTGCGTCAGGCAGCACAGGCTGCGAAGGCAGCACCCAGCCGCTCACGGTCGAAAGCGCGGCCCACGGCCGTGACACGGCCCTGTCTGTCATCCAGAATCTTGATCTTGTCGAGCGTTGCCCGGCCATCTGCGACCGCAAACCGCAACCAGCCATCGCTGCTGCGCGCCGCGCCATCGACGCGTTCCACCTGCCCGAACAGGCCGCCCACCACCCCGTCGAGCACACCGCGCAAGGCGCCGGGATCACACGGGCGGCTGATGTCGGCTGACCAGGAAATCAGCGAGCCGGCATCGGGCACGCCCGCTTCGGCCCCGGCTATGGCGCGCCGCTCGGCCGGATGGTCGCTCGCCGCAGCACCGCCATGCGCGGACTTGCCGTTCAGACGGTGCGAGGCAAGGCCCCAGGACCACAGCTTCGTGGCCGAGATCGGCACATACAGCAGCCAGTGTTCAAGGATCGCCAGCGCCATCAGCGTGGTCAGCAGAAGATAGCCTGTCTGTGCGAAGGAGCTGTCGGAAAACACGAGCGCCATGTGCACCAGGAAGGCGGTGAACAGGGTCGCGGCAGTGATGGCAAATGGAAAGAACCCGTTCATCGGCCGCCGCCGGAAGTAGCTCGACAGATAGCGCATGTGGGCCGGCAGAAACTCGTCAGGGATATTCGGCGCGCCAAGAAAGATGTTGAGCTTGGTCGACAATCGCATGATCCACAGCACGGCGAAGGTCCACAGGCCGAACGTGTTGGGCGCACCCCAGGTCAGCACCGCGATCACACCCAAAGATGCCAGAATGCCCAGCTCGTGGTCGATCAGGGTCTCGGTCGCATAGCGAAAGCGCCGCCAGCCGGTCGCATCCGGAGGGCAGGGCGTGCGGCGCGGCCCTGACAGATAGCCCATCAGAAACGCCATCTCGTTCCAGCCCCAGATCATCAGGGCGCACAGGAAGGCAATGTAGGCTCCGGCGGGCGTTTGCCATGAGGCCGTCAGCGCCAACCCCGCGAGTGCTGCCACCGACAACCCGGTCGCCACCGCCATGCTCCAGCGGAACGAGCCGCGACCAAGGCCATCGAGATACAGGATCACGCCCGTCGACAGCCACCAGACGGTGATGGCCAGCAACATCGGGAGCCCGATCTCGAACATCAGCCTTGATCCTTTCGCTTCAGCGCAGCCGCACCTGCATCACAGGGCGGTCAGGCCGCAGGTCCGCGTCACCAGGCCGGTGCCAGGCGGATGTCCTTCGGCAGTTCGTGGGATTTCACCGGCATCATGTAGAGCCTGAGGAAGGCGGCGGCACCGGCCAGCCCCAGCCCGAAGCCCTTGATCTTCCCGACAATGCCGCCTTGCGCCTTGGCATCCTCGCTGGCCTCGACGATGGCGCGAAGCCGCCGCAGGCTCGTCAGGAAGGCCGGATTGTCAATGTCGATGGTGAAGGGAAAGACCTGCTTCGAGATCTCGGAGGTGATGCGGAACACCCGCATGTCATAGTCCTCGATCGAGACATCCAGCGCCTTGTGGAAGGCCGGGCGCATGTGATCGCGCACATACATCGTGGCGAACACGGCCAGCAGGAAGAACCGGATCCACAGCTTGTTGCCGCCCCTGAGCAGGCCCGGATCAGAGCGCATCAGCAGCGCAAAGGCTTCACCGTGGCGGAACTCGTCATTGCACCAGTTCTCGAACCACTTGAAGATCGGGTGGAAGCGCTTGTCCGGATTGCGCTCAAGCAGCCGGTAGATCGTGATGTAGCGCGCATAGCCGATCTTCTCGGACAGATAGGTCGCATACATGATGAACTTGGGCTTGAAGTAGGTGTACTTCTTGGCCTTGGTCAGGAAGCTCATGTCGACGCCGACATCGAAATCCTTCAGCACCTCGTTGATGAAGCCGGCATGACGGCTCTCGTCGCGTGCCATGAAGGAGAACAGTTCCTGCATGTCCGGGTTCTTCATGCGCTTCTTGATCTCGGAATAGAGCACGCACCCCGAGAACTCCGCCGTCAGCGACGACACGAGAAAATCCACGAATTCCTTGTCGAGTTCCGCATCCAGCGTGGCGCGGTCGAAGGCGAAATCGGCCGGCTTGCGGAAATGGTCCTTGTTGGGGTCGGCGCGCATCTCGGCCATCAACCCGTCCCACTCGCGGCGCACGAGGCTGACGTCGATCTTGTCCATCGCCTCATGGTCGGTCGTGTAGAAGCGCGGCGTCAGCAGCGTTTCCTCGGTCGCCATCTTGGTGACGTAGTTCGGGGCTCCGCCCCCGCCTTCCTGCGGAATCATCGTGCTCTCCCTGCTGAAAACCCGACTTCGTAGAGCTCGGTCAGTTCGAGATAGGCGGTGATCTTGGTGATGAAGCGATCAAAGGCGGTGGCGCGGGTCACGGTCGCCATGCGGCGCTCCACCCTGTGTTCGCCAAAGGCCACATGCGTCGGCGCATCGTGCACGATCACCGTGTCACCGGGGCCAACCTCGATGCCTTCAAGCTCGACATGCGCATGCACGAACTCGGCCGTGTTGAGCATGTCGATCGTGCAGGGAACCTGCACGCTTTGCCCTCCGCCGAGAAAATACTGGATCATTTGCCATCCCCTTGTTGCGGCAGAAGCCTCTTGAAGGCGTCCACGTTGCTAGGGCCGAAGGAACTGAGGACGATCTTGATCTTCGTCGCCATGTCCTCAAGCGTGAGGCGACCATCAGCATGAAGAGCGAGGCGGAACGGCGGCTCCGAACCGAACCCGTCCAGCCTTCGCTCGCGCGCCCTGCCACGCATGACGCCCCTGATGAAGCCACCTTGTCCCGGCTCGAGAATCAGGACGATGGTGCCGGTCGTGGCATCAAGAATGCCGACCGAGCCATCGGCCCGATCAGTGAACCGGAGGTCACGATACTGCACAATGGCAGCCTCCGGCATCCGTAGAACACCCATGCCTGTTTGCCGCGCCAGCACGGCGATGGCGACGACGAGACCAAGCACGATGACGATGGCATGCCCTGGCCTGAAGCCGCCCCTTGCCCTGCCGGGGGAGGGGATGGCGGGGGCCGGGCTGTCGCTGCCGGCAGGGGCGTGCATCGGCTTGGCGCTCATCTCCGCATCGTCCTTGTTCAATGGGCCGGCCGCAGGGTGTGAACGTCGCGCGCCGGAGAGCGCTGATGCCAGCAGGTCCGCGACCGCACTGGCATCGGGCACCGAGCGCAGCATCGGTTCGGGCCGGCTCAGATGCCACGGACGCATGTTGGGCCAGATGGCCAGGATGGCGACGCGGTCATCCTTCGACAGCGTCAGCGGAATGTCGCCCGTGCCATCAGCGTGGAGCCTGAGGCCGGCCCCGTCGATCCGCTTGAACGGCAGGTTCACCGTGATCGGCATGGCCACGCCGGAGCGCATCATCACCCGCCGCGAGGTG
>JALORF010000047.1 GCA_025459195.1 Beijerinckiaceae bacterium
CGCCAAAGTCTCCAAGAAAACCGTCTCGCGCGTGATCAACGAGAGCCCGCTGGTCAAGCCGCGCACGCGCCACCTGGTGAAGGTGATCATCGCGGAGCTGGGCTTCACGCCGGACCCGCAGGCCCGTGCCCTGGCACTGCGCCGGTCGTTCCTTGTCGGCATGGTCTATGACAATCCGAGCCCGCAATACGTGGTCAACATGCAGCGCGGCATTCTCGACGGGCTTGAGGAGACGGATTTCCAGCTCGTGTTGCGCCCCGTGAACCGCGCCGATGCGAACTACTGGCACCGGCTGCGTACCTTTATCCAGCAGCACAAGCCCTTCGGCTTGATTCTTCCGCCCTCTGTCTCCGAGGATGAAGAGCTGATCGACATGCTGCGCGAGCATGAGGTCGACTATGTGCGCATCGCATCGGTCGAACTCGACACGCCCGCGCGCATGATCCGCACGCATGATGCAGAAGGCGCTGCGCAGGCCGCCCGCCATCTCTGCGGGCTGGGCCATGTCGACATTGCGCACATACAGGGGCCCGAGACGTTCCGGTCCGCACATGAGCGGCGCAACGGCTTTGTCCGCGGCCTCGCCGAATCCGGACGCAAACTTCCGCCCGACATGATCGCCGAGGCAGGCTACACTTTCGATTCCGGCCTGCAGGCGATGGAGCGCCTGATCTATGCCAAACGCCGGCCGACCGCCGTGTTTGCAGGCAATGATGAAATGGCCACCGGCGCCTATGTCGCCGTCCGCAAGGCCGGTTTGCGAATCCCGGAAGATATCTCGATTGTCGGCTTCGACGACACGCCGATTGCGGGACGTCTCTGGCCCGCGCTCACGACCGTGCGTCTTCCGATCCGCGAGATGGGCAGGGCGGCAGCGAAACTGTTGCTGGACCAGGCTGCCGGCAATCCGCCCTCTGAAATTATAAGCTTTGCGCCAGAGATTGTTGTGCGCGAATCCTCCGCCCAGCCGCCCAGGGCAGGTTGACGGACGATTTGGGCTGAGAAGTCGCTTGCGGTTCGCATGTCCTGTTGATATGACACCGGTTACCAAAAAAGAAACGGCAGGGAGCCCCGCATGAAAATCGCGCTCATCATCGAGAACAGTCAGGCTGCAAAAAGCAGCATCGTCCACGACGCGCTGAAGGCTGTGGCCGAGCCGCTCGGCAATGAGGTGTTTCACTACGGAATGTATACGCCGGAAGACAAAGCCCATCTGACCTATCCGATGATCGGCGTCCTGGCGGGCATCCTGATCAACTCCAGAGCCGCTGACTTCATCGTCACCGGCTGCGGCACGGGTATGGGTTCGAACCTCGCGTGCAATTCCATGCCGGGCGTCTTCTGCGGCCTCATCGTTGATCCGACGGACGCCTTCCTGTTCGGCCAGATCAATGATGGCAACGCGATTTCCATGCCCTATGCAAAGGGCTTCGGCTGGGCGGCCGAACTCAATCTGCAGGACTGCTATCGCAAGCTGTTCGAGGGTGAGCGGGGCGCCGGGTATCCGAAGGAGCGCGCCGCCGTCATGGCGAAGAATCGCGGTATACTCAGTGAACTGAAGAAATCCTCCTGCCACGATATGCTCACGGTACTCAAGACCATCGACCAGGACCTTCTCAAGACTGCCATTTCGGGTGAGAAGTTCCAGCAGTACTTCTTCGCGAACTCGCAGGACAAGGCGATGTCCGACTACCTGAAGGGCGTGCTGGCGGTCTGATCGCCCTCTGCCTGCGCACAGGCGGGTACGTGTAGCTGGAGGGATCCATGAGCCTCAATACATTCAGCCTTGAAGGCAAGGTAGCGCTCGTCACGGGTGCGAATACGGGTCTGGGGCAGGGGCTTGCGGTCGGCCTCGCTGCAGCAGGCGCGGACATTGTTGCCGCCGGGCGCTCTGTGCCATCCGACACCGAAGCCGCCGTCAAGGCGCTGGGGCGCAAGTTCGCCTTCGTTCCGGCCGATTTCACCCGGCCGTCAATCGCCGGTGATGTGGCCGCAAAGGCCGAAGCTGCTTTCGGGCCCGTCAATATCCTCGTGAACAATGCGGGCACGATCAAACGCAACGATGCGCTCGATTTCACGGAGGCAGACTGGGACGAAGTGATGGACGTGAACCTGAAGTCTGTCTTCTTCCTGACTCAGGCGGTTGCCCGCTCAATGGTGTCCTCGGGCGAGGGCGGGAAGATCATCAACATAGCATCGATGCTGTCCTTCCAGGGCGGTATCCGTGTGGCAAGCTATACATCATCCAAGAGCGGCATCGCGGGCCTGACCAAACTTCTCGCCAACGAGTGGGCAAAACACGGTATCAACGTCAACGCCATCGCGCCCGGCTATTTCGCGACCAACAATACAGATGCTCTGCGAGCGGACGAAAAGCGTAACTCGGAGATCCTTGGCCGCATACCGGCGGGCCGCTGGGGGCAACCATCCGATCTGGCAGGCGCGGCAGTGTTCCTGGCATCGCGCGCGTCTGACTATGTGCATGGCACAGTCCTCGCCGTCGATGGCGGCTGGCTCGCGCGGTAGATCGGGACGGAGAGGATAGCAACATGGCGCGGGTGGTCTGTTTTGGTGAACTCCTGCTGCGCTTCACGGCGCCGGGCAGTGAGCGTCTGTTGCAATCCCATGCCCTGGATGTGTGCGTCGGTGGCGCGGAAGCAAACGTCGCTGTCTCGCTCGCGAATTTTGGTCACGCTGTTTCATTTGCCAGCATCGTGGCTGCCAATCCGCTGGGCTCGGCTGCACTGGGAGAACTGCGCCGTCACAATGTTGAAACCCGCGCAGTGCAGCGCTCCCCGAAGCGAATGGGTCTCTACTTCCTTGAGCCCGGCGCTGTGCGCCGGCCTTCGGGAATCACATATGATCGCGCGGGGTCTGCCTTTGCCGAGGCGGCTCCGGATGCAATGGATTGGTCCACGATCCTTCCGGGTGCGAACCTTTTCCACGTGTCCGGCGTCACGCCCGCCATCGGACCCAGGGCTGCAGAGGCGGCGATCCGCGCTGTGAAAGCCGCCAACGCGGCAGGTGTTCCCGTGTCATTTGACGGAAATTACCGCGCGCTCCTCTGGGAGGCCTGGAACGGAGACGGCCCCGCGATCCTGCGCGAAATCCTCGCTTCGGCCACTTACGCCTTCATCAACGAGCGCGATATAGCGCTGATCCTGAGATCACGCTTCGAAAGCCGGGAAGCCGCATTCGAAGCAGCTTTCGCCGCGTTCCCGCGCCTGACCGCTATCGCCGCGACGACCCGTCAGCAATCGTCTGTGGATGACCAGGCAATCGCCGGCGAACTTGTCACCCGCGACGCGCGCTGGATTTCGCCCGTCCATGAACTGCCAGGCGTGATCGACCGGATCGGCGGCGGAGATGCCTTTGCAGCCGGTGCATTGCACGGATTGATGATGGGTAGGGATCAGCAGTACACGATCGATTTCGCCGTCGCCGCCGGTGCCCTGAAACACTCGATCCCGGGAGACTTCAACCGCGTCTCCGTCCCGGAAGTGGAAGCGGCGATGGCGGGCGGCAGTCTTGATGTGCGGCGGTGATGCCAATGCAGGGAAAATGGGTGGTGTAATGAAGCGTTTGCAAGAGGGAGGCGAAACCGGTCTCAGCCGCCGCACCGTCCTGATCGCCGGCGCCGTCACCGGTGCGCTCTCGGCATGCGGGCGGAATGATGGTCGGGCCCGAACCCGTCACGGCCTGACCCGGCCATGACGGGTTCGGGGTTTCACCTGCGTCCGCCCAGGATGCTGCCCAGCACCCCGCGGATGATGGCCGAGCCGATCTGGCGCCCCACCGAGGACGCGACCGAACGGGCGGCGCTGGTCATGATCTTCTCGGACATGGACTGGGTGGTGCGGCCCTTCTGGCCCGGCTTGGGCGCGCCGCCACCGAACATGCCTTCGAGCATGCCGCCGATGCCGCCCGTGCCGGCCTGCTGGGCCGGCGCGTTCGGGTTGGCCGGATCAAGCCCCTTGCGCTTCATCAGCACCTCGTAGGCACTCTCGCGGTCGACCTCGGTGTCATACTTGCCGCGCAGCCCCGACGACGCCATGGCCTGCTGGCGCACCGAGGCCGTCACCGGCCCGACCTGCGCCATGGGCGGGGCGACCAGTGCGCGTTCCACGATGGACGGCACGCCCTTGCCTTCCAGCATCGAGATCAGCGCCTCGCCCACGGCCAACTGGGTGATGGCATCCTCGGTCTTGAACTTCGGGTTCTGCCGGAAGGTCTCGGCGGCGGCCTTGACCGCCTTCTGGTCGCGCGGGGTGAACGCACGCAAGGCATGCTGCACGCGGTTGCCGAGCTGGGCCAGCACCGTATCCGGGATATCGAGCGGGTTCTGGGTGACGAAATACACGCCGACGCCCTTGGAGCGGATCAGGCGCACCACGGTCTCGACCGCTTCGAGCAGCACCTTGGGTGCGCCGTTGAACAGCAGGTGCGCCTCGTCGAAGAAGAACACCAGCTTGGGCTGCGGCAGATCGCCGACCTCGGGCAGTTCCTCGAACAGTTCGGACAACAGCCAGAGCAGGAAGGTGGCATACAGGCGCGGATTGGCCATCAGCTTGTCGGCGGCCAGGATGTTGACGATGCCGCGCCCGTCGCGGTCGGTGCGCATCAGGTCGTTGATGTCCAGCGCCGGCTCGCCGAAGAAGACCTCGCCCTTCTGGTTTTCCAGCACCAGCAACTGGCGCTGGATGGTGCCCACCGTCTGCGGCGAGATGTTGCCATACTGCACCGTCAGGCTGGCGGCATTCTCGGCGATATGGGTCAGGATCGCGCGCAGGTCCTTCAGGTCGAGCAGCAGCAGGCCCTGTTCGTCGGCAATGCGGAAGGCGATGTTGAGCACGCCCTCCTGGGTGTCGTTGAGATCGAGCAGGCGGGCCAACAGGAGCGGTCCCATCTCCGAGACCGTGGCGCGGATCGGGTGGCCCTGCTCGCCGAACAGGTCCCAGAACACGGTGGAGAACTGCTCCGGTTCGTAAGCCACGCCCAGTTCATCGGCGCGTTTCACGAAGGGCGGCTTGGCATCGCCCGGCGCGCCGATGCCGCTGAGATCGCCCTTGATGTCGGCGGCAAAGACCGGCACCCCGGCCCGCGCGAAGCCCTCGGCCATGACCTGGAGCGTCACCGTCTTGCCGGTGCCGGTCGCGCCCGTCACCAGCCCGTGGCGGTTTGCCAGCTTCAGGGTCAGCAATTCGGGCTTGTGGCTCTTGCCGACGAGGAAGGTGCCTTCGGGGATGATCAGTTTGTCGGCCATGGGGAGATCCTGCTGTGCATGCGTGGTCTGAAGCCGCTTTAACAGGTGTTTTCCGGCTTTGCGAGGGCAGCGATGCTGTCACATCGCTGTCTGGGCAGCGCCCCATCCTCACCCTGAGCCTGTCGAAGGCCATGAGGCGGTGATGGGCCGTGACGCTCATCCTTCGACAGGCTCAGGATGAGGCTCGGAGTGCTGGAGCGGCACGCCCGCTGATTGCCATCTTGATTTCAGGGCGCGGCAGGGCGACAAGGACGCCCATGGCTTGGGCATGCGCCCAAGATGACAACAAGCCCAGGCACAGCAGGAACATTCCGATGGAAGAACTGATCGCGCGCATCTCGGCGGCCGCCGGCATCGATGCAGGCCTCGCCACCAAGGCCGTCGGCATGATCCTGAACTTCCTGCAAAAGGAAGGCCCGGCAGCGGAAGTCAGCCAACTGGTCGGAGCCCTTCCCGGTGCGGAAGCGGTGATGGCGGCCAATACTGGCGGCGGTGGCCTGATGGGCGGCCTTGCCGGCATGATGCCGGGCGGTGGCGGCGTGATGGGCCTCGGGGCTTCCCTGATGGGCGCGGGCCTGTCGATGGGCCAGGTGCAGAGCGTCTCGCGGGAGATGTTTGCCTTTGGCCGCGAGAAGGCCGGCGAGGACGCCATGGGTGCCATCGTCGGGGCCATTCCGGGGCTCGGCCAGTTCGTCTGAACGCCAGCTTTGCCTGAGCCTTGCGCCCGTGCAACCGGCCCCGCAGGCAGGGCACGGCCGGGAGCGGCATGCGACGAACAGGGGATTTGCCTGATGGCGGGGCCATGGCAAGACAGGCGGGCATGACAGACCAGCGAAAGCACGCCCCGATGGCCGACGCACCGCCCAGCAATCCGTTTCCTGCCGCCAGCGAGGCGGAGTGGCGCGCCGCAGCCATCAAGGCGCTGAAGGGCGGCGATTTCGAACGCAAGCTGGTCACGCGCAGCGCCGGCGGCCTTGTCATCCAGCCGCTCTACCAGCGCCGGCATGATGCGGAGCCAGTGGCCGGGGCGCGTGCCGGCAGCCGCTGGGGCATCACCGCGCGCGTCGATCATCCGGTGGCGGGCGAGGCGTCAAGCCTGGCCCTTGCCGATCTCGAGGGCGGCGCGGACGGGCTGACCCTCGTGTTTCATGGCTCGCGCGGGGCGCGCGGCTTCGGCCTGCCGACCACCGATGCCGCGACGCTGGCGGCGGCACTGGCCGGCGTCAGCCTCGATCTCGTCCGGATCAGGCTCGAACCAGCGCCCCAGGCGCGCATTGCCTGCCGGCTGTTTGCCGAGGTGGTGAAAAGCCAGCGACTGACGCCGGCCGATCTCGACATCGATTTCGGCATTGATCCGATCGGGCTTCTGGCGCGCAGCGGCGTGCTGCTGGCCCCATGGGCCGATGTCGGCATCCGCCTGGGCGACATGATGGGCGAGTTCGGCGGGCAGGGTTTTCGCGGGCCGTTCTTCGCTTGCGACGGGCGCATTGCGCATGAGGCCGGCGCGTCTGAGGCCCAGGAACTGGCCTATGCGCTGGCTTCGGCTTCGGCCTACATGCGGGCGCTGGCGGGTTGCGGCGTGCCGCTGGCGCAGGCCGAACGGGCCCTGTCTTTCGCGCTCGCCATCGATGCCGACCAGTTTGCCGGGATCGCCAAGATCAGGGCCCTGCGCCGGCTGATGGCCGAGGTGCAGCGCGCCTGCGGGCTCGACCAGGCACCGGTCTCGATCCATGCCGAAACCGCCTTTCGCATGCTGACACGGCGCGACACGCCGGTGAACATGCTGCGCAACGCGATCGCGGCCTTTGCCGCCGGTGTCGGCGGGGCGGACAGCGTGGCCGTGCTGCCGCACACCACGGCGCTGGGGCTGGCCGATGGCTTTGCCCGGCGCGTGGCCCGCAACACGCAATCCGTGCTGATGGAGGAAAGCCACCTGTGGCGCGTGGTCGATCCGGCGGCAGGCTCGGGCGCGCTGGAGGCGCTGACGGACCAGGTCTGCGCCCAGGCCTGGGAGGCGTTCCAGGAGATCGAACGCGAGGGCGGGCTGGTGGCCTCGCTGTGCGACGGGCATCTGCAGGCGCGGATTGCCGCTGTCAGGGCGCGCCGTGATGGCGAGATGGCCACCGGCAAGGCCGCGCTCACCGGCACCAGCTCCTATCCCGATCTCGGCGAGACACCGGAACGGGTGCTGGACATCGCACCCGTGCCGGCGCGGCAGGCGGAAGGCGGCTCGTTGAGCATCACGCCATTGCCGACCGCGCGCCTGTCAGAGCCCTTCGAGGCCCTGCGCGACCGCGCCGCGGCACTGGCAGGCTCGGGGCGGCTGAAGCCGGTGTTCCTTGCAGGCCTGGGCCCAGCTTCCGGCTATCGCCCTCGTGCCGATTTCGCCAGAGGCCTGCTGGCCGCCGGGGGGCTTTCGGCGCGGGAGCCTGACACGGTTGCCGAGGCGGATGGCGGCACCGACCTCATGGCTCTGACCGAGGCCTTCAAGGCCAGCGGGGCGGCCCTCGCCGTGCTCTGCGGCAGCGACGAGAGCTATGCGGCCGAAGCTGCGGACGCGGCCATCGCCCTGGGTGCCAGCGGCGCGGAAGCGGTCTGGCTGGCGGGGCGGCCCGGCGAGCACGAAGCCCGGTTCCTGAGTGCCGGCGTGGCCGGTTTCATCTTCACCGGATGTGATATGATCGTGTGTCTGGATGCGATGCTGTCCTTGAACGAGGTGCGCGATGACGCGACAGCCTGATCAAGCCGCCGCTGCGGCGACGATGCCCGATTTCGCGGCCCTGCCGGGCTGGCCTGCCCTGACCGCCCGGAGCGGACAGGCCGCCGCCGCGCCAGCCCCCGAGCCCGAGCCCGAGCCCGACGGCTGGCTGACGCCGGAAGGCATCGTGGTCAAGCCGCGCTACAGCGGGGCTGATCTGGCCGGGCTCGATTTCGTCGACACCTGGCCCGGCCTCGCGCCCTTCGTGCGCGGCCCCTACCCCACCATGTATGTCAACCAGCCGTGGACGATCCGGCAATATGCCGGCTTCTCGACGGCGCGGGATTCCAACGCCTTCTACCGGCGCAACCTGGCGGCGGGCCAGAAGGGCCTGTCGGTCGCCTTCGATCTGGCCACCCACCGGGGCTATGACTCAGACCATCCGCGCGTGGCCGGCGATGTCGGGATGGCGGGCGTCGCGATCGATTCCATCCTCGACATGCGGCAGTTGTTCGACGGCATTCCGCTCGACCAGATGAGCGTGTCGATGACCATGAACGGCGCGGTCCTGCCCGTGCTGGCGCTCTACATCGTGGCGGCGGAGGAGCAGGGCGTGAGCCAGGCCAAGCTCAGCGGCACGATCCAGAACGACATCCTCAAGGAGTTCATGGTCCGCAACACCTACATCTACCCGCCCGATGCCTCGATGCGGATCATCGGCGACATCTTCGCCCATACCTCCGTGCACATGCCCAAGTTCAACTCGATCTCGATTTCCGGCTACCACATGCAGGAAGCGGGCGCGACGCAGGATCTCGAACTGGCCTATACGCTGGCGGACGGGGCCGAGTACATCCGGGCCGGCCTCGCCTCGGGGCTGGACATCGACGCGTTCGCGCCGCGCCTGTCCTTCTTCTGGGCCATCGGCACCAACTTCTTCATGGAGGTGGCCAAGCTCCGGGCCGCGCGGCTGATCTGGGCCAAGCTCGTCAAGGATTTCGGCGCCAGAAGCGACAAGTCGCTGCCGCTGCGCACCCATTGTCAGACCTCCGGATGGTCGCTGACCGCGCAGGACGTGTTCAACAACGTGACCCGCACCATGGTCGAGGCCATGGCGGCGACCCAAGGCGGCACCCAGTCGCTGCACACCAACAGCCTCGACGAGGCGCTGGCCCTGCCGACAGACTTCTCCGCCCGCATCGCCCGCAACACCCAGATCGTGCTCCAGCAGGAGAGCGGCACGACCCGCATCATCGATGCCTGGGGCGGCTCGCATTATGTCGAGAAACTGACGGCCGATCTGGCAGCGCGCGCCTGGGCGCACATGCAGGAGATCGAGGCGCTGGGCGGCATGGCCAAGGCCATCGGCAAGGGCATCCCCAAGCTGCGCATCGAGGAAGCGGCGGCCCGCACACAGGCGCGCATCGATGAAGGCCACCAGAAGATCATCGGCGTGAACGTGTTCAAGCCGTCGTCGGAAGCCGAGATCGACGTGCTCAAGGTCGACAATGCCGCCGTCAGGGCCGAGCAGATCGCCAAGCTCGAACACTTGCGCGCCAGCCGCGACGGGGCCGGCTGCAAGGCCGCGCTGGCCGCCCTCACCGAAGGGGCGCGTGGCAAGGGCAACCTGCTGGCCCTGTCGATCGAGGCTGCCCGCAAGGGCGCGACCGTGGGCGAGATTTCCGCCGCGATGGAAGCGGTGTTCGGCCGCCACCGTGCCGAGATCCAGTCGATCAAGGGCGTCTACAAGCGCGAGGCGGGGCCTGAATCCTTCGCGGTGATCCGGGTGCAGGGCATGTGCGAGGCCTTTGCCGAGAATGATGGCCGCAAGCCGCGCATCCTCGTCGCCAAGATGGGTCAGGACGGGCATGATCGCGGCCAGAAGGTGATTTCCTCGGCCTTTGCCGATCTCGGCTTCGACGTCGACATCGGCCCGCTGTTCGCCACGCCCGAAGAGGCGGCCCGTCAGGCCACCGACAGCGATGTCCACATCATCGGCGTCTCGTCGCTGGCCGCAGGCCACCTGACGCTGGTGCCGGCGCTGAAGGCGGCACTGGAGAAGGCCGGCAGGCCGGACATCATGATCGTGGTTGGCGGCGTGATCCCGCCGCAGGATTTCGAGGCGCTGTATCAAGCCGGCGCTTCGGCGATCTTCCCGCCCGGCACTGTCATTCCCGAAGCTGCGGCGCGGCTGCTGGAGGAGTTGAACGCGCGCCTGGGCTATGCGCAACGGAGCGCGGCGGAGTGAGCGTTGCACGTGCAGGCTTGTTGCCGACCCCAAGCCCGTGCGATGGCGGACGCTGACCACAGCCCCAGCGAGCGCCCATGACCTCCTCCCTCTCCCTTCGCTATGGCGACCGTGACGCGCCGGCGACGACGCTGACCACGCCTGCCATCGAGCTGATGCTCAGCCATCGCTCGGTGCGCGGCTATCGGCCCGATCCGCTGCCCGATGGCGCGCTGGAGGCGATCATCGCGGCGGCGCAATCGGCAGCAACCTCGTCCAATCTCCAGACCTGGAGCGTCATCGCGGTCACGGACCCGGCGGTGAAGGCGCGCTGCGCGGAACTGGCGGGCGGCCAGAAGCACATCGAGGAATGCCCGGTCTTCCTGCTGTTCCTTGCCGATCTGGCACGCCTCAACCGCGTGGCCGCCCGCGCCGGCCTGCCCCATGCCGGCAATGACACGCTTGAGATGTTTCTGGTGGCCGCCATCGATGCGGCGCTCGCCGCGCAGAATGCTTGCGTCGCTGCCGAAAGCCTGGGCCTGTCCACCGTCTATATCGGCGGGATGCGCAACCAGCCCGAAGCCGTGGCGGAACTTGTCGGCCTGCCGCCGGCCAGCGCCGTGGTGTTCGGGCTTTGCATCGGCTTTGCGGCGGAGGGCCGGGAAGGCTCGGTCAAGCCGCGTCTGCCGCAGGAGGCGGTGCTGCACCATGGCCGCTACGAGCTCGACAGGCAGGATGCGGCGATTGCCCGCTACAACGATGCCATGGCCGCCTTCAACCAGCGCGAGCGTGCCAGCACCACCACGCCATGGACGGTCCAGTCCGCCCGGCGGGTGGCCGGGCCCGAGAGCCTGTCAGGCCGTCATGTGCTGATGCAGGTGCTGCGCCGGATGGGCTTCTTCAAGGCCGAGTGAGGCCGCCTGATCCGCTCTTCAGCGCGCGCGCTGGATGGCGCGGGCAATCACCTGCCGGACATCGCTGTCGCTGAGAAACAGGTCGTGCCGGATGATCTGCAGACGCCCGCCGAAATCGGAGGCATCGGCCACGCGCACGCCAAGGGCCGTCAGCCGCTCGCGTTCGGCGGAACCGGCGCGGGCGATGCCGCCGGCCAGCCGGGCGGAGACGGCGAGCGCCCGGTCATTGGTGGCCGAGATCACCGTGATGCGCTGCGCCACCGGCCCGAGCCGCTTCACCGTCTGCTCGAACTGGTCGATGTCGATGTCCGGCGAGGCCAGCACGACTGCGCCGATCTTGTTGACCGCCGCTTCGCCAGCCTCGCTGCGCAACTGGCGCAGGGTCTCCAGCGTCAGCAGCGTGCCCATCGAATGGGCGACGATGTGGACCCGGCCGATGGTGGGGTTGGCGGCCAGCGCCGTCAGGGCACTCTCGAAGGCATCGCGTGACCACATCGCGCTCTCGCGGTCATACTGGTAGGCGATCAGCCGCCCGCCCGATGGCCAGCTGAACAGTGCCGTCCTGCCGGACCAATTGACGCCATCGGACAACTGGGCCGCGCTGGCAACCGCCGTCTCGAAGGTCTCGTTGAAGCCGTGCACATACAGCAGCACGTCCTTGCCATTGGCCGCCTGGGCGAAGGCCGAGGCGGCATTGGCGGTGGCACCGCCGCCAACCGCGCTGACACTCCACGGCGAGGTCACGACGGAGGTGATCGAGCCGGTGATGCTGCGGTCGGGCGGATTGAGCCGCGCCTCGGCGAAGGCGAGGCCGGGGCCGCGATCTGCCGTGAAGAACGGGCTCTGGCGCAGGCCGGTCACGGGCTTGCGGGTGGTGGCGACCAGCACGACAGGGTCTTCCTGGATCGGCGTCAAACCCTCACGGGCCACCTGATAGGGCGATTCGAGGCCACGTTCGTTGAACAGGCAGCCGCCAAGGCTTGCCGCCAGCAAGCTGACGAACAACGGACGGCACAAGGAACGCATCAGGCTCATGCGGGGCACGGCAACAACCAGACTGGGAGAGAGTTCGGCCCTTAAGGCCAGGGGAAGGGTTAAGATCGGGTAAGGATGGCCGGCGCAGGATCAGGCCCGCGCCAGCACGGGCCGGGCATCCGCCACCCATGGCCGCAGGACAGCGGCGATTTTAGGGCAGCGGCCCTGCCGGCGCGAGCGTTCCGCCTTCGGTGGGCCCTGCCGGCTCGGCCAGTGTCAGCGGCGCGGTGAGCACCTGTCCGACGGCGCTGAGCGTGCCGCGGGTCAGCAGGCCGGCCTGTTCGGTGGCGCTGGTGGCACCGCCGAGGGTCTGGCCGGCGGCGAGGCGCCCGCCGATCAGGCGCACCACCTCTGCGCTCTGGGCGAACTTGGCATGGCCGGTCCGGTCGCCGGTCTTGATGCTGGTCAGATCGATGACATCGACGCCGTTCTTCGCCAGATTCGAGCGGTAGGGTTCGGCGTCCGGGTCGATCGAGCCAAGCCGGTCCCGGCTGCCCCAGATGAAGCGCGAGACATCGAGAGCGCGGTCATCGCGCGAGACGAACAGCGACACCTTGGGGCGATAGCTGCCGAAATCGCGGCTGTTCTGCCGGGCAACATCGATGTCGATGTCGGGCGCGGCCAGCATGAGATTGCGGATGCGCCCGTTGATGCGGCCGTTGCGGATGGCCATCTGGCGGATCGCTTCGACGGCCAGCCAGCCCCCCATCGAGTGGGCCAGCACGGAGACCTCGCTGACGGCGGGATCATTTGCCAGCTTCGCCAGCAGGCTTTCGAGGCCGTTGCGGGCAATCTCGGCGCTGACGCGATCATAGGGGTAGGCCGACAAGGTGCCCCAGGAGGCCCAACTGAACAGGACCGGCGTCACCTTCGCCTCTGAATCGTGAACGATCTGGGCGAAACGGAACGCGGCCTCGTCAAAGCGCGTGTTGTAGCCGTGCACGAACACCAGCACATGGGAGCGGCCTGTCCTGGCGATGCGCTGGCGCAAGCTCGTGGTGAAGGCAGCGGGCGCGAGGCGGCGGGCACCGGCTGCGGCGAAGTGCCTGGCCGGGTCTGGCTGGCCACTCTGCGCCCAGGCGATGTCGCCCGTGACATGGCCGGGCGGAATGCTGATCGACAGGCTGGCGAAGCTGGTGTCCTGCTGGCGCTCGCCACTGAACAGCACCGCGGGATCGGCGGCTTCGCGGCGTGTGGTGCTCACCAGAAGCTCAACCTGCCGGGCTTCGGCGGGAATCGGCGCGACCGGCGCCAGCGCCGAGGGCGGACGTCCCGCGCAGCCGGCGAGCAGCGCCAGCAGCAGAAGGCCTCCCCAGCGCCGGGCCAACGGCTTCTCGATGCGGCTCATCTGGCCATGTCCCATGATCCCTTGCGCCCGGCAGTCGGCCTCTGGCCTGTTGCCGGGCTTGCAGTATGTTCCCTTGCCATGACCCGCGCAGCCGAACAAGCAACACCGGTGCCTCATCGCCCGCCCGCAACGGGCTGCACCGTGCTGGTGACAGGCTTCGGGCCGTTTCCGGGCGTGCGCGTCAATCCGACCGAACGGCTGATGGCACGGGTCAGTGCGCAGCTTGCGCGCCGCCTGACAGGCCCTCACGCGCAGGGCGGGCGGCTGACCGTGCGCTATGATCTGGCGCGGCGGCAACTCGGCGTCCTGCTGGCCGATGCCCGCCCCGACGCCGTGCTGCTGCTCGGGCTGGCCTCGCGCTCGCGCATGGTGCGGGTGGAGCGCCACGCGCGCCGGCTCGACAGCCCGCTCCATGCCGATGCCGGCGGTGCAGGCGGGGCGATGCATGCTCCCGGCAGTGACCTGCCGCTGACCAGCACGGCGGCGCTCGGGCCGGCACTCGCCACCTTGCAGCGGGCCGGCATCAGGGCGCGCATCTCGCCCAGCGCCGGGCGCTACCTGTGCAATGCCGTGTATGCGGCGGCGCTCGAACAGGCGGCGGGACGGCCCGTGCTGTTCGTGCATGTGCCATGGCCACGGCCTGCGCCGGGCACCATGCCGTCCCGGCGGATGGCGCGCTGGCGGCCAGCGGAGGCGGCGCTGGTATCGGCGCTGGCGGCAATCGCGGTGCGGATGGCAACGGATGCCCGCTGTCGCAGATTGGCACAGCACCCGCTGGCATGAGGCTTGATCCATCGGCCGGCAAGCGGAGGGATCGCACATGCTCGCACGTCGTGGATTTCTGGGACTGGCCCTGATTGGCACAGCCGCCGCCGCAGGGCGCGCCGAAGCGCAGATCCAGCGCGTCGTGGCGCAGACCGCGCCGGCGACACCGGGCAGCGGCCCTGCCGGCGGCGCGCTTGGCAACCTTGGGCTGGATGCGGCACAATTCGGGCTGAGGGCCGGCTCTGCCGATGACCAGTCGCGGCGCTTGCAGGAGGCGCTGGTCGAGGCGGCGAAGCGTCAGGCTCCGCTGCTGCTGCAACCGGGCCGCTACCGCATCAGCGAGGTCGTGCTGCCCGAAGGCATGTGGCTGATCGGCGTGCCGGGTGCGACCGTGCTCGCGGCAGCCAAACCCGGACCGCTGTTGCTGGCCCGCCGCATCCGCCGCGCCGCGATCAGCGGGCTGGTGCTGGACGGGCTGTCGCTGGCGGCACCGGCGCGCACGGGCCTGCTGCAAACCGAGGATGTGGCCGAGTTGTCGGTCGAGGATTGCGAGTTTCGCGAGGCTGGCGTGTCGGGCCTGTCCCTGCTCAGGACGGGCGGGCGCGTGGAGCGCTGCAAGATCACCGGTGCGCGCGACCATGGCCTGTTCAGCCTCGATTCGCGCGGGCTGATGATCGACCGCAACATCGTCGAGGACATCGGCAACAACGCCATCGCCCTGTGGCGCACGCAGGCCGGTGACGACAATTCGCGCATCAGCGGCAACCGCATTGCCCGCGTCCGCATCGAGGCCGGCGGCGATGGCCAGAACGGCAATGGCGTGGTGCTGTTCAGGGCCAGCGGGGTGATCGTCGAAGGCAATGCCTTCCGCGATTGCGCGCTGACCTTCATCCGCAACAATTCAGGCTCGGCCGTGCAGATGCTGGGCAACAATGGCCGGCGCTGCGGCGAGGTGGGCTATTATTCCGAGTTCGCCTTCGAAGGCACGGTGATGGCCAACAACATCGCCGAGGATGTGGCGCAGGGCTTCAGCATCACCAATCTCGACCATGGCGGACGGCTGGCGATCTGCGCCAACAACATCGTGCGGCGGGCGCGGCGCGGGCTGGCGCCCAAGGGCGTGGTGCTGGTCGGCGGCACCGGCATCCATGTCGAGGCCGAGGCGTCGGTGACCGGCAACGTGATCGAGGAAGCCTCGGATGTCGGCATCGCGCTGGGCTGGTCCTGGGCCATGCGCAACCTCGTCGCCACCGGCAACATGGTGCGCGCCTGCGGCATCGGCATCGGCGTCAGCCTGGTGCCGAAGGAGCGCAACGTGGTCGTTGCCAACAACGTCATCTCCAATTCGCGCATCGGGGCCGTGGTCGGCACCGAATACGGCAAGACCATCACCGGGGACCTGACCCAAGGTGCCGACCGGCGCGCCGCCGGCATCCGCGTGGAAGGCAACGCGGTGGCCTGAGCCGGCCTGCCGCGGGGATGCCGCAGCTTCGCCATGCTTGGCTGGTAGGCGATGAACGCGGGACCAGTCATCCCGGCTGCTCCTCGCCCAACGCAGGAGAATGAGCGATGTGTGACTACAGTCTGCACAATGTTGCATCCACTCCGGCCAAGGTCGGCGACCAGCTTGTCACGACCTCGTTTGCGCTGACAGGCACGCGCGGCTTTGCTGCGATCGGCCAACCCGGCGTGGTGGTCTGCATTCCGCCCGGAGCGGAGATCGCCTTCGACAAGGATGTGGAAATCGACCGCGCCCTGGGACTGCTGCCAAGGAAGCGGATCGCGTCCCGCGTGGCACGCTTCCGCCAGATCAACATGGACCAGCCTTACGCCTACCACGACGCACTGGAGTTCCCGGACGGGCTCGTGGTCAACCTCACGCACCTGGCCAATGGCCAGCGGGCAACGGTGCTGCAATTGCCTGCTTCGGCAAGATCGCAGGCCGCCAGCAACGAGACCGGAGCCCCGGCGCAGGGCACCAACGCGCCGCCCATGCCGGCTGTGACCGGCAGCCTGTTCTGAGGCTGTTGATCGGGCGCGGCCCGTTGCCGGCAACCTGCCGCCGAGTGCGGCATCCGACATGGCAAGACCGGGCCGTCGGGCCCGGTCTTGTGGCGGATGGCAAACCTGACAGCCGTGTCAGGATGCCAGGTCGGCGTGCGGTGACTTGGTGCGCTTACTTGGTCAGCCGCATCTGGGTCATCTGACCGCCGATGTTCTTCAGCGCCGAGAGCAACTGGGCAGCGTTGGCGGCATCGAAGAATTCGCCACCGTTCAAGGACGAGCACTGGTTCAACAGCGTCTTCACGGTCGCATCATTGACCTCGAAGGCGATGGTATAGAGCTTGATCGCGCTGTCCTTGTCCTTGGCCATGTTCTCGCAGATCGTGCGGGTGGTGGTGTTGGCAGCGGCGGTGCTGTTGCCATCATGCTTGGGGAAAGTGGCCGACTTGGTGTTCTGGCCGTCGGTGACGAGGATCATGTAGCGACGCACCGGCTTGCCTTCGGTCGAGGCGCGGCCCGTGAACGGGATCTGCGTCGAGAGCATGCGCCAGCCCCAGATCAGGCCCGAAGGCAGATAGGTTTCCCCGGCCGTGTTCAGCCCGTTGATCATGGTGCGCACCGAGGCAAGGTTGGTGGTCCAGTCCTGCACCGGCGAGCCGCAATTGGTGTTCAGCAGGCCGGGAATCTTGACCGAGTAGTTGCCGTCAATGGTGTTGTTCGGCGCGTTGCGCGAGCCCACGCAGCCGGTCCAGCGGAACCACTGGCCACCGGTGTTGTTGCACTGTTCAACCATGCCGGGACCACGGACCGTGTCGCACTGCTGCGTGTTGTAACCAGCGCGCGGCGGACGCGGACAGGGCCGGCTCACACCATCGACCGTGCAGCGGCGGTTCGGATCGCCCGGATCGGGCGGTAGTCGGCGGGCACGTCCAGCCAAGGCTGGTTCCTGTTGCTCATGCCGATGTTGACATACTGCGCGAAGGGCACGATTGCGGCGCGAATCTGATCGACGTTGCCACGACGGGCCTCGAAATCCTGGATCAGCGCTGTGGTCGCGGACTTGAGTGTGGCAAGGCGGTTGCCCTGCATCGAGTCGGTGGTGTCGAGCACGAAGACGACGTCGATCAGCTCGTTCTGGCCGTTGGTGGCCTCCGCTTCCGACGTGAACTTGATGACCGGCATGCCGACGATGCTCAGCATCGAGGTGTTGATCTCGCCGGTGATCTTGACCTTTACGCCGGTTTCGACGCCATCCTTGAGAATCTGCTCGATGTTGACCGCGTAGCTCTCGTAGCCATTGCCGAGCGGCATGTTGGCTTCCAGAACCTTCTGGCCAACCAGCTTGCGCTGCTCGAACGTGCCCGTGGCCTTGACCGTGGCAAGCGCGGCGGAATCGGCGGCGACATTGGCAGCCGTGCGCGCCAGCGAGGCCCGGTTGTAATCGACGGCGGCACCCGTGAGGCCCATCATCGGCAGCAGGGCCAGGCCGAAGATGATGGCAACCGCGCCGCGCTCGTCGCGCTGGAAGCGGGTCGACATCTGCCTGAACTTCGAAAACATGCGAGCCTCCCCCGCCTGATGACCTTCAAGCCATGAGAGCTACGCCCCAACCTTTTCGCGATCGTTAAAACAATACCGTGAAAACGGCGTAATCGGCGCATTTTAATAAAATACAACCAAACTTCCCTGCCTCCCGGACATCGTGGTTACCCAGGCGTTTCGCCCGCTTCCGCTGCTGGCTCAAAACCGGTTTCCCCTTTGCCGCAACTTGCTCTACCAACGGGGATGACGCGGCGCGGGCGTCGCCTGACGCGCGCTGCCAGACTGGGGAAGCCACGCCGATGCCCAAGAGCAACCTGTCCGCCGACCTCAGGAGCGGAGCGCTCGTCTATCACCGCTATCCCAAACCCGGAAAGCTGGAGATCCAGGCGACAAAGCCACTCGGAAACCAGCGCGATCTGGCGCTGGCCTATTCGCCCGGCGTGGCCGCGGCCTGCGAGGCAATCGTCGATGACCCGGCGGAAGCAGCCGAACTGACGGCGCGCCAGAACCTTGTCGGCGTCATTACCAACGGCACCGCCGTGCTCGGGCTTGGCGATATCGGCCCGCTGGCCTCCAAGCCTGTGATGGAAGGCAAGGCGGTCCTGTTCAAGAAATTCGCCGGCATCGACGTGTTCGACATCGAGGTCGAGCAGAAGGACATCGACAAGTTCGTGGATGTGGTGGCGGCGCTGGAGCCCACGTTCGGCGGCATCAACCTTGAGGACATCAAGGGCCCCGAGTGTTTCGACATCGAGGAGAAGCTGAAAGCGCGCATGGGCATCCCGGTGTTCCATGACGACCAGCACGGCACCGCGATCATCGTCGCGGCGGCCGTGACCAACGGGCTCGAGATCGCCAACAAGTCGCTGGCCGAGGTCAAGATCGTGGTCTCGGGGGCGGGCGCTGCGGCGCTGGCCTGCCTCAACCTGCTGGTCCGGCTGGGGGCTTCGGTCGGCAACATCTGGGTCAACGATCTCGAAGGTCTGGTCTACAAGGGCCGGCCCGTGCTGATGGATCGCTGGAAGGATGTCTATGCCCAGGACACCGACAAGCGCACCCTCGCCGAGGTGATCGAGGGGGCCGACATCTTCCTTGGCCTGTCGGCGGCCAATGTGCTGAAGCCGGAGATGGCGCGGATGATGGCCCGCCGCCCGCTGATCATGGCGCTGGCCAACCCGAACCCCGAAATCATGCCCGAAGAGGCGCTGAAGGTGCGACCCGATGCGATGATCTGCACCGGGCGCTCGGATTATCCCAACCAGGTCAACAATGTCCTGTGCTTCCCTTACATCTTCCGCGGGGCGCTCGATTGCGGTGCCACCACGATCAACGAGGAGATGAAGGTTGCGGCCGTCAGGGCCATCGCCGCGCTGGCGCGCGAAGCGCCTTCCGATGTCGCGGCACGCGCCTACGGGGGCGAACAGCGCACCTTCGGCGACGCTTCGCTGATCCCCAATCCGTTCGATCCGCGCCTGATCATGCGCATTGCGCCGGCGGTGGCGGAGGCGGCCATGGCCACTGGCGTGGCCAGGAAGCCGATCCCGGACATGGACGTTTACCGCGAGCAGCTCTCGCGCTTCGTGTTCCGCTCCGGTTTCATCATGAAGCCGCTGTTCACCCAGGCCAAGGCCGACCCCAAGCGCGTGATCTATGCCGATGGCGAGGATGAGCGCGTGCTGCGCGCAGCCCAGGTCGTGCTCGAGGAGGGCATGGCGATCCCGATCCTGATCGGGCGGCCTGCGGTGGTCGAGGCCCGCATCAAGCGCTTCGGTCTGGCCATCCAGCCGGGGCGCGATTTCGCGCTGGTCAACCCCGAGGATGACCCGCGCTATCGCGACTACGTGACCAGCTACCTCGAGATTGCCGGCCGGCGCGGGGTGACCCCTGAAGCTGCCCGCAGCCTCGTGCGCACCAACAGCACCGTGATCGCGGCGCTGGCCGTGGCGCGCGGGGAGGCCGACGCCATGATCGCCGGTCTGGAAGGCCGCTTCATGAGCCGGTTGCGCCATATCCGTGACATCATCGGCACGGCGCCCGGTGTGCGCGATCTGTCGACCATGACGCTGATGGTCACCACCAAGGGCGCCTATTTCCTCACCGACACCCACGTCAAAGCCGATCCGACCGCCGAGGAACTGGCCGATGCCACGCTGCTGGCCGCCGAGCATGTCGCCCGCTTCGGCATGCAGCCCAAGGTGGCGCTGCTGTCGCATTCGGATTTCGGCGCATCGGACACAGCCTCGTCGCTGAAGATGCGCAAGGCCACGGCGCTGATCAACGCGCGGGCACCGGAGCTTGAATGCGATGGCGAGATGGAGGCCGACACGGCTTTCTCGGCCCTGATCCGGGAGCGGGTGCTGCCCTCTTCCCGGCTGAAGGGCGAGGCCAACCTGATGGTGTTCCCCAATCTCGATGCCGCGAACATCGCCTACCAGTTCGCCAAGATGCTCTCGGATGCGCTGCCGGTCGGCCCGATCCTGCTCGGTGCGGCCAGGCCGGCCCATGTCCTCACCGGCTCGGCCACCTCGCGCGGCGTGGTCAACATGACGGCGGTGGCCGTGGTCGAAGCCCAGGACCTCGCCCGCCTGCGCGCAGGATGAGCGGGCGCGGCAAGAACCTGATTTTCCTGATGCACAACATGGTCTAGCCTCGCATCACGAGACAAACGCACAAGCGCACGACCCGGCATGGACCGGGGCAAAGCCTCGGGAGGCAGACATGCAGCGATCCGCTCGATCGGTCATCACCACAGAACTGTTGCGGGCGAGACGCTGGACACGGTTCGCGCCGGCCGCCATGGTTCTGGCTGGCATCCTCGGTGCCTTGCAGTCGCCCTTGCCGGCTCAGGCCCAGTTCGACCCACGCAGGGTTCAACCGGAGACGCCCGCTGTCGCCGCGCGCTATCCCAAGCCAGATGTGAGCTATGCCACGCCGGGTTTCGCGCCAGGACGCGAAGACTTTACGCGCCATGCGGAGATGATGGCCTTTCTGACGCAGCAGCAGGGTTTGATCAAAGGCGCACGGCTGATCACGCTGGGCGCTTCCCAGAAGGGTCTGCCAATCCCGGCGCTGATGTTGTCCCGCAATGGCATTGAAGCGGACTTCCGCGATCCTGCAAGGGCTACGGCCTTCCTGATCGGGCTTCAACATGGCAACGAGCCCGCCGGTGGCGAGGCCATGCTGGCCATTGCGCAGTTGTTCGCAACCCCGGCCTGGCAAGCGCTGCTTGATCGGCTCAACGTCATCATCGTGCCACGGGCCAACCCTGATGGTGCAGAGGCTTTCAACCGCGTCACTGCCAACGGTATTGACGTCAACCGCGACCATACCTTGCAGCGGACACCGGAAGGGCAGGCCCTCGGGCAGGTGTTCCGAACCTATGCGCCGCATCTGGTGATCGATGCGCACGAGTTCACGGTTGGCGGGCGCTGGGTCACAGCCTTTGGTGGGGTGCAGCGCCCAGATGCGCTGATCCAGTATGCAGCGACACCGAACCTGTCACCGGCTCTCACCGCCCTGCAAGACGGGCTGGTGCGCCACCCGATGTTGACGGCGCTGGACCGGGCCGGGCTCAGTCATGACTGGTATCACACCATGGATCCCGCTGCGGGCAAGGCGGTCAACATGGGCGGGATCGGACCGGACACCGGCCGCAATGTGGCCGGCCTGCGCAATGCCGTCAGCTTTCTTGTCGAAACACGCGGCATCGGGCTCGGTCGCCAGAACTTCGAGCGCAGGGTTCACACCCATGTGGTGGCGATTGAAGCTGCGCTGAGGTCTGCCGCAGCCGATGCGCCAGCCCTGCTCAGCCGGACCCAGCAGATCGCCGCCGAAATTGCAGCGACCCCGCCGGGCTCCCCGCTGACCATCCGCGCTGCACAAACCCAGGAGACGCGGCAACTGACCTTCGTCAATCCGGCCTCGGGCCTCGACATGCCGACCGAAATCGTCTGGCGCTCGT
>JALORF010000048.1 GCA_025459195.1 Beijerinckiaceae bacterium
GCCAGCCAGCCGGTCCCAGATGTCGGCCACACCGGCCCCACCGCCGGGCTCCACCAGGATCGCCACCAGCCGCCGCACCTGATCGACACAATCAGGGCCGGTGGTGATCTCCGCGAGCGGGTTGAACCGGGCCGAGACTGGCGAGCGCGGGTTGAAGAAGAGGGCAGGGCCCAGCGTCCGCCGAAACCCAGCGGTCACGCTCCAGAGTTCTTCCTTTGGGTCGAACACCAGCGCCGACCAGTTCCAGTTCAAGAGGCTCGGCACCACGATGCCGCGGCCCTTGCCGGAGCGGGTGCCGCCAGTCACCAGCAGCGGGCGGTGGTCAGGGCTGACAAGTAGATCGGGCGTGTAATGCCGCCACCGGTCAATCCTCTTCTCCCGGTCCACGCGCCCGAAGATCACGCCCTGATCGCCGACAAGACCTGCCTTGCGCAGCGCCGACACATCGCCCCAGCCGCGCACGCGCGAGGCGTGGCCCCGCATCTGCAGTTCGCCAGCGCCAGGGCTCGTGCCGGGCTGATCAAACAGCCGGATTGCCATCGCCCCTGCAGCCAGCCCGACCATGATCATGGCCGCACCTGCCCGCATCACCGGGCCATGCACGTCCGACTGCGCCCACTTCTTCGCCCAGATCAGGATGTCCCAGGGCGGATAGAATTTGGCTGTCTCGCCAATGAGGATGCCCCAGCCGAGTGCAGGCTGATACTGGTAGCGTGCCGCCACAAACTGCGTGGCCGCCGTCAGGCCCAGCACGAGGCCCACTGCCAGACACCCAAGCCGCACGCGAACGCCCATCAAGGCCTCCCCTGGAGGCGACGGCGTCACGACTGAGCGGACACCGCCGCAAACAGAGCTCAAGCAAAGACGGGGCCAGCACCGAATACACGCCAGACGCGTGCCTGAGTGCATCAAGCACTACTTTGTAAATGTTGGTTGATAGGCGTATCTGTGCGTGTGTCGCTGTTGGCGCCATGCATACCCGTTCACGGCGAGTAACCAATCAGCTTTGACGGGTGCGCCTAGCACAAGGAGCGAGTCCCGCGATGGGACAGAGTTCGCGGCAACGGTGCTTGGCCGAAGGCTGATGGCTAAGGCGCATGGCGACCGCAAGCACGCGTGGCAGCTTTGTCCGTCTGAAGGTGGGCGACCGCCCATTCGGGCCGGGCGGAGCCATCGCACCGTGCCGGGCGCGGCTTGCCGTCAAGCCGTCACTGCGTTCGGGCATGGACGGCTGCGCCTCTTGCGCCCGGCGGGGTCCCGTGCGGCTCCGCCCGAATCCCGCCGGTCGAGCCTCACAGGAGGCTTCCATGTCCAACCCACTCATCCCTGAACCGCTTCGCGAAGTTCTTCTCGCCAACGGTGCCCGCACAGCCGCTGGCGACGACATCGACCCGGTGCCGGTCGTGAAGCTGTTCACGCCCGATGCTGGCGCCACCTGGCTGCTGACAGAGCTTGATCCCGACAATCCTATGTGGAGTGACGAGTTATGTGAGGGACCAAGCTGGCAGAGCCTGCAATGAAGCAGGCTTCGGCCGTTTCGGTTTCCATAACTATCGCTCCCGCGCTTTGGTCAGCATCTGCAGGACGCGATCGGCGGCTCCGTTGAACACCCCTTTTTTGACGAGGGGCGGGGTGCCGACGTTCAAGATGTCGAGCTTCTCCGTCGGATCGACGCGCAAGTAGATCTCGGTGCTGGTGATGCTGGCGTGACCCAGCCACAGAGCAACCCGACGGATGTCGCCCGTCGCCTCCAAGGTGTGGATCGCGCACGTGTGTCGAAGGACGTGGGGCGAGACGGTCTTGTGCGTCAGCGTCGGCGCCGCCTTCGCCGCCGCCGCCGCGTGAACCGCAAGTCGATCGGCGAAGCCGTGACGTGTCATGGCCTCGCCGCGACGGCTGAGGAAGACGTGCTGGTCCCTGCACTGGGGGCGGACCTTCAGCCAGTCCTTCAGCACGCGCTTGGTCTCTTTCCACAGCGGAAGCACGCGGGCCCTCCGCCCTTTTCCCATGATGTGAACGGTATCCGGCGCCGTCGCGTCGAGGTCCGCCATCGTGAGGCCCACGAGTTCCGAGACCCGGAGGCCGCAGGCGTATGCGAGATGGATCATGGCGCGATCTCTCAGCCCGCCGGCGGTTCGAAGACTCGGGGCGTCCAGCAGAGCCTGCAGCTCCGAGCGCGTGAGGTATCCGACCAGCCCTTCGTCGTGGCGTTTGCGCGGCAGCGCTCGAACCTGCCGAGCGACCTCCAAGCAGGCGGGAACCCTATGCTCGAGATAGCGGAAGAACGCCTTGATCGCGGCAAGTCGCGTGTTGCGCGTTCTCGCCGTGTTCGCGCGAGACGTCTCCAAGTGTCGAAGGAAGTCAAGAACGAGCGGGGCGTCGAGGCTCTCGATCTCCAGGTCGCAGGGGCGCACCTTGAGACGAGCCGCGGCGAAGGCCACGAGAAGCTGGAAGCTGAACGCATAGGCGGCGATCGTATGCCTGCTCGCCGCTCGATCTCGCGGGAGATGCTCGAGGAGATAGGCGCTGAGATGCGGTGCGAGAGCCGTCATGAGCGCGGCTCCCGCGCGAAGGACTCGGAGGCGTCGGCGATCTGCCGGAACAGAACCGGCGTCGCTTCAGGATACCAGTAGGTGTCGGTCACGCTGGCGTGCCCGAGATAGGTGCTCAAGGCGAGCATGTGCCGATCGATCGCGGCGCGATCGCCGCCGCATCGCTCAAGGGACCGGACCGCGAAGCTGTGGCGCAGGTCATGGAGACGCGGACCGCGGCCGCGAGCCGGACGCAGGCCGATCAACCGACAGGCTCTGATGAAGGCTCGCGACGCCGTTGCCGGATCGGAGGGTTGCCCGGTCGAGAGAACGAACAGATGAGGGTCGGGTCCGCCGATCAGGCGGCGCAGGACCCTGTAGTCGTCGATCGCCGCCTGCGTGGTGGCGTCGATCGGCACCAGACGCGTCTTGCGGAACTTGGTCTCGCGGCTGATCAACGCTTCCGGCGTCGCATCCCGGTCGTGAAGCTTCGTGGCCTCCGAGACCCTCAGCCCGGTCGTCGCCATCAACCCGAACATGCAGCGCCACGTGTGGGGCGTGATCGAGGCCACCGGTGGAAGCCGACGCGTCGCGTAGAGCAGGCTGCGGATGTCCTCGACTGACAAGATGTGCGGAGGCGGCCGGCGCTTGACGTTGCGGCCGAACGCTTCGGCCGGAGGGATTTCGTGGCGATCGTCCTCGGCGTGCATCGCGATCGCGAAGTTTCTGACGGTGCTCAACCACGTGCGTGCGCGCGCCGCGGTGGGGGCGGTCGCGGCCCAACTCAACACGCGGTCGGTGGTGATCCAGTCGTCGCCGGCGGTCTCGGCGAAGCCGGCGTACTTCAGAAGAACGCGTTCCTGATCGACGAACGAGTATCCGAGGCCCCGCTTCAAGACGATGTGGCGACGGGCATGGGTGATCATGCTCATTGGTCACCCCCGATCCAAGGCTGGGCGACCTCGAGAAGCATGCGCCGATCGACCTTCGCGTAGATCGAGGTCGTGTCGGGGGAGCGATGCCTGAGGAGCGCTCCCACCGCGTCCAAGGTCGCTCCGTCGCGCAGCAGGTTCGTCGCCGCCGAGTGTCGCAGAAGGTAGGCGCCGCGCAGGTTCGGGCTGTCGACCTTGGCCCGCTTCAACGCGTCGCGCACCACGATCGTGATCGCCGTCGCCGACGCGAGCGGCTCGACCGGCGCGATGACACGCATGAACACCTTGAGCGAGTTCGTGGCGGGCCGCGCGGTCTCGATGTAGGCGAGAAGCGCGTCGCCGACGTCCTGAGGCAGCGGCAACGCCACGGCGTGCCGTGTCTTTCCCGCCACCCGCACGAGCCCTCCGTCCCAGTCGATGTCGTCGAGGTGCAGGCCCACCACATCGCCGGCACGCAACGCCAGACGCGCGAGCAGAAGCAGGATCGCGCGGTCCCGCACGCCGCGCGCCGTCGCGAGGTCGCACGAGGCGATCAACTTTTCGACGTCGTCATGCAGGATGTACTTGGGCAGCGTCGCAAGCCGCCATCTCGGAACGCGCGGCACAGCCCCCAACAGTCCAGGCGGGCAGGCGCCGATGGACGTCAGGTGCCGCAGATACATCCGAAGCGCCATGCACATCGACTGGACGCCATGACGCGACGACTCGTCGATCCGCTCGACGATCGCTCGGTTGATCGCCGCGGCGTCGTAACGCCCCGGGTCGACCCCCAGCGTCTGACGAAGGCGTGCGACGAGATCGACATGGCGGTTGATCGCGCTTTCGGTGATGCCGCGGTTCACACGCAACCAAGCCCGGAAGTCGATGAAATCGTCTTCGTCCCGCACGCTCGCCGACCTCGGGGGCACGACGCCGCGACGTCGAAGATGGCCGACGAAGCCGGCGACACGCCTCACATGACCTCGCCAAGCCGTTTTGGATCGAGACCGACGCTGCCCATCGTCGCAGCCGTCCCGCGCAAACCGCTCCAGCGTCGCATCGTCAACGGATCCGATCGGCAAGGTCGCTCGCGACAGCCATTCCACGAACCGTCGCGCGCTTCGTCGATGATGGGCGATCGTTCCGGTCGCAAATCCGCGTTCTGCCAGCTCGATCGCGTAGGCGTTGATGTGATCGACCGCCTCATCGACGGCATTGTGCTTCGCTCCCATCCTCATGCTCCTTCAGTCGCGAATGGAGCCGGAAGCATGCGCCTTATCTGAAGCGACCGTTCGAAAACCTGCCCGAGATCAGTCTCCCAACATGCAAGCCGACCATAACAGGAAGCTCGACATAGTTTGGCCTCTGCGATCTCGGCATGGGCTGCCCGGAACTGGGCGCTGTCGATCTGGACGAGATTAGCGCCGTGCGCGGGCCGTTAGGTCTGCCGGTCGAGCGCGATGAGCACTATCGCGAGACGCGGCGGTTAAGCGTGCTCGCGAATCTCGCGCGCCGGGCTGGGGCGATTCTTGCCTGATTGCCGATTTTCACTCCCCGTTCATCGCGCGCTGCGTATATTGCGTTTGTTGCGACTGTTGCGTTTGGGTTCCAATCGTGTCAGCGAGATGAGCAGGAGATACTCATGACCATGCCAGCCTTCGCCGAGGAGATTGGCGCGCGCCTGCCATCCGCAGACGAGCGCACGATTGCCAACCAGCTGCGCCAGGTGCTCGCTGCCAGCGCCGGGAATGGCGCTCGCGTCACCATTGTGCCTGAGCGCGGTGCTGCCCCGGCCGATGTGATCCTGACACCAAGTCTGTCGTCACTGTTGATGGAACTCCTGCGCCATATCGGCAAAGGGGATGCCGTCACGCTCGTCCCAATCAGCCAACAGCTTACCACGCAGCAGGCAGCCGACATCCTCAATGTCTCGCGTCCCTATCTGATCTCGCTGCTCGAACAAGGCGCGATTCCGTTCGATCTTGTCGGCCGTCATCGACGCATCAGGGCCGAGGACCTGTTTGCCTACAAGCAAAACCGCGATGCACGGCGGGGTCAGGCCCTGGCTGATCTTGCTGCCGATGACGCCGCACTGCTCTGAAGCACGGTCGATACCCGCGTGTTCGCCAACCGCTACACCGCCTTGATCGATGCCTGTGTATTGGCGCGGGTCCTGCCCCGCAATCTGCTCCTGACCTTGGCAGAGGCTGGGTTCTTCCGGGTGCGCTGGTCCGGCCCTGTTCTGGACGAAACCAGGCGTGCCATCGCGAAGCTGCTTCAAGCACAATCAGGCTCGGCAGCCGACGCGGAAGCTATAGCGGCGGAGCAGGTGCGACGCATGGAGGCTGCCTTCGAAGAAGCCATGGTGACGGACTTCGACATGCACCTTGCTACATCCAGCATCCTGCCAGACCCAAATGATACCCATGTTCTTGCCGCTGCCGTGAAGGCACAGGCTGCTGCCATCGTGACAGACAATCTCAAGGACTTTCCGCGAGCGATCCTTGCAGCCTTCGGCCTTGAGGCGCGCAGCGCGGACGACTTCATTGCTGACACCATCGCCCTCGACGAAGGACGCGCAGTCGCCGCCTTGCGGGAGATGCGCGAGCGATTCCGCAAGCCGGACCTGAGCGCAGACCAGTTGCTGGTCAAAATGGAGGCTGCTGGCCTCATTGCATCGGTCGATACCCTACGCCCGCATGTTGGATCCTTGTAGCTCCAGCCCGGACCTAAACCCCGCCGCACGGTCAGACTATCCCTCCGGACGCCATCAGGCTGTGGTGTTCGCGCTTTGACCGGGGCAGCAGGCTCATGCCACGCGCGTCGCCATCAGCTTGACTACAGTCTCTACCACCGCCCGTAGGACTGGGGCGGCCGTCGGGTGGGCAATGCGTCGAATAGAGCATTGAAGAAAGGCTCTGTCTTACGAAGGGAGCTGGATCAGTCCGGGGCAAGCTTGTTCGGACCCGGCGCGCCGGGGGTCCTCGATCCCGAAGCCGCCGTGGACAAGACAGGATCACGCCAGCGGCTTCTCCTGCGGGGGCCCCTGGGGCTGAGCCCCTGAACCGGTCGCGCCGGCCGCTCTCGCCGTCGCCGGGCTCCGGCGGGGCTTACTGGAAGGGCTGGCTCAGGCAGCATGAGCGCTTCACCTTCCGGTATATCTGAAATACCGCACGGGGGAAGGACGCCTCGTTACATCACTGAAGATCCAGCTTCCAAGTCAAAGGATCAACGCCGAACAGCCATGGGTGGGCCACCAGCATGACAGCCCAGAGGAGCAGACCGGCCATGGCGCCGATCATCGCCCGGATCGTCAAATGGCCTTTGGCGGGTTGGAGCATCTGCCAGGCCTCAGGCTCCATCGACCGTCTCAGCCGACGGGTCACGGCGTGCGCGCCCAGCAGCGCAAACAGTGCAGACCCTGCAAAGAGAGCGAGCCCTGGCCACTCCCCATTGGCAGGCACATGGGCTGCCCCCCACAGGCCGAAAGCCGCCACGACCGGATGGCGGACCCAGCCGACAAGCCCTGGCCGGGCCGGATCGTAGGGTGTGCGCACAAAGGCTGCCGACAGCGGATTAGGGGTGACAGCGCCTGCCCCCAGCAGCGCAAAGGCGCATGCCGTTGCGAGGAGCGCAAAACCGTGCGCCCAGTCTGGCGTGACCCAGAGCGGCCAGCGCTCGGCCCGAAGGATGGCCAGCACCACCCATGCCATGAGCAGCAGCGACAGGCCCGAATAACCGGCCAGATAGGGGCCCCGGCCAAACCGCGCCGTCACCCAGGCTTTCAGGCCGCCGCGGGCAATGGCTACGTGGCTGAGGCCGAAGACCGCAAGCGCGAGCATGACTTCCATGGCGGCTATCCTCTGAAGCGGACTGTCCCGCGCGGCCGGGTCAGCACCGGCCAGTAGAGGATCGCAAAGCCCGCAAACGCGCCGATCCAGCACAGCCCCGCCGCCTCGATCAGCCATAGACCGGGCCACACACCGCCTGCCACCCGCAACACCACCGCGCCTGCCACCAGCCCATAGAGCGAACCGACCCGCCAGCCCACTGTCAGCGGCAGGCCACCATGACCAAGGCTCGCCCGGCTCATCACGGCCAGCGTGGTGAGGCCGACAGCTCCTGCCAGCCACACATGCTCCCCCGCCGGGCGCAGGGCCGGCGCAAACAGGATCGCAGCGCCCAGAACCAGAAAGCCAAGCGCTGCAAAGCCCATGGCCAGATGCAGAACCCACACGAGCGGCTCGCCAAGCGTGCCCGCGCCCTTCCAGCGGGCCAGCCGGGCGGCACACGCCAGTCCTCCGGCCAGCAACAGCCCGCCGGTGACCGGATGGCGTGGCAGGACGGCCCAGAGCCCGAGCACGCCGATGCAGACGACAAGGCCCCAGCGGTCAAGCCGGTCCTCACGCGCGGGCAGGAGCGCTTCATCCTTGATGCCGCGCTGGGCAAGCCAGTTGCGGGTGAAGCCCGGCACAATCCGGCCGCCGACCAGGAGAACCAGGCCTACCAGCGCCGCCAGCCCCAGCCGCGCGCCCTGGCCGGACGCGGCGGCCAGGCCGCTGGCTGCCTCGACGTGAAACAGGGCATTGGCCGCTACGAACAGGCCAAGCAACCCCAGCGTCTTGAGGTTCTTCCAGTTCTTGCCCGCGATCACTTCGCGCGCGATGGCCAGCCACAACAGCGCGGGTGCGGCAAGATCGATCAGCCCGACAGGCCATGGACCGAAAGCGGCACCGAACGTCACGGCCAGCCGCCCGGCCACCCACAGCCCGGCTAGCAATGCCAGCGGCCAGCCGATCAGCGGCAACCGACCGGTCCAGTTGGGGACCGCCGTCAACAGGAAACCCGACATGGCCGCCTCGCCATAGCCGAACAGCAAAGCGTGGGCATGCCAATCCACCGGTGCCAGCACGGACGGCAGGTTCCCTCCGCTCGTCAGCAGCCCGATCCAGCCTGCCATGGCGAGCACCGCCCACACCGCCGCACCAAGAAAGAACGGGCGATAGCCATGGCTGAACACAGCCGGCCCTGTGTAGGCGCGGCGCTGGCTGGCCGAGCTTCCCGGCTTGGCGGGGTGGGCCGCGGCGTTCACAGCCCGCCTCGCCCAGCCAGCAAGCCGACCGCCACGAACAGGATCGACAGCGCGGTCACGGCAAACACATGGGCTGCCATGACTGGCAGGGTCTGCGCGGTCAGGTTCGGCAGCACCCGAAACCGGGCATTCAATGCAAGGCCTGCCGTCAAGGCCAGCAGTGCGAGCTTGGCGAGAACCGCGCGCGCCACCGGCGATGTGGTGTCAAACAAGGCCGCCACATCCCATCCCAGAAGATGGCCCGACAGCCACACACCGGTCAGCACCTGCACAAGGAGTGCTGGCATGCCGATCCGCTCGTAGCGCTGCTCGAAGCCCAGCAGGATGGCCGGGTCGCGTGCGGCCAGTGCGCCGGGCAGGATGACTGCCGACAGGATCAGATGCCCGCCGGTCCAGACGGTGGCACCCAGCACATGAGCCAGCAGGACGACGAGATAGAGGGGTTCCATCACGGCACCATGATCAGGCCGGCGATGGGTGCGCCCGCGTCGAGTGCCGGGGTGTCGGGTTGCTGGATGATGAGGCCGTTGGCGGAGGCAAACGGAGAGAGCAGCGAGGAATCCGTGTCGAACTGGCTGGTGGCGGTGAACTGGCCTGTGGCGTCGGGCGCAAGGATCGCGCGGCGCAGATGGCAGCGTGGGCCATTGGCGGGAAGGGCGTGCGCCAGCCGCACGGTGAAGGCGTTCGCGCGTTCCGCCTCGATGAGGCCTAGAAGTGCTTCGATCAGCGGTAGCAGGAAGAGCCGGGCACACACGAGCGCGCTCGCAGGATTGCCCGGCAGGCCAAGGATGGGGCCGCCGGGCGTGGTGGCAAACCAGGTGGGCTTGCCGGGCCGGATGGCGACCTTTTCAACCAGCATCGCGCCACCGGCGGCGACGCCGCGCGCGTGATCATGATCGCCCACAGAGGCCCCGCCGATCATCACCACGAGATCGCTCTTGCGCTGGGCAGCGGCGACTGCGTCCGTGATGGCGTCAGGCCGGTCTGGCACGGCGGGCCGGGCCTCCGCCACCCCGCCCCATGCGCCGATCAGGGCGGCAAGCCCGTGGCTGACGCTTTCATAGATCGCGCCGGGCCGGGCATCGCTGCCGGGGGGCAGAAGTTCGTTGCCGGTGGGCACGAGCCCGATGCGCGGCCTGTGGCGCACCCGCACCTGCCCATGACCGGCCGCCGCGATCAGGGCTGGGCGCGCGCCAGTCAGGCGCTGGCCGGATGCCAGCAGCGTGCCGCCTTCGGAGAAATCGATGCCGGCCTTGCGGACATTAGCTTTCGCGAGTTCGGCGATGGCCAGGCTGTCGCCGTCGCGCGTGGCGTCTTCCTGCATCACCACATGATCGGCACCTTCCGGGACCGCAGCGCCGGTGAAGATGCGCACCGCTTCGCCTGCCTGCAGCATGCCACGGAACGGGGCACCCGCCGCACTTTCGCCGATGATCGCGCGCACCCCAAGCCCGTCTGCGGCCCGCACCGCCCAGCCATCCATGGCCGAGGCGTCGAACGGCGGCTGGCTGATGCGGGCCACCACGTCACTTGCCAGCACCCGGCCGGCACAGGCCTCCAGCGGCACGCGTTCGCTCGCCAGCGGGGCGACGGCCCGGGTCATGGCGGCAAGCGCCGCATCGACGCCCATCAGCGCCATCAGCCCGCCTCCCCCGACCGGTGCCAGTCACCCGAGCGCCCGCCAGACTTGGCAAGCACCTGCACGCCCTCGATCACCATGGCCCGGTCGATGGCCTTGAGCATGTCGTAGACCGTCAGGCAGGCGACGGACACGGCGGTCAGCGCTTCCATCTCCACGCCCGTGGGCCCTTTGGTGCGCACCGTCGCCTGCACCCGCACGCGGTCCGCCTCGGCTTCCACCTTCACGCTCACCGCGCTCAAGGCGAGCGGATGGCAGAGCGGGATCAGGTCGGCCGTGCGCTTGGCCGCCATCACGCCGGCCAGCTCCGCCACCGCGCGCACATCGCCCTTGGGGCCGGATGCGCCTTGAAACGCGGCCAGTGTCGCCGGGGCCATGCGCACGAAGCCCACTGCCACCGCCTCGCGCAGCGTGGCGGGCTTGGCCGACACATCGACCATGCGGGCCCGGCCCTCCGCATCGAGATGGGTGAGGCCAGACGCTGAAGGAGGCTCAGTCACAATCGTGCTCCACATGGCCTGCGGGCGTGCGGTGCTCGTTAAGGCGCGGCATCAGCTCGATCATGTTGCAGGGCATGTGGCGGCTGTCGAGCTGCCAGCGGATCACCTTGTCCCAGCCATCCTTGCATGCCCCGTTGGAGCCCGGCAGGCAGAAGACGAACACCCCGTCGATGATGCCCGCCAGCGCCCGGCTCTGCAGGGTGGACAGGCCGACGCTCTCGAAGCTGACGAGATGGAACACCACCGAGAACCCCTCGATCCGCTTGTCCAGCATCGGCTCGATGGCTTCGGGCGTGACGTCGCGCCCGGTGAGGCCGGTGCCGCCGGTGGAGATGATCACGTCCACTTCGCCGGTGGCGATCAGGCGGCGGACTTCGGCGCGGATGGCCTCCACATCGTCCTTCACCAGGCTGCGGCCTGCCACCACATGGCCCTCGCCTGCGATGCGGGTGGCCAGAACCGCGCCCGATGTGTCGGTGTCGAGCGTGCGGGTATCGGACACCGTGACAACAGCAATGCGCACCGGGCGGAAGGGCAGCGTCTCCTCGAACCGGCCGCCGGCCGAAAGCGTGATGGATTGCAGGCTCATGAGTCGGGGTCTCCCTGTGTGGGTGCGGCCCAGCGGGAAAGGGCGGCACGGTCGGCGTCAGTCGGTTCGATCCAGCGGCTCCCGTCCGGGCCGTGCGCGCGCTTCCAGAACGGGGCTTCGGACTTGAGGAAATCCATCAGGCAATCGACCGCATCGAATGCCGCGCGCCGGTGGACGGCGGCTGCCAGCACCAGCACGATGGGTTCACCCGACGCCATCCGCCCGACCCGGTGGATGATGGTGAGGCCGGTGAGGCCGAACCGGGCGAAGGCGACCTGCGCCTGCCGCTCGATCATGGGCAGGGTCAGGGCAGGATAGTGGGTCAGCTCCAGCATCTCGCCCTCCGCCCCGCGCACCAGCCCCAGAAAGGACGCCACAGCGCCTGTCTGCCCGGCGTGGCTTGCCCGGAAGGCGGCGCTGGCCGCTTCGGGGTCAAACGGCGCATCGAGGACGGCGACATGGATCATGACAGACGCCCTCCCCTCACGTCGTCAACAGCTTGAGGCCCGCCACGACCATCACCACGGCCAAAGTGGCGCGCAGGATGACAGGCGTGAACAGCCGCACCCCGGCCTGTGTGCCGATCAGGCCGCCGACAAGGGCGGCCCCAAGCAGCACCGGCAGCTCCGGCGGCAAGGCCCGGGTTACGGCGAGATTGCCCGCCAGCCCCGCCAGCGAATTGACCACGATGAAGCAGGCGGCAATCCCCATCGTGTCGGTGGCCTTGGCCCAGCGGGCAAAGATCAGGAGCGGGGAGAGGAAAATGCCGCCGCCCGTGCCGGTCAGCCCCGCCAGCAGGCCGATGCCGCCGCCCGCCGCCGCAAGCACCGGCTTCGACGGCGGACGTGGCGCGCCGGGGTGCGGCTCCGGGATGGCCAGCCGCAGCGCCGCCAGCAGCAGCACGACGCCCAGAACAGGCCGGTAGATCTCGCCCGGCAGGCTGACCGTGCCGCCGAGCCACGCCATCGGCACCGCAAGGATCGTCACCGGCCAGAACACGCCCCAGTCCATCCGCCCGGCGCGCACAAACCGCCACGCCCCCAGCCCCGCCACCAGCACGTTGAGCGCCAATGCCGTCGGCCGCATCACATCGGGCGGCAGCGCAAACAGCGCCATGATGGCCAGATAGGCCGACGCCCCGCCATGGCCGACCGACGAATAGAGTGCCGCCGCCGCCACAAACGCCACACACAGCAGCCCCAGAACGAGCGGCTCCAGCCCCATCCACGCCTAGCCCCCCGAAAACGGCGGCATGAACGCCACCTCGTCGCCCGGCAGCACGGCGGGGTCCTCATTGCGCGGCACGATCACGGCATTGATCGCCACCCGGATGCTGGGCTCGCCCAGAGCCGCGCCGAGGTCATTGTCTGCTGCGGCCACTTGCGCGACCAGCCCGCTCAACCGGGTCGAGCCCGACAACGCAAGCTGCCGGCTGGCGGCACCGGCCAGCGGCTGCAGGCGGCCCATGAACAGAAGCTGCACCGGGCGGGCCTCAGACATGGCTGGCTCCCGAGCCAGCCAGCGCCCGCGGGAACAGGAGGTTGTTCTCCAGATGGATGTGCTCGCGCAGTTCGCCGTCAAGCCGGGCGCAGCCTGCATAGAGCACCCGCCAGCTGGTGCAGGCGTCTTCTGGTGGCGAAAAGTCTCGGGTGAGGGCGGCGAGCTGGGCCAATGCCTCGCCGTGGTCGTCATGTTCGGCGCGCATGCATGCGATGGGGCCGCCGGCGCGCTGGCCCAGCCCTGCGACAATCAGGGGAAACAGGATGGCCTCTTCCTTTTCCATATGCGCGACGAGCTCGTTCTCCATCGCCTCGAGAAAAGCCGCCAGCCCGCTCGGGCATTCGGGATGGTCACGGTGAACCGCCTCGACGCGGCGGGCCAGCCGCTGCAACTCGGGCAGGTCGCGCCGGTGGCCTGCATGGAACACGCTCTCGATGTGGCCAACCAGTTCAGGCAGGCTTTGCGGCACCTCGGCGACGGCAGGCGGAGCCAGCGTTTCAAGCTCGGCTTCGATCGCGGCTGGATCGAGCCCGCGAATTGCGGCGGCCTCGTTCAGGCTGCGCCCGCCATTGCAACAGAAATCGATCCGGTTGGCGCGAAAGATGGCGGTGGCCCCTGGCCTTTGCAGGGCAATGTCACGCACGGGCGTCTCGAGCAGGTTCATCGGCAGGTCCTTCGCGTCGATCAGTTTCGGCACGCTTGACCTTAGTGCGACTGGCGCTTGTGCCATTTGATCAATGTGAAGGCCTCGCAGGACAGACGCAAAGCCGCCGCACCGATCCCGTCAGGGCTGCGATGCCCGACGGGACAGCCGCGCTTCGGCAGCAAGCAGGTCCTCGGGCGTATTGATGTTGGCAAAGGGGTCTTGGTCAGGCGCGGCCTCCCAGGCAACGCTTGCATGGCCGGCTGCATGGGCGAGGCCGATCAGAGAAAGCCTGCCCGCAAGCGCGCGCTGTTCGGCCAGCGCCAGCAGCGTCACATGCCACAGGCCGCAGGCCGGATGAAGGCGCTCGAGGCTTTCGGGCAGCGCGGACAGCGCACCACTGGATATCGCGCGCGCCAGCAGGCTGTGCGTCAGGTCGGCGGGCAGGAATGGCGCGTCGCAGGGCCGCAGCTGGACCCAGCACAGACCCCGCCCACGCGCCCACGCAAAGGCAGAGACGAGCGCCGCCAACGGGCCGGCTATCCCTGGGGGGTCGATGATCCGCTCGGCTCCGGGGATTTCGGGCAGGCTGGTGTCGGCCCTGACAGCCACAGCCAGAGGCCCTGTGACGCCATCGCAGACATGGGCCAGCAGCGACTGACCTGCGAGCAGGCGGTCAGGCTTGGCCCCGCCGATCCGCCGCCCATCACCCCCTGCCAGGACGACCTGCCCGACCCCGCCTGCGGCCTGCAGGGCCATCGGATCGAGAACGAGACTTGCCGAACATGGCGGCGAGAAAGGTTGCTGCCCTCCGCTGCCGCCTGTCTCAATGGTCATGGTCGCAATCGGGCGTGCAGACATGAACCAGTCTGGGCTTGCTGCCGGGCGGGACCCGCCCGACAATCGCTGGCTGAGACCGGGGGCGCCGCTTGGGGGCCGGTCCGGGCTGGCGCGACACCGAGACCTCGAGATCGCGGATCAGGCCGTCGCGGATCGAGTAGATCCAGCCGTGGACTTCCAGCTTCTGGCCCTTGGCCCAGGCATCGCGCACGAACGGATTGGCGGTCACATTGCGGACTTGCGCGACCACATTGGCCTCGCACATGGCATTCACGCGGGTCTCGAAATCGGCGATCTGCGCCATCTCCTCGAAGCGTTCGTCATGCAACGCGCGGATCGGTGACAGCCAGTGGTCGATCAGGCCGAGCCTTCGCCCGCCCATCGCCGCGCGCACACCGCCACAGCCGTAGTGGCCGCACACGATAATGTGGCGCACGCGCAGCACCTCCACTGCAAACTGGAGCACCGACAGGAAATTGGCATCCTGAGATGGAGCTAAATTGGCCACATTGCGGTGGACGAACAGTTCCCCAGGATCAAGTCCCACGACCTCGTTGGCGGGCACCCGGCTGTCGGAGCAGCCAATCCACAGATATTCGGGCGTCTGCTGTTCGGATAGGCGGCGGAAATACTCCGGGTCCATCCGGGTCTTGGTCGCTGCCCAGCGCAGATTGTTGCTGAGAAGATCGCCGATCATGGCTGTTCCGCCTTTCTTGTCCGGGCGCTTGCGCGCTTCAATTCTCCAGATAGATGCCGCGCCGGGCTGCCAGTCTGCGCGACAGGGCGCGCTGGTCCTCGCCACCCAGTCGCGCGCGCGCCAGTGGCATCACAACCGCATTCTCGAGCGCCACATGTGCGCGTTCCTGGCGGGCGAACTGGCGCAGATCACGGGGACCATTGGCGATCTTCCAGATCGGTACCGCCTTGGCGAGCGCTTCGGCGAAGTGGGCGCGAACGGTACGCGCCAGCGCCGCATCGTCGCGATGATCACCCGACAGCCTGCCAATGACCTGATCAATATCGTCGTCTGGCTCGCAACGGCGTCTCAGCAGAGGAAACAGGTCCTCCTCCTCGTCGATCACATGCAGCGCGAGGTCATACCGGATGAAGTCGTCGGCGCGCGCCATCAAGGGGAGATCCGCCGCAGCTGCCTCGGCCAGATGGTCGAGGATCCGGCAGAGCTGCCGGTGCCGGTAGTGTTCGGCAAAGAGGAAGTCGAGTGGATGGCGCAAGAGTTCGGGGGGTGTGGGCTCGATCAGCAGCCGACTGGGCTGGGCGGGCACCTCCACATGGTCATCAATGATCATCATCACGAAGCCTCCAACGCGAACACCGGCCCGTCGAGAACCGCCATCAGAAATGCCTGACCCGCATCGCCGCCCGCCCGTGCGCAACTGAGCGCGTGGACCCAGGCTTCGTCATCGGCAAGGCGGCAAAACCCCGCAAGCCGGGCGCGGGCATGACTGGCCACGCTCTCGCCTGCTGCAACGGCATCGGCTTCAAGCCGCGCCAGCGCCGCCGGGTCGCACGTGGCGAGCCACTGCGTGATCTGGCCGGACTGGCGACGCGCCAGCGCCATCAGGTCGCCCAAGCTGAGGAAGACCCGGTCCATCATCCGTCCTCCGCAAACAGGGTGAGGCCCTCGATCCGGGCCATGCGCGCAAGGCCCGCCACATAGCGGGTCGAGGCGCCAAGCCAGGCGCGGGCCCGCAACCGGTCTGCCACCGCGCGCCGGGCCGCATCGAGCGGCAGTGCCGCCGGGGGCGGATTGGCGGCGATCACCCGGTCGATCTCGGCCGGGCCGGGCTCGGCCGGATGGGCCTCGGCCTCCAGCACCTGGCGCACCAGCGCCTCCTCGTCACTTTCCCAGCGGCCGAGCGGATCGGTCTCCGGTTCCGGCGACAGTGCCAGTTCATGGGCCCGCTCCAGAAGGAGGTGGCGGATGACCAAAGCGCGGGCGGCTTCGGCACGCGCGGTGTCCACGTCCTCGCCCGGATGGTGCTGAAGCTCGCGCGCGATGGCCTCTTCCATGATTTCCGTGCCGTTCACGAACACGGGCGGGGCTGAGATGGTGCGGGTCGCGGCCCGGCGTGGTGGGGTGGAGCAGCCGCCGGCGGGAAGGCCGCCTGGATCGCTGCCAGGCGCTGTGTCGGTCGCGCCGCGGCCACGGGTGTCGAGAAGTGTGATCCCCATGGCCGTCACTCCGCTGGAACACGAGACGGAGCAGGCTTCAGGACCGGCGCCTCGCGCGGTTCGATCACCTGATTGCGGGTGCGCACGAGCTGCCAGCCGCGCCGGTTGAGATACCACACCGGCGCCGAGAGCATGTGGACCAGCCGGGTGAAGGGGAAGAGCAGAAAGATCGTCAACCCCAGCACGAGATGGACCAGATAGGGCCAGTCCAGCCCCTGCACCTGTGCCGCATTGTTGGGTGCGAAGGTGAAGATGCCCTGCGCCCAGGCCGACAGCCGCAGCATGACCGAGGCATCGCCATGACCGAGCGAGAACGGCACAGTGAGCAGGCCCAGCACCAGCTGCACCCACAGGATGACCAGCACCGCATTGTCGCCAAACGTGCTCGTCACCCGGATGCGCGCATCGAAGAAGCGCCGGTGCATCAGCAGCGTCAGACCGATGAAGCACATCGTGCCCGCGATCGAGCCGGCCACGATGGCAACCAGCTGCTTGGCCTCTGCCGTGATGACATACTGGTAGATCGCATGAGGCGTCAGCAGGCCGACGAAATGGCCCATGAACAGGAACAGGATGCCGATGTGAAACAGGTTCGAACCCCAGGCGAGCTGCTTCTTGCGCAGCATCTGGCTGGAACCTGACCGCCAGGAATACTGCTCCCGGTCGAACCGCAGCACCGAGCCGACGATCATCACGGCAAGGCAGATGTAGGGATAATAGCCGAACAGCGCGGTATGCAGCCAGTCGCTGAGCGGCAGGGTGGCTAGATCAGAATGCATGGCCGTTGGCTCCTTGCGTGGTGGGAGGTGCAGGGCGGGCAACAAGGTCGGAGACTTTCGGGCAGCCGGCTTCGCCGGGGCCGAAGCTGACGGGCTCTTCCGCCCAGGCCCGGTCGAGCGCTTCGAGATCGTCGGGATCGTCTTCGGGCTCCGCGAGCAGGGCGGCCACCGCCTTGGGGTCTGCGGTCGAGGCAGCAAGCGCGGCAAGCGCCACGAACACCGCCTGATAAGGCGACTTGCGCTTCTTCAGCCGCTCGCCGATGGCCGCGATCACATGGGCGGCTTCGCCCAGCAGCATCCGGGCGCGGCCGACATCGAGCAGCGACAGGAACTCGAGGAACACCGGCAAATGGTCCGGCAGTTCGCCGGTGGCCATGTCGAGCCCCTCGGCCTCGTAGAGCCCCTTGAGTTCGGCCATCGCCGCGCCCCGGTCCCGGCTTTCGCCATGGACGTGCTCGTAGAGATTGAGCGAGAGGGAGCGATTGCGGTCGAACAGCTGCACGTAACGGGCTTGCAGATCGAGCGCGTCGTCATTGGCAAGCTGGTGGGCCAGCGTGCGCAGAGGCCGCAGCCGTTCGGCCGGCACCAGCCCCTCGGCCTCGATGATGGCTAGCGCGTAGGGGCAGGCTTCCTGGATCTCGGGAGCCGGATACATAAGGAGCAGGCCCAGCGCCTTGAAAGATTGGCTGCGGGTGGATGAGGATTTCGCCATGGTTCAGCGCTCCATCTCGACTTTGGGATTGTGGTGGCGCGTGGCGCCGAACAGGCCGACTTCCGAGCGCCCGCCGGACGCCTGATTGCCGAACGAGAAGCCGCAATTGCCGCGCAGATGATAGGCATCCTCGGCGGTCTCGCGGTGCGTCGTCGGGATGACGAAGCGGTCCTCGTAATTGGCGATGGCCATGACGTGATACATCTCGTCGATAGCCTCAGGCGTCAGGTCCACGCGGGCCCCGATGGCAGGGTCGATCACGCCATGGATCGACTTTGCCCGCATGTGGGCGCGCATGGCGAGCATGCGTTCGAGCGCTGAGATCACCGGCGCGGTCTGGCCGGCGGTCAAGAGATTGGCGAGATATTCGACCGGGATGCGCAGGCTCTTCACATCCGGCATCACGCCGTCATGCTCGATGGCCCCGGTCGCGGCGGCCGCCTGGATCGGCGACAGCGGCGGCACATAC
>JALORF010000049.1 GCA_025459195.1 Beijerinckiaceae bacterium
GGAGGCACGCGCGACGACATGGCCCCAGGGATCGACGACGAGCGAATGGCCATAGGTATGGCGCGTCTCCCCGCCCGAAACGAAGGCTCCGGTCTGCGCGCAGGCCGCGAAGTAACATTGAGTCTCGATAGCGCGGGCGCGTGACAGCACCTCCCAATGATCCTTGCCGGTCTGGAGCGTGAAGGCGGCGGGGAGGGCAATCATGTCGGCGCCGCGGGCCTGAAGCGCCTGGAACAGCTCCGGAAAGCGGATGTCATAGCAGATGGTGCAGCCCACCGTGAAACCCTCGCAATCATAGCTGACGATGCTGTTGCCGGGCTTCACGGTCGCGCTTTCGTTGTAGAGCTTGCCATCGGGCGCGGTGATGTCGAACAGGTGGATCTTCTCGTAGCGCGCCACAGGTTCGCCATCGCGGTTGAAGGCAACCGTGGTGTTATGGATGCGGTTCTCGCCCTCGACCTTGACCATGAACGAGCCGGCGTGAACCCAGATGCGGTGCTTTGCAGCCATGGCCTGAGCGAAATCGAAGGCAGGACCGCCGGTGGCTCCGTCGGCATGGGCCAGCTTGTCGGCAGAGCTTCCGCCCGACCAGTCGAAATGCTCGGGCAGGCAGACCCAGTCAGGGCCCTCCAGATCGACCGCACGGGTGATCAGGTCGCGCGCCTGGGCAATGTTGGCCGCCTTGTCGCTGACCGAGTTCATCTGCATGAGGGCGATTTTCATGGGCATGCTCCTGTGCCGCAATTCTCGGTGCCGCGCTGGCTGGCGTCAATGCATCAACCCGCTGGCTCTGCCGCCCAACCGCCGGCGCGCGGGATGTGCCGGCCAGAGCCGGGCACGCCGGAGACCGCGCCGGCATGAGCCACGACCTTGCCGCGCACCACTACGGTTTCCGGCCAGCCCTTGACTGTGCGACCGGCAAACGGCGTGTAGCCGGTGTTGCCAACCATCAGGTCGTCGCTCAACGTGACACGGCGGCCCGCATCCCAGATGGCGATGTCGGCATCCATCCCGACAGCGATGCTGCCTTTGCCCGCTAGGTTGTAGATCGAGGCGGGCTGGGTGGCCGTGAGGTCGACGAAGCTCTGCAACGCCCGGCCGGCGAATTCTGGCCGCTTGCGCGACACCATGGCATCGAACAGCAGCGGCATGCGCGTTTCGAGCCCAGGCAGGCCGTTGGCGATCTGCTTGAAAGTGCTGCCGGGCCCAGCCGAGAGCTTGCCCGTGGCATCGTAGCGGTAGGGCGCATGGTCCGATGACAGCACCTGGAGATCGCCCCGCGCCAGCGCTTGCCACAGGGCTAGCTGATCAGCGCGCTCGCGCGGCGGTGGCGAGCACATGAATTTCGCCCCTTCCAGCCCCGACCGGTCAAGGTCGGCTGCGGTCAGGAACAGGTATTGCGGGCAGGTTTCGGCAAAGACCTTGAGCCCCTGCCGGCGCGCATCGCCGACGATGGCCGCTCCCTCCGCAGTCGAGACGTGGAAGATCATGATCGGTTGGTCGACCAGCGCTGCCGCCTCGATCAGCCGCGTGAAAGCCTCGCTTTCGGACGCGCGCGGGTGGCTCTCGGCGTGGTATTTCGGGGCGGTCTTGCCCTCGGCCAGCAGTTTGCGGCTCATCCAGGCGATCATGCCATGGTTCTCGGCATGGACGCAGACCAATGCCCGGTGCGCGCGCGCCACCTCCAGCACGTCGAGCAATGTTTCGTCCTCGACCTTCAGCTTGTCGTAGGTCATGAACAGCTTGATCGAGGAATGGCCTTCCGCGATCAGCGCCGGCAGGTCGTGCCGCAAGGTCGCCTCGGTCGGGTCCGAGACAATCATGTGGAAGGCGTAGTCGACCATCGCCCCGCGTGCGGCCAACACGGCATAGTCGTCGACCACCTTGCGCAGGCTCATGCCCTTGTGCTGGGCCGCGAACGAGATCACCGTCGTCGTGCCGCCGAATGCCGCAGCGCGGGTCGCGCTCTCGAACGTGTCGGCATTCATCAGCCCTCCGGCGGACAACTGCTCGATATGGGTGTGGCTGTCGATCCCGCCCGGCAGCACCAGTTTGCCCCGCGCATCGATGCTTTCGCGTGCCGGGCCGAGGCCGCTGCCAAGGGCCACGATCCGGCCGCCCCTGATCGCCACATCGGCGCGGAACACATCGCTGGCCGTGGCAACCGTGCCGTTGCTGATCACGAGGTCATGGACGGGCGCTGGCATGGCATGGGTTCCGGAATGGGCATGAAGACTGAGGTGATCATCTGATCATGCACGGCGCCTGTCATCCACGCAAAATGCATGGGCTGCGGTCGAAGCCGGCGGTATTGGCGGATGACTTGTGCCCCACCTTGCGCCACCATCAGCGCAGCAAGGATCTGGACGACATGGCCTCACAGCGCATTCTGGTGATCAATCCGAACTCCAACGAAGCCGTGACACAAGGGCTTCGCGAGGCGTTGACCGGCTTTGCCCATCCGGGAGGGCCGTCGATTCTCTGCCACACGCTCGCCGACGGGCCATTCGGGGTTGAAACGCAGGAGCATGTCGAGAGCGTGGCGCTGCCATTGCGCCGGCTGATCGAAGCCGACACCGACAGCGCCGCTTTCGTCATCGCCTGTTACTCCGATCCTGGCCTGCATGTCTGCCGCGAGGGCACAACGCGGCCCGTGTTCGGCATTGCCGAGTGCGGCATCCTGACCGCGCTGGCGAGGGCAGACAGCTTCGGCGTCATCGCCATCAAGAGCAGATCGATCCCGCGGCATATCCGCTACATGCGCCAGATGGGGCTGCTGGAGCGGCTGGTTGGTGAGCGGGCGCTGGAAATGAGCGTGGCCGAAACCGCGTCTGGCGAGGGCACGCTGTCCCGCATGATCGAGATCGGCGGGCTGCTCAAGGCCGATGGCGCGCGTTCGATCGTGATGGGCTGCGCCGGCATGGCACGGCATCGCAAGCCGCTGGAAACCGCTCTCGGCATCCCTGTCATCGACCCGACCCAGGCAGCCGTCGCCATGGCCATCGGTGCGCTGGCAGTGGCCTGACGGTGCGCCATCCTGGACAGATGCGCCGCTTCACTGTGCATGGCTTGCGAGGCCTGCATGCGTGTTCCGGCACTTGATCTGGGGCGGCCTGCCTCCACCTATTCGGACACCAACCAACCCGTTCGAGCCATTTCCGGCCAAGCGGACATCCGGCAGCACAAGGTTCAGATCATGGTCAAGGCAGTTCGCATTCATGCGCCCGGCGGTCCCGAGGCGATGGTCTATGAGGATGTCGAGGTCGGACACCCCGGCGAGGGCCAGTTGCTGATCCGGCAGACGGCGATCGGCGTCAATTTCATCGACGTCTATCATCGCTCCGGCGCCTACCCGATCGCCACCATGCCGGCCACCATCGGCATGGAAGGGGCCGGCGTTGTCGAGGCTGTCGGCAAGGGTGTCAGCGGCTTCAAGGTTGGCGACAGGCTGGCCTATTCCTGTCCGCCGCCCGGCTCATATGCCGAAAAGCGGCTGGTCAATGCCGCGCAGATGGTCAAGCTCCCGAAGGAGATCCCGGACAAGATCGCAGCCTCGATCATGCTTCAGGGCATGACCGCGCGCTATCTGCTCAAGCAGACCCACAAGGTGCGCAAGGGCGACTGGATCCTGGTCCATGCCGCGGCCGGCGGCATGGGCCTGCTGCTCTGCCAATGGGCGAAGCACCTGGGCTGCCATGTCATCGGCACCACCTCGTCCGACGAGAAGGCAGCACTCGCCAGGAAGAATGGCTGCGAGTTTCCGATCATCTACACGCGCGAGGATTTCGTCGCCCGCGTCAAGGAGATCACTGGCGGGAAGGGCGTCAGCGTCGTCTATGATGGCGTTGGCAAGGACACGTTCCTGAAATCGCTCGATTGCCTTGCCATCCGCGGGCATCTGGTTTCGTTCGGCGCAGCCTCCGGGCCGCCCGAGCCGATCTCGCCAGCGATCCTGTCGACAAAGTCGATGTCGCTGACGCGCCCGACGCTGTTCCAGTATATCGCGACGCGACCCGAGCTTCTGGCCAATGCGCGCGATGTCTTCAAGGCTGTGATGTCCGGCGCGATCAGGATCCAGAAACCCGCCGAATACAAGCTCAAGGACGCGGCCCAGGCGCATATCGACCTGACCTCGCGCAAGACCACCGGCCCGATCATCCTGATCCCGTAGACTTCGCGGTCATCCTCCAGCCCTGCTCCCGTCCGAGACGGGAGCAGGTTGCGCACATCCTCCCGCCGGGCAGGTGGACAACATGGCAGGTGGACCTGCCGCCCCGTTCATGTCTCAATGGGCTTCGGGGGAAGGAAAGGTCCGTGCATGATCGTGGCGCTGCGTCATCTGCTGACTGTGCTGGCGGCATCGCTTGGCTTCGGCATTCTCGCCGCGCCGGCGCTGGCCATGTCGTTCTCGCTGTCGCCGATGGCAGACCCTGATTGCGGATCGAATTGCCCGCTGGTCATTGTCGCATCCGGCGAGATTGAACTGGATTCCAACGAACGCTTCTTCGCCTTCGTGACCTCGGAGGTCGTGGGCCAGAAGGTGACCAGTGTCGTGCTGATGTCCTCGCCCGGCGGCAATCTGGTCGGCTCGCTCCGGCTCGGCATCCTGATGCGGCAGCTTGGCTTCTCGATCATGGTCGGGCAGGTCCGCAACGGCCGGTTCATGACGGCGAACTGCTTTTCCGCGTGTGCCTACACATTGGCCGGCGGCAAGCGCCGTTTCGTGCCGGAAGGCAGCAAGGTCGGCGTGCACAAGGCCTGGACCAAGGCCCCCGGAGCCAGCGATGAGGCCGGCATCGACGGATTGACCAGCGGGCGTATCCCGACCAGCGGTTACCAGCCTGTGCTGGAGACCTACCTGCGCCGGATGGGTGTGTCGGGCCAGCTCGTCACGCTCGCCAATGCAACCTCCGCCGATGACATCCGCGTGCTCAGCCGCAGCGAGCTGGCGCGCTTGCGCGTGGTCACGGCCAATGGCCGCAATGGCCGGCGGCGCGGCTGAGCCCGTCTGGCATCATTGCGCTTGCGTGCGTTCCGAGCTTGACCGCGACGAGGCTTCTTCGCATGGTCCCGGCATCCGTCGATGACAATGACTCGGGCTAGGTGCCGCATGCGCGTCTTGAAGCTATTCCTGATTGCCGCCCTTGCCATGGCGGGGTTGTCACATGGCGCGCTCGCCATCACGCCCGCCGAGAACCGCCTTGCGCGCTATGCATCGAGCCCGCTGCCGCATTGCGCGGCGCCGGAGGTGCTGGGAACGGTGACAGGCTGGTTCCAGTCGCGCGAGGCGACCTACTGGAACTCGTCTTTGCAGATCGGCGGCTTTGACCGGGTGCGCGAGCGCGGCTTGCGGCCTTGGGGGGCCAATTTCGTGCCCCGCCGCTTCTGCTCGGCCCGCGCCCATCTCTCCGATGGCAAGCTGCGGCATGTGAATTACTTCGTGCGCGAAAGCATCGGCATGTTCGGCAATACCTGGGAAGTGATCTGGTGCGTGGTCGGGCTGGACCGGCACCGCACTTATGCGCCCGGCTGCGAGCAGGCGACTGCGTGGTGAGGCGTCTGGCAATCTGCATGCGCCAGACCTCGGCCAGCCTTCTGGCGACGGCTGCGGCGGCATTGATCCTGTTCGGGGCACTGTCGATGCCGGTTGCGCCCGCCATCGCACAGGACCGGGTTGTGCGCGGCGGCCCTGCCGGTGAGTTCGATTTCTATGTGCTCGCGCTCTCCTGGTCGCCAGGCTTCTGCACGCTCGAAGGCGATGAGAAGAACCGCAATCAGTGCCGCAGCGGCTCCGGTCTTGGCTTCGTGGTGCATGGTCTTTGGCCGCAGAACGAGCGGGGCTACCCCACCGATTGCGGCCCCGCCGGCCGAACGCCATCGCGGCAGGCCATGGACGTGGCGCGCGAGGTCTTTCCCGAAGAGGGGCTGGCCCGCCACCAGTGGCGCAAGCACGGTGTGTGTGCCGGCTCCAGCCCGACCGACTATTTCAACGACGTCAAGCGTGCCCGCGCCGCCGTCGTCATTCCGCCCCAGTTCAAGGCGGTCGACAAGGTCCAGACCTGGGCACCGATCGATCTTGAGCGCGCGTTCGTCGCTGCCAATCCCGGCCTGCGCACTGACATGATGTCGGTCTCCTGCCGCCGCAGCGAGTTGCAGGAGGTGCGCATCTGTCTCACCAAAGACCTTCGCTCTTTCCGCCCCTGTCAGGAAGTCGACCGCGGCGGCTGCCGCACGCGCGACATCAGTGTGCAGCCTGTCCGCTGAGCGCGGCGATCCTCAGGGAGCGGGCGCATGAACTACCGTCACGCCTTCCATGCCGGCAACTTCGCCGATGTTCTCAAGCATGCCGCGCTGGCCTGGACCATCGCTTATCTGCAACAGAAGCCCGGCCCGATCCGCATCATCGAAAGCCATTCCGGCGGCGGCCTCTATGATCTGGCCGCCTCCGCCGCCGCCCGCACAGGCGAGTGGCGCGAGGGGATCGGCCTGCTCGCAGAGGCGCTGGATGAGCGCGCCGAAGAGGTGCTCGCGCCTTATCGCGAGGCCTTGTCCGCCTTGAGGGCAGGGCACGGCCCGCAGACCTATCCGGGGTCGCCGCTGATCTGTCAGCACATGCTGCGTGCCGATGATCGCTATATCGGTGCTGAACTGCATGGCGAGACCAACTGGCAGCTCAAGACCGTCCTGGCCAAGGATGCACGCTTCAAGGTCCTGCTGATGGATGGCTGGCAGGTGGTGCGGGCCAACCTGCCGCCGAAGGAGCGCCGTGGCCTCGTTCTCTTCGACCCCGCCTTCGAGGCTTCCGATGAATGGGACGTCCTTGAGCGCGAGATGCTGGCAAGCTGGCGCAAATGGCCGACCGGCATCTTCATGGCCTGGTATCCGCTGAAGAATCCGCGCCAGTCCGACCTGCTGGCCGAAAGGCTGATCGAGGCTGGCGTCGGATCGGCGATCCGGATCGAGCTGATGGTCGACGACGCGCACACGGCCACCAGGCTCGCGGGTTGCGGGCTGATGGTGATCAACCCGCCATGGACCATGCGCAGCGCATTCGAGGCGTTGATGCCACCTTTGGCGGCGCGCCTCGCGCGTTCGGCGAAGGCCGGATACCGCTGCGAGGTGATCGCCGGCTGAGGCCCATGCTAGGATCGTCTCTCCGATTCCTCATGTCAGGCCGAAACCATGCTTGTTCTCCGCTCCGCAGCACCGTCGCCCTATGGGCGCAAGGTCAAGATCTGTGCCGCCCTGCTGGGGCTGTCCGACCAGATCAAGATCGTCGAGGCTGACACCAACAATCCCGACGATCCGTTGCGCAGCCAGAACCCGCTCGGAAAGATCCCGACACTGGTCCTCGATGACGGAACCACGCTGTTCGATTCCCGCGTCATCGTCGAATATCTCGACCACCTGGCCGGCGGGGCGCGCATGCTGCCGCGTGGTGCCAAACGGTTTGCCGTGCTGCGCCTTCAGGCCCTGGCCGACGGTCTGTGCGATGCTGCGCTCGTGCAGGTCTACGAGACGCGCTGGCGCAGCGAGGATCGGCGCGACCAGAAATGGCTGGATCATCAGGCGGGCAAGGTCGAGCGGGCGCTGGCGGCGCTGGAAGCCGACCCGCCGAAGCTGACCAGGCAACTGCATGTCGGCCACGTCATGACGGCCTGCGCGCTGGGCTATCTTGATCTGCGCTTTGCGGGCACCTGGCGCAAGAAGCACCCGAAGCTGCGCAAGTGGCTGGCGAAATTCGAGGAGCGGGTGCCCGCATTCGAGGCCACCCGCGTGAAGCCGTGAGCCTGCTCTGGCGGCTCAAACGAAAACGGCGGCGCGTGAGCGCCGCCGTCTGCATCTGGATCGGACAGGCCGATCAGAAGCGGTAGTTCACGCCGCCGCGAACGGTCGAGAAGTCGAGACCCGCAGTCGTGCCCGGCGCGAAGAAGGTCTTCTTCTCGAGGCTGGTGTAGAGATACTCGACCTTCGCCGACCAGTTGTTGGTGATGGCGTATTCGACACCGGCACCGACAGCGTAGCCGTTGTGGATATTGCTGTCGGAGAGACCGGCCGTCTTGGCGGTTGCCTTGCCGAAAGCGTAGCCGGCGGTCGCGTAGATGAAGGCGCGGTCGAAGGCCACGCCGCCGCGGGCGCGGATCGTGCCGAAATAGTCGAGGCGACCGTTGACGAAGCTGGTCGACTTCATGTCGCTGTACTGCAGATCGCCTTCGAGACCGACCACGAACTGGTTGATCTGGTAGTTGTAGCCGAGCTGGCCGCCGCCAACGAAGCCGGACGGATCACGCAGCAGCGGCGAGGCGGTGCCGGTGAACGAGCCGAAACCGTAGCCGCCATTCAGACCGGCATAGAAACCCGTCCAGGTGAAGGCCGGCGCGTAGACGATCGGTGCCGAGACGACACCCTTGCGGGCCGGAAGGTCGGCAGCCGAGGCTGCACCGGCGCCCATCAGCGCGACGAGTGCGGCTGCGCCGCTGATCAGAAACTTCTTCATGGGATACTCCATAGGTGGTTGGGTTCGCCGGTCTCACGCGCCAGCTTTTGACGAAGAGGCATGACACTAGAGGATATCAGGTCTGTCGTCTGTGATATCAAGGTCACATGATGATTTGAGAAAGAGGCATCAATGTGACGAAACAAGACAACATCTAGATAGATCATTAATTTTTGTTCATGTTTCAGTAGAGCTAAAACTTGTAGTTCAATCCTCCACGGAAGACATTGTTTGTTGGCGAGACATTCGCTGGTCCACCAATGCTGGCGAAGGATGTTTTTGAATAGTTGTAGTGCAGAACTTCACCACGAACGGCAACATTGTCTGTCAGAGCCAGTTCGGCACCTGCGCCAAGCACGGTTCCGGCCCGCATGCGTGACAGTTGCCCCACGCGGTTGCGGTATTCGTAGTTGGTCACGGCAAAGCCGCCGGTGCCGTAGACCATCACCCGGTCGAAGCTGTAGCCGAGCCGGCCGCGCATCGAGCCGTTGGTGCCCTGGCGGAATTTCGCGCCGAAACCGTTGTGGCCATTCGAGGTCGCGCTGACATCCGCCTCGATGCCGACGATCAGGCGGTCGAACTGGCCGTTGACCCCAAGCTGCGCGCCTGCCGTGAAGCCGGACGTGTTGGCGCCCGATGCCGAGCCGATGGCGCCGCCCAGATGACCGCCGATGTAAACGCCCTGCCAGTTGCCGGGCCGCGATGTCTGCGCCGACGCCGTGGCTGCCGACAGGGCAAGGCCGGCGAGGGCGGCAATGGCTGCGCTCGCCGGAAAGCTGCGCTGGAACATGGCTTGGGAAGACATGGAAACCTCCAGTCATGATGACCAGAGGCTTATATCGTGAAATAGTAATCTTAATATAGATGTTACGTTTTGTTTACCATGATCATGATGTGCAAATCGTAAACATCGACATGGCGGCGAAAACAACTGTCTTTGGGCTCAATTCGAAAAGATCACTGTTTTCTTGGCGTTGAGGATGATCCTGCTTTCCAGATGGTAGCTCACGGCCCGCGCCAGGACGCGCCGCTCGATGTCGCGCCCGCGCCGCACCAGATCCTCCGGCGTGTCGCGATGGCTGATCCGTTCCACGTCCTGTTCGATGATTGGCCCTTCGTCGAGATCCGACGTCACGTAGTGGGCCGTGGCCCCGATCAGCTTGACGCCGCGTTCATGCGCCTGATGGTAGGGCTTCGCACCCTTGAAGCCGGGCAGGAATGAGTGGTGGATGTTGATGCATTTGCCCGAGAGCTTGGCTGCCAGCCCGTCGGACAGCACCTGCATGTAGCGCGCCAGCACCACGAGCTCTGTCTCGGTGTCCTTCACCAGTTGCCAGAGCTGCTGCTCCTGTTCCAGCTTGGTTGCCTTGCTGACGGGGCAGTGGAAAAACGGCACGTCGCCGAAGTCGAGATGGGCGTAGCTTTCGCGCGGATGGTTCGAGACGATGCCGGTCAGGTCCATCGCCAGTTCGCCGATGCGCCAGCGATAGATCAGATCGGCGAGGCAATGGTCGAACTTCGACACCCAGATCATCACCTTGCGGCGCATGGCTCGCGACGTGATCGACCATGTCATCCGGAAATCATCGGCGATTGGCTTGAACGCGATGGCCGGATCGCTTGCCGCGCTGTCCCGCGCGCGGTCGAAGACAACCCGCATGAAGAAGTCCCCCGAGACGGCATCGTCGAACTGTTGCGCATCGAGGATGTTGAAGCCCTGGTCGAACAGATGCGTCGCAACCGTGGCAACGATGCCTGGGCGATCGGGGCAGGCGAGCAGAAGAACATATGAATCGGGCACGAAACGAACCTGGCTCTCGGGTGGCTTGATCGGGATACGCCGCAGCGCAAGGCTCGGCCACGCGACAAGGCCACAGATCGCCCGGCGCTGGCAATGGCTGAGTGACTGCCGGTGCCGCTCAAGGGCCTGGCAGGGCCTCAAGACGCACGGCATGGCGCAAAGTAAAATCAGGAGGCGAAAAATACAACCCTTAGTTGAGTCAATAAATCTGTCTGTTCTCATATTGGCGTCGATTGGTTTAACCGGAAATCAAGCTGGTCTCTTTAGTCTCGCGCCATCATCACGCCGTTGGGATCCTGCCATGCTGCGCTCATTGTCAAGAATGACACTCGAAACCTCGTCCGAGACGCGCCGGCATCTGCTCAATGCCGTCACGGATCTGTTCCTGCTGGACGACGAGCCGAGCGAGGCCTCAAAGGCGCACTACGGCGAAATTGCAAGCCAATCCCTGACGCATCTGGGGGCATCCGAGCGAGCCGACTATGCAGGCAAGGTCGCTGCCGCACCGACACTGCCACGCAATGTTGCCATGCAACTTGCCGGCGATGACGAAGCCGATGTGGCAAGGCTGGTGCTCAAGCTGTCGCCTGTGCTCACCGATGGTGATCTGGCCGCAATTGCCGTGAGCCAGTCGCAGGGGCACCTTGTCGCGATTGCCGAGCGCGCCCGCCTGTCGAGCAGCGTCACCGACATCCTCGTCCGGCGCGGCGACAGCACCGTGCTCAGGACTGTCAGCAGCAATGAGGGGGCCAGTTTCTCGAACGAGGGCTTCGATGTCCTGCTCGAGCGCGGCGGCTCCGACCGTGCCATCACGGCAGCCCTGTCCGGCCGCAGCGACATGGCCCCCGAGCGCGCCTCGCGCTTGCTGCGCATTGTCGAGCAGATGTCGGATACCGTCGAAGGCCCAAGCGAGCAGGTCGCCAGTCTGGCGCGCCTGGCCCGCCAGCAGCGTCTCGAGGTCAAGGTCCTGATCTCCGACATCGTCGCCAAGAAGCGCACCATCAGTGATGTTGTCATCATGCTGGTTGATGATGATCGCGCCTATCATGCCACGCAGGTCATGGCGGCGTCCGCCGAACTCACCCCTGATCAGGTCTTGCGCGTGATGATGCAGCCCGATGTCAGCGGCCTCGCCGTCCTGTGCCGCTCGCTGGGCCTCAACAACACAGCGTTCCGCGCCATCCTTGGCCTGCGCGAGCGTCGCCTGCCGATGATCGTGCACGAAATCGAAGACACGATGCACGACTATGCCATGCTCGACATGGCCACCGCTGACCGCACGCTGCGGTTCCTGAAGATGAAGACCAAGGTCGGTTGAACAGGCAGCCAGACGCCGGTTATCCGCGAGACATGGTCAGCGGAGGCTCGACGCCGGCTGGAATCGGGCAGACATAGGGCATGGCTCTGGTGCGGGCCGCGTGGTCGGCCTTTGCGGCAGCGATCAGGTCCGGATTGGTCAGCGCCGCTACGCCAAGCCCGGCCATTGCCTTGGCCACCTGCACCATCGCCTTGTGTGCCGCAGGCGATTTGCCTTGCGCCACCACCTGCCAGGTATGGAAGGCCGTGCCGATGGCGACGGTGGGGGCATGAGCCTGCACGGTTGGCACCACCCAGCTCACATCGCCGATATCGGTCGAGCCGATCATTGGCTTGCGCGGCGTCTGCGGCGGCACGGTGAAATCGGCCAGCGCCGCGCCAGTGTCCGTCATGCCGATTCCCGACCACGCGGCGGCGATGTCCTGTGCCGACAGCGTGGCGCGGATGGCTTCTGCGAAGCGCTGGTCCTCGGCGTCGAAATGCGGCGGTCCGAGATCCTCCAGCACCGACTGCATCGCGTCTTCGAGTGGTGTGTTGCCGAGAAGGTTGGACACCGCGCTGATGATCCGCATCTCGACCTTGGTTTCGGTCATCAGGGCCGCGCCTTCCGCGATCTTGCGGACGCGCTCGACCAGTTCCAGCATGCCAGGCAGGTCGCCGGCGCGGATCGAATAGCGCACGCGGGCGTGGCCCTGCACGACATTGGGCGCGATGCCGCCCGTGTCGAGCAAGGCATAGTGGACGCGCGCATCGCTCGGCATGTGCTCGCGCATGTAGTTGACGCCCACGCTCATCAGTTCGACCGCATCGAGCGCGCTGCGGCCAAGGTGCGGGAAGGCCGCCGCATGCGCCGACCGGCCCGTGAAGCTGAAATCGGCACGCGTGTTGGCCAGTGACAGAGGCGGCGTCACCTCCCAGAAATTGTGCGGATGCCACGAGATCGCGATGTCGGCATCCTTGAAAGCGCCGGCGCGCACCATGAACGCCTTGGCAGCGCCCCCTTCCTCGGCAGGGCAGCCATAGTAGCGCACACGCCCCGGCAGCCCCGAGGCTGCCAGCCAGTTCTTCACGGCAGTAGCCGCAAGCATGGCCGCAGAGCCCAGCAGGTTGTGGCCGCAGCCGTGGCCGTGGCCATTCTCCTCGATGGGTCGATGTGCTGCAACGCCGGCCTCCTGCGACAGGCCGGGCAGGGCGTCATACTCGCCCATGAAGCCGATCACTGGCCCGCCTTCGCCCGCTTCGCCGATCACAGCCGTGGGGATTCCCGCCACGTTGCGCGTGACGCGGAAGCCCTGCGCCGTCAGTTCGGCCACATGCTCGGCGCAGGAGCGCTCTTCGGTGTAGCAAACCTCCGGCATGCCCCAGACCCGCTCAGACAGGGCGATGAACCGGGGCTTGAGCGTGTCGACCTCGCGCCAGAGCGTGCTGCGGTTGTCCATGGTGTTCCTCGTGACTGACGGACGGCCGCGCACCAATGGCACGGCCCGAACTGGGCATGCTTCATAACAGGGTGCCGTGCCGGCCTTGTCCAGACATTCTGGATACGCCCGCTGCATGGAACCAATGCGCTGACCGGGCAACAAAGCAGCGCAGCAAATCTAGCGCCGGCCCAACCAGATGATGTGTTTGGCCCCACCGCTGCCATGGGCGCGCACCTTGTGCTCGGTCACGGCGAAGCCCGCCTGGGCCATCCGGCGACGGAAGCCTGTGTCCGGATGGGCCGACCAGACACCGAGCACACCACCCGGCCGCAGGCCGGCATGGGCGGCAGAGAGCCCTGCCGGCCCATAGAGCCAGTCATTGCTGTCTTGCGTCAGGCCGTCCGGGCCGTTGTCGACATCGAGCAGGATCGCGTCCCAGTGTTGCGTCTGCCCTGTCCCGCCCTGACGGTCCGCGCCGCTGGCTCGAATCAGGTCTGCCACATCGGACCTGGCGATGCGCAGCCTGGGATCGCTCAGGGACGCGCCGAACAGGTCGGCCATCGGCCCCCTGGCCCATTCGATCACCTCCGGCACCAGTTCCGCCACGACCACGCTGGCACCAGGGCCAAGCGCCTGCAAGGCGGCCCGCAGCGTGAAGCCCATGCCGAGACCACCGATCAGCACGGCAGGAGCGGCCTGGACGGCAAAGGCAGACAAAGACAGGTTTGCCAGCGCCGTTTCCGAGCCGCTCAGCCTGCTGTTCATCAACTCGTTGCTGCCCAGCATGATCGAGAATTCGCTGCCACGGCGCTTGAGCCGCAACACGCCGCCATCGGCCAGTGGTGCCGTCGCAAGGGGAAGCCATGGAAGCATCGGCCCGCTTTCGTGTTGCTGCCGGCTTGGCGCGCCGTCCCGACATCCATCCCGTTTGCCGACCGCCGAACGGGCGGCCCAATCTCGCTGTCAGGTCAACCGGTGCTCACACGGAGCGGATGGCACCGCCATCAATGCGGATCGTGGCACCGGTCACGTAGGAAGCAGGGCCGCTGGCGAGGAACACCGCGACACTGGCAAATTCCTGCGCCGTGCCATAGCGGCCCATCGGAATCGCAGCGCGGGCGGCTTCCTTGACCGCGTCGAGCGGCTGCCCGGAGCGGCTGGCATTGGCATTGTCCAGTTGTTCGACCCGTTCGGTCTGGATGCGGCCCGGCAGCACCATGTTCACGGTGATGCCATGCTTCGCGACCTCGGTCGCCAGTGTTTTGGACCAGCCAAGCACCGCCGAGCGGATGCCGTTGGACAGCGCCAGATTGGGAATCGGCTGCTCGATGCCCGACGAGGCAATGGTGACGATACGGCCCCAGCGCTTGTCGACCATGGCCGGCAGAAGGGCCTGGGTGATATGGAACAGGTTGGCCGCCATGGCTTCGAACTGCACCAGCCAGTCGGCGCGCTTGGCATCGAGGGCGCTGCTGGGTGGCGGACCGCCCGAATTGTTGATCAGGATGTCGACGCCGCCGGAGGCTGTGATCTGGGCAATCAGACGCTCTACCGAGGCGAAATCCGACAGATCGAGGGAAGCGGCGGTGACACGGCTTCCAGCCTCGCCAAGCTCCGCTGCCCAGGCCGTGATCGCGTCCGTGTTGCGCGCGGCAGCGACGACATTGACGCCTTCGCGAGCCAGTCCTTCGGCGATGGCGCGTCCCAGACCCTTGCTGGCCCCCAGCACGAGGGCGCGCTTTCCGGCGATGTCGAGATTCATGGCGGTCTTTCCCGGGTTGAGGCGATCAGATTTTGCAGGCAGCACCGCAAGCACAGGCCATGACCCGGACCTGCCCGGGCGCCGCGCCTGACACTGGTATCATATCCGTGCTGCATGAAGAGAAAAGTGGCGCGGGCGACGGGGCTCGAACCCGCGACCTCCGGCGTGACAGGCCGGCACTCTAACCAACTGAGCTACGCCCGCGCTTGGACCACCGGACGGGTGACCCGTCGGCGATGAAGGCGGGATAAGCGAGGGTGCCGGGAGTGTCAAGCCGGCTTGTGGGCCACACCGAAATTAGGCGTCGCATGTGCGGCGGGAAGGGCAGGGCGCTACCATGTCCGCCATGGGCCGGTGTCGACGTGAACCAGGCCGTTCCAGTAGACCTTGTGGCCCCCGGTCTCGTCGAGTGTCTTGACATATTCGAGCACGGTGCGGGGAGCCTGACCCGGAATCCGGAAGTCCATGGCCTGGCAGCGGCGATGGAACGAGTTGCGCCTGGCGCGCCAGGCGGGCCTGTAGGTCGAGGTCACGCGCACCGAGCCGTAGCGCTTGACCAGCCGGTCGAGGACCAGCTTGAGCTGGGCCGGCAGGCAAGAGATCGATGTGCCGGGATCGGTGCTGATTCCGTTGGCAATGACGTCATCCTTCGGTGTCACGCGCGGCTCGAAATCGAGACTGCGCTGGCCCGGCGTGCGCCGCGGCCACGCTCCATCCGGTTCTTCCTCCTCGTCTTCCGGGCGGGAGACCGGGGCGATGGCCGGTCGGCGCGGCGGCACGGGGGCATTGGCAACCGAGCGTGGTGCCGGATCGGCAGTCGGCGTTTCTGCTTCGGTTGGCTGGGCAGAAGGCGGCGCAACCGTGGGGCGCGGCAGTCCGCGCGTGGCTGTGCCGCCGGGAATGAACAGATCGAACGGTCTTGGCGGCGGAAACGGAGCTGGCGCCGGCTTTGCGGCCGGCGCGGAACTGCCCTGAGCCAGAGCTGTGCGGGACGGCAGCATCAGCAGCATGATGGCCGCAAGCACGGCCAGGCCGGGGCAAGGATGGAACAGTCTCATGGCAGCGGATGGCAGTCCCGGACTGGCTGGTGACAACAACGCGCCGGTGACCCGGCAGAGCACCCCGGCAGGTGACATGCCCGGGCCTCGCAGCAAGCCCGTATAGACAGTCGGCTCGGCTTCGTCACTATTCGCGATTGCGTCCTTTGACGCACTTGCGAACAGGTTGACCGTGGGCTATCCCACGAACGCAGCCTTCGTTTGAAATGTTTGAATTTCAGGCGGGCAGGCCGCTCAGGGGCTCGGTCAAGAAGCCTCGAAAACCGGAAAACGGCAGCGTTTTCGCGGACGACATTGGGTGAAGTGACAATGACAGGTGTCATGACGACCGGGGTTCTGGCGACAGGCGTTCTGGCGGATTACCTCCCGCTGGTGATCTTCATCGGCATTTCGGTGGTGATCGGGCTCGCGCTGCTGATCGCGCCTTTCGTGGTGGCCTACAAGGCCCCTGACCCGGAAAAGCTGTCTGCCTACGAGTGCGGCTTCAATGCGTTCGATGACGCCCGCATGAAGTTCGACGTGCGATTCTATCTGGTCGCGATCCTTTTCATCATCTTCGATCTGGAAGTGGCATTCCTGTTCCCCTGGGCCGTTGCGTTTGGCGAACTGGGCTGGTTCGGCTTCTGGTCGATGATGCTGTTCCTTGGCGTGCTGACGGTCGGCTTCATCTACGAATGGAGGAAGGGCGCACTGGATTGGGATTGAGCGACAGGCCTGCCTTGCCGTCTCCCCGCCTTGCGAGGTCATCATCATGAACACACTCGTGTCCCCCGCGCCGAAAGGCATCCTCGATCCGGCAACCGGCAAACCCGTCGGAGCCAACGATCCGTTCTTCCTCGACATGAACAACGAGTTGGCCGACAAAGGCTTTCTTGTCACCACCACTGATGATCTGATCAACTGGGCCCGGACCGGCTCGCTGATGTGGATGACCTTTGGCCTGGCGTGCTGCGCTGTCGAGATGATGCAGCTTTCCATGCCGCGCTACGATGTCGAGCGCTTCGGATTTGCCCCGCGCGCCAGCCCACGCCAGTCCGATGTGATGATCGTTGCCGGCACGCTGACCAACAAGATGGCCCCGGCGCTGCGCAAGGTCTACGACCAGATGCCCGAGCCGCGTTATGTCATTTCCATGGGTAGCTGCGCCAATGGCGGGGGCTATTACCATTACAGCTACGC
>JALORF010000050.1 GCA_025459195.1 Beijerinckiaceae bacterium
ATGGTGCGCGTTGGCGATCTCGATGCCGCGCTTGATTTCTATGTCAACAAGCTCGGCCTTGTCGAAACCCGCCGGATCGACCGCCCCGAAGGCCGCTACACGCTGGTTTTTCTCGCCGCCCCAGGCGATGTCGCGCGAGCCCGTGACGCCAAGGCACCGCTGATCGAACTCACTCACAACTGGGACGAGAAGGCCTATGAGGGCGGCCGCAATTTCGGCCATCTCGCCTACCGGGTCGATGACATTTATGCCACCTGCGACCGGCTGATGAAGGCCGGCGTCACCATCCATCGCCCCCCGCGCGATGGCTACATGGCCTTCGTGCGCTCGCCCGACGGCATCTCGATCGAACTGCTGCAGAAGGGCGAGCCGCTCCAGAAGAGCGAGCCCTGGGCCAGCATGCCGAACACCGGAAGCTGGTGAGGGGTCAGGCTGCCGTTCGAGGTCAGCTTTTGGGCGGTGCCCGCAGCATCACGAACAGCCCGAAGGCGAGGGCCGCGATCACGCCACTGATCCACAGGGCGGTGTCGATGCCCAGTTGTGTCATGGCGAATGCGAACAGGAATGGGCTGGCGGCATTCGCCAGAAAGCGCAGACCGGTGATGCGCCCCATCAGTGCCCCATAGCCGTTTGCGCCAAACAGTTGCAATGGCACGGTCGCCCGCGCAATCGTCACCAAACCTTGCGCTGCACCATAGAGCGCTGCGAACGCCACCGCGGTTGCGAGGGACGCCGGCATCGCCAGCAGCAAGGCGATCGACGCGAGCAGCGTTCCGAGCGCCACGCGGCCAGTCATGAGCGGATCGAAACGATGGCCGCCCACGACCTCGACAAAGCGGGCGAGAACCTGCGCCGGACCCATCACCATGGCGATCAGCGCGGCAGCCTGTGCGTTGAAGCCCTCATTCTCGATGATCCGCAGCATGTGGACAGGGAAGGCTGATGTCACCAGCCCTGACACGACGATGGCGAGCGTGAACAGGATCAGCGCGCGTCTGCGATCCGGGCCAAGCAGCATGGGCGGATCGGCTGCGCCCGGAACCTCCTTGATGTCGTCCCGCCCCCGTGGAACGGCCCGGCGCAGGGCGGTTGCATGCAGCGGTGCGCAGACCAGAAGGTGGACCGCCGCAAAGACCAGCAACGTCCAGCGCCAGTCGATTGCGCCGAGCATCCACTGGGTCAGCGGCCAGAAAATCGTTGAGGCAAATCCGGCGATCAACGTGATCAGCGTGATGCCGCGCCGCGCTTCATGCCGGTAAATCTGCGTCAGCCCGGCAAAGGCAGCCTCATAGACCACGAGGCACGTAGCCGCTTCCGCAAGAATGACAGCAGCGGAAAAGGCCCAGATGTTCGGTGCCAGCGCGCACGCAACCAGCGCCAGTGCCGCAAGGACAGAGCCCAAGCTCATCACCAGCCGCGCGCCGCGCCGATCCAGTTCACGCCCGACGAAGGGTGCGATCAGGCCCCCAACAAGAAGCCCGATGGTGAAGGCACCGAAAAACCAGTCGATCCCGACCCCGAATTCACGGGAGATCGCCGGGGCCAGAACGCCGTAGGCGTAATAGAGCGTGCCATAGCCGATGGTCTGGGTCAGCCCCAGCGCCAGAATGGTCCGGTCGTTCAACCCGTCGAAAACGGCCGAAACAGTGATGCGCGGCAGGTTCGACATGGTTCATCCAGGCGGCGATCCGGCGTAGGCGTGGTTCATGTCGCCTTCGTGACACTTGGCGCAGGCATGCTAGAGAGAACAGCCACAACCGACCCCTCCGAGACAGCATCATGGTCACGCCTCAGCCCGCCGCCCGCCCTGTCATGCCCCCGGTCATCCTGGGCCATCTTTCCGATGGCACGCCGGTGCGCGAGGTCACGCTGCGCTCGGAAGCCGGGGCCAGCGCCACGATCATGGAGTGGGGCGCGGTGGTGCGCGACCTGACCGTTCCGGTGGCCGGCAAGCCGCAGCGTGTGGTGCTCGGCTTTGCCGCGCTCGATGATTATCTCAGGCATTCGCCGCATTTCGGCGCCATCGCCGGGCGCTTTGCCAACCGCATCGAGGGCGGGCGCTTCGTGCTCGATGGCAAGGCGCATCAACTCAAGCTCAATCAGGCGGGCAAGCACTCGCTGCACGGCGGCGGCGACGGCTTCGGCAAGCGGCCCTGGACGATCCTGCACCATGATGCCACCTCGGTGACGCTGGCGCTGGTCTCGCCCGATGGCGACCACGGCTATCCCGGCGCGCTGACCGTGACCTGCCGCTACACGCTGGCCGAACCGGCCACGCTGCGCACCGAACTCACGGCCACGACCGATGCAGTCACGATTCTGAACCTGTGCCAGCACTCCTATTTCAACCTCGACGGCTCGCCCGATGTGCTGGCACACGAACTGGAAGTGCGTGCCAACCTGTTCACGCCCGTCGACGAGGACCTGATCCCGAGCGGGGAGGTGGCTTCGGTCGCCGGCACGCCGTTCGATTTCCGCAAGAGCCGCCCGCTGCGCCACGACAATGCCGATGGCACGCGCCACTGGTATGACCACAACTTCATCCTGCGTCGCGACCGCCGCGAGCCGAGCGTGATGGCCGGGCTCGATGTGGCGCTGGCCGCGACCTTGCACTCGCCGCTGAACGGGCTGTCCATGCAGGTCTGGACCAGCGAGCCGGCCTTGCAGGTCTATGACGGCTTCAAGACGCAGACCCCGGTGCCGGGCCTGTCCGGCAGCCCCTATGGCTCGTCATCCGGCCTGTGCCTGGAGCCGCAGCATGTGCCGGACAGCCCCAACCTGCCGCATTTCCCCACCACCGTGCTCCGCCCCGGCGAGGTCTATCGCCAGGTGACGGAATACCGCTTCGGGTGATACCGCTTCGGGTGACGCTTGCGGACGCCGCGCATCAGCGCGCGCCCCTCAGCCCTTCACGCCGCCTGACGTCAGCCCGCCCACCACGCGCTCCTGGAACACCGCGATGATGATGCAGATCGGCACGATGGCGATGATCAATGCTGCCGAGATGATCGGCCAGGGGAATGAGAACTCGCCCTGATACAGCGTGATGCCGACCGGCAGCGTGCGGCTGGCCACGCGCGGGGCCAGCGTCAGCGCCAGCAGGAACTCGTCCCAGGCATTGACGAAGGCCAGGATGCCGGCGGTGAACACGCCCGGCGCAGTCAGCGGAATGACCACATGCCAGAGTGCGCCGATCCGCGAACAGCCATCAATCATGGCGGCGTTTTCGAGATCGCGCGGGATGTCCTGGAAGAACGAGATCAGCACCAGTGTACACACCGGCATCGACAGCACCGCATAGGGGAAGATCAGCGCCCACCAGGTGTTGAGCAGTTGCAGGTCGCGCATCACCGAAAACAGCGGCACCATCAGCGAGATCAGCGGGAACATCGCCACCGCCAGCAACACGGACAGGATGACGTTGGGCGCCGGGATGCGCAAGCGCACCAGCGCATAGGCCGCCAGCGCCGAGACTGTCACGCACAGCAGCGTCGACAGCACGGCGACAACAAACGAGTTCCACATGAACAGGAAGATCGGCTGATCGACGAAGACGCGGGTGTAGTTGCCCAGCGTCGGTGCGGCGGGCCAGATCGTGATCGGCAGCCGCATCAGCTCGCTCTCGGTCTTGAGCGAGGTGAACAGGATCCACAAGGCCGGGAAGAAGCCGTTGATGGCCACGACCGCGCCGGCGATCAGCGTCATCTTCTTGGCGGAAGGAAATTTCATCATGGCAACCTTGCTCCCGACACGTCACGGCGAGCGCAGCGAAGCCATCCAGCCTCGGTGCGCCGCGCCAGGGATTGCTTCGCTGCGCTCGCAATGACGCCTTGCATCAGTGCCTCCCCGCGCTCGGGTCGCGCCGCGTGTGGCGCAGATAGATCGAGGTCAGGATGGCAGAGGCGATGAACATCAGCACGGCCAAGGTCGAACCGTAGCCGAAATCGAGGCTGTCGATCGTGGTCTTGTGGATATACATGGCCAGCGTCTCGGTGGCATTGCCCGGCCCGCCATCGGTCATGGCCTTGGGAATGTCGAAGGTCTGGATCGCGGTGATGGTGCGGAAGATCAGCGCCACGATGATCGCGGGCTTGAGCATCGGCAGGGTGATCTCCCAGAATTGCTGCCACTTCGAGGCGCCGTCGACTTCGGCGGCCTCATAAAGCGATTTCGGGATGGTCTGCAGGCCCGCCAGCAGCACCAGCGCGGCAAAGCTCGATGTCTTCCAGATGATCGCGACGCAGATGGCGAAGAAGGCCGGGCCCTCCTGTGTCAGCCAGTTCACCGGCGACAGCCCGATCCAGATCAGCGCATTGTTGACCAGCCCCTGCTGGTATTCGAAGAACCAGCGGAAGATCAGGCCGGCAAAGACCAGCGGCAGAGCCCAGGGCAACAGCAGCCCGAGACGGACCGGCCACTTCACGCGGAAGGGCTGGTTGGCCAGCAGCGCCAGCCCGAGCCCCAGCGCCACCGCGCCGGGAACCGTCACGATCACATAGAGCAGGGTGTGCCAGGTCGCTTCCCAGAGGCGTTCGTCACCCATCGCCTTGGCGTAGTTCTCGAAGCCGATCCACGGCTTGGCCAGCCATGGCTCGGTCAGCTTGTTTTCGCTGAACGAGGTGCGGATCAAGGTGAAGATCGGATAGAGCACGACGCCCGCCAGCAGCGCGAAGGCCGGTGCCAGCAGTGCGATCCCGAGCCGACGCTCGGAGCGTTCAAGCGATGAGAGCTTGGCGGTCATGATGGCCCCTTGATCCACTCGTCCCGTCACGCCCGGCTGTGAGCCGGGCAGCCTCGGTCCGCGTTGCAGTGAGCGAAAATGCGTATGGCCGGGTCAAGCCCGGCCATGACGCCGTGGTGTGGTCAGCGGATGACCTGAGACAGGTCGCGGGTCATGTCGGCCAGCGCGGCGTCGGCGGTCTTGGAGCCGGCGAGGAAGGCGTTCATGTTGGTGCGGATCACTTCGGAAACGCGCGGATAGGCTGGCGAAACCGGGCGGGCGCGGGCGGTTTGCACCACCGGCAGGGCCTGTGCGAACCACGGGTTCGCCTTCAGCACGTCCGGATCGGTGTAGACCTCCGGGAACACCGGCAGGTGCGAGGCTGCGATGGCCTGCGCCTTGGCGACTTCCGGCGAGGACAGATACATGGCGAAGTCGAAGGCGGCCTTCTTGTTCTTGGAGAAGGCCGAGACGGCCAGTTGCCAGCCGCCGATGCAGGTTGCCGCCTTGTCGGCGGTGAAGCCGGGCAGTGGCACCACGCCGACCTTGTCCTTGATCTGGCTGTCGGCGTCATTCTGCGTCCGCTGCCAGACATAGCCCCAGTTCATCGCGAACAGCAGGTTGCCCGCCTGGAAGTTCTGGCGGATGCGATCGGTCGGGATTTCGGCCAGGTTCGGCGGCGTCACGTTCGCGGCCTTCATGTCGGCCCAGAGCTGGAACGGACGGCGCGCCTCGGGGGTGTTGAGCGCGAGTTGCCCCTGTGCGTTCGTCAGCGAGCCGCCAGCGCCCCACATCGGCACCAGATAGGTGCAGACCGTGCCTTCGATCGGCGCGCCGGCGGTCTGGAAGCCCGACAGGTTCGGGTTGCCTTCGGCCTTCATCACCTTCTCGGCGCCGGCCTGAAGCTCGGCCCAGGTCTTCGGCGGCTGCACGCCATGCTTTTCGAGCAGGTCCTTGCGATAGTAGAGGAACTGCGCATCGGCGAAATAGGGCAGGGCGATGACCTTGCCGCCGACGATGTTGGCCTCGCGGTAGGCGGGCAGGTAGCGCGCCATGATCTTGTCCTTGTCGGCGCCGAGGAAGGCATCGAGCGGCTCGGCCCACTGGGCGGCAGCCCATTGGGCCGGACGGATGACGTCGATCAGGATGACGTCGAGCGCTGAATCCTTCGAGGCCAGGACGGTGTTGAGATACTGCTGCTGCTGCTCGGAGGTGGCGCCGCCGACCTCGACCTCGATCTTCACGCCGGGCGTGCGCTTCTCGTAGTCATCGGCGATCTTGCGCATCACATCGGGGCGCTGCTGGCCGCCGGTGAAGATGCGCAGCGTGGTCTGGGCCACGCTGATGCTGGCCGTGCTCACGCTCATGGCAAGGCCGAGTGCGAGGCTGGCTGACAGGCTCAGGAATGTCCGCTTTTTCATGACGATGTCCTTCCTTGGACGGTTGCTGATGGGAAACGGGGCGGTGGGCGATGGCGGTCGGGGCAGGCGGCCGGTCAGGCCACCAGCGCCCGGCCGGTTTCGGTGTCGAACAGGTGCATGTCGGCCGCGCCGAGCGAGATGGTCACCTCGTCGCCGGACTTGACGCCGGCCTGCGGGGGGAAGCGCCCGGTCAGGACCGCCCCGCCCACCGTCAGCAGCGCCAGTGTCTCGGCACCGAGCGGCTCGAGAATCTCGACACGCGCGGTGGTGTTGACCGCGCCCGGCAGGGCATCCGCCCCGAGCTTGACATGCTCGGGCCGGAAGCCGGCATCATAGCTCTTGCCGCCGCTGAGCCCGCCCATCACCAGCCCGCCGCGGGCCGGCAGCACGGTGCCCGATGGCATGGCCAGGGTCTTGCCGTCGGCACTGGCGGTCAGCCGCGCAAAGCTCATCGGCGGCGAGCCCATGAACCCCGCCACGAATTTCGAGGCCGGCTTGTTGTAGATGTCGTCAGGCGTGGCGAACTGTTCGAGCACACCGCCGCGCAGCACGGCAATCCGGTCTGCCAGCGTCATCGCCTCGACCTGGTCGTGGGTGACATAGACGATGGTGGTGCCGAAGCGCTGGTGCAGCTTCTTGATCTCGATCCGGACTTCGGCGCGCAACTGCGCATCGAGGTTGGACAAGGGCTCGTCGAACAGGAACACGCGGGGCCGGCGCACGATGGCACGGCCCATGGCGACGCGCTGGCGCTGGCCGCCTGAGAGCTGGCCCGGCCTGCGATCGAGCAGGTGGCCGATCTGCAGCACGTCCGCTGCTTCCTTCACACGGTCGGCGATTTCCGATGGCGATGCGCCGCGCATCTTCAGGCCGAAGCCCATGTTGTCGTAGACGCTCTTGTGGGGATAGAGCGCGTAATCCTGGAACACCATGGCGATGTCGCGGTCGCGCGGGGCAAGGTCGTTGACCACCACGCCGCCAATGTCGATTTCGCCGTCGGTCACGGATTCGAGACCCGCGATCATGCGCAAAAGGGTGGATTTGCCGCAGCCCGACGGGCCGACCAGCACCACGAACTCACCGTCCTGGAAGGTCAGATCGACACCGTGGATCACCTCCACCTTGCCAAAGACCTTGCGGACCTTGCGGATGGTCACCGCTGCCACGCGCCTCTCCCTCATGTTTCACGGCGCCTCTGTCGTGCGCCTTGGTGTGATGGAGGCCGGCTGCGAAACGGGGCCGCCGGCTCCTGTCATCCTTATGCCCAGTTTCGCGGCATAACTCAAGTCTTATATAAGATAGAAGACCCTTGAGGTTTGGCGATGCGCCGGCTAGAAGGAAGCTCTCCGGGCCGGTCGGGCACGGGTGCCATTGTGCAGGCCTTGGCAGGCTCCGCAAGGCATCTATGCGCGCTGGCTTCGACAGAACCGCACCGGAAGTCACCATGTCCGAGCCCAGCACGGCACACCTGCCCGCAGCCAGCGTGATCTGCGTCGGCATTGCCACGCTCGATTACATCTACCGCGTCGAGAGTTTGCCGACCGAAGGCCGGAAATACCGCGCTTCGGATCTGGAGGTGCAGGGAGGCGGCATCGCGGCCAATGCAGCCGTGGCCATTGCCCGGCTGGGCGGCACGTCGGCTCTCGTCACCCGCCTTGGCGATGACCTGACGGGGGATGCGGTGCGCACCGGGCTGATGCGTGAGGATGTGGAGATCGCCGCATCCGCCGCCATTGCCGGGGCGCGCTCGCCTGTGTCCGCGATCATGGTCGACAAGGCCGGCGAGCGCATGATCATGTCCTATTCCGATCCTGCCATGCCGGTCGAACCGGACTGGTTGCCTGAAGCCCTGCCGCCCGGCACGGGCGCGGTGCTGGGTGATACACGCTGGGAGGAAGGTGCGCTGCACATGTTCCAGCTCGCACGGCGGGCCGGCATCGCTGCCGTGCTCGATGGTGACCGCAAGCCCGTGGACCCGTGTCTGCTCACGGCCGCGACCCATGTCGCCTTCAGCGAGGTCGGGCTGGAGGAGCAGACCGGCCTCAGTGACGTGCGGCTGGCACTCTCGTCCTTTGCGCCGGGCTGCTGCTGGCTGGCCGTGACCGCCGGTGCGCGTGGCGTCTGGATTTGCGATCACGGCGAGATCACGCATGTGCCCGCCTTCGAGGTCACCGCCGTCGATACGCTCGGGGCCGGCGATGTCTGGCACGGAGCTTTTGCCCTGGCGCTGGCCGAGCAGCAGCCCGAGATGGCCGCCGTGCGCTTCGCAAACGCCGCAGCCGCCATCAAATGCACGCGCTTCGGGGGCCGCAAAGGCGCCCCCACCCGCGCCGAGGTCGAACAATTCCTGCAAGAACGCACATGAGGACCGCACGATGACCACACTTTCACCCGGCAAGCTCTGGGGCATGCGCCGCATGGCGGATGCGAATGGTCGCTTCAAGATGGTCGCCGTCGATCAGCGCCCGCCGATCAAGAACCCGATCAGGGCGGCGCGCGGCACCGCTGAGGCGCCCTATGAGGACGTGGCCGGCTTCAAGCTGATGCTGGTCCGGGAGTTGCAGGCCGATGCCTCGGCCATGCTGCTCGATCCGCACTTCGCCCTGCCGCAGGGCCTGTCGGTGCTCTCGCCTGCCAAGGGGCTGATTGTCACGCTGGAGGACTCGATCTTCCGCGAGACGCCCGGGGGCCGGCTCTCGTCCGAGATCGACCACTGGTCGGTCGAGAAGATCAAGCGGTCCGGCGCAGATGCCGTGAAGGTGCTGGCCTGGTATCGGCCCGATGCCGATCTTGCGGTCAATCTCGCCCAGCAGGATTTCACCAAGCGGATCGGCGAGGCCTGTGCCCGCCATGACATCCCGTTCCTGTTCGAACTCCTGGTCTATCCCTTGTCCAGCGATGCCCACCAGACCACCGACTATGTGGAGATGCAGGGCAAGCACGCCCACCACGTGCTCGACAGCGTGCGCGAATTCGCCAAGCCTGAATACGGCATCGACGTGTTCAAGCTCGAAAGCCCGGTTCCGGCCAAGGGCATCGGCGAGGCAGATCGTGTCATCACGCAAAAGCTGTTCAACGAGATGGGCGCGCTCTGCGGCCGTCCATGGGTCATGCTGTCGGCCGGGGCCTCGATGGCCGAGTTCAAGATCGTGATGGACCATGCCTACCGCGCCGGGGCCTCGGGCTATCTGGCCGGGCGCGCCATCTGGGCCGAGCCGTTCAAGGCCTTCCCAGACTGGGAGGCGATCCGGCATGGCCTGCGCACCCAGAGCCTGCCTTTCATGGCCGAACTCAACGCGTTGACCGACCGCGCCGGCACGCCCTGGTTCGACCACCCGCTTTTTGGCGGCAAGGTTTCGGTCGAGCACCCTGATGCCAGCTTCCGCCATCACTACGGGGTTGTCTGAGCCTCCGTCGCGCCGTGTCGCGCCTGATCCCTCATCCCCGGCCTTGCGCCGGGGCGCACCAGAAGCCCCTCATCCCGAGCCTGCCGGCGGATGAGAATCGAGGAGTGTCCCCATGCCCGTGATTGGCGTTCTGCCGCTGGCCCGTCCGACCTTTGATGTTCCTTACGCCGAGGAGATGGCCGCCGCCTGCTTCAAGGCCCTCGATGCGACCGGGCACCGGATCGTCGGCTCCCGTGCGCTGCTGTTCGATGCCGCTGCCGCGGAATCGGCGCTGGGCGCGTTGAAGCGCGAGAAGATCGACCTGCTGCTGATCCTTCAGGTCACCTTCACCGATGCCTCGATGACCGTCAGGATCGCGCGCGAGAACCTCGCGCCGCTGGCCATCTGGGCCGTGCCCGAGCCGCGCGCCGGCGGCAGGCTCAGGCTCAACTCGTTCTGCGGGCTCAACCTCGCGGCCCACGCGCTGGGTCTGGCCGGAACCCCGCTGCGCTGGCTCTATGCCGCGCCCGATGCGCCGATGATTCTGGACAGCCTTGGCGGCCTCGTGGTCGGCGATGAGCGTGATCCGGCCTTTCCGGTCGGCCCGAAGCCCGGCCTCGTCGAGCGCGAGCAGGCAGCCCGCGTATTGGCTGCGGTCAGAGGGCGCAGCATCGGGCTGGTCGGCGAGCACCCGGCCGGTTTCGACACCTGCGCCTATGATCCGGCGCGGCTGGAGGCGCTGGCTGGCGTCGCCGTCAAGCCCATTGGCCTGCCGGAGCTGTTCGCGGCGGCCCGGGCGGTGCCGGCAGACCGCATTGCGGCCACGCGCGCCGATGTCGCCGGCAAGCTCGACGGGCTCGATGCGGTCGACCAGCCGCAGCTTGAGCGCAGCCTTGGCATCTTTCACGCGCTGGCGGGGCTGAAGGCGGAGAAGGGCTGTTCGGCCATGGCCGTGCGCTGCTGGCCTGAAATGTTCACCGAGCACGGTTGCGCTGCCTGCGGCCCCATGGGCCTGCTCACCGAAGCCCGCACGCCCTGCGCCTGCGAGGCGGATGTCTATGGCGCGCTGACCGCCATGCTGCTGCAGGAGGTGGCCGGCGCGCCGGCCTGGCTGGTCGACATCGTCGACATGGACAGCACCGACAACACCGGCGTGTTCTGGCATTGCGGCTCGGCCCCGCTCTCCATGGCCGATCCGGCGGTTCAGCCGCGCGCCCAGTTGCATTCCAACCGCAAGATGCCGCTGCTGCAGGAATTCACGCTCAAGCCCGGCCGCGTCAGCATCGCGCGCATCAGCCAGGCGCGTGGGCAGACCACGATGATCCTGGCCGGCGGCGAGATGATCGAGGCCCCGATGAGCTTCACCGGCACATCCGGCGTGATCCGCTTCGACCGCAGCACCGGGGATGTCACCGAGGCGATGATGGAGTTCGGCCTCGAACACCATGTCGCACTGGTCTATGGCGAGCATCGCGGCGTGCTGCGCGCGCTCGGCGAGGCAATGGGGCTGCCCGTGGTGGAGTTGGCATGATGAGCGCTGAAACCGTTCGCTATGGCCTGATCGGGGCCGGCATGATGGGCCGCGAGCACATCCGCAATCTGGCGCTGGTGCCCGGCGCGGTGGTGACGGCGGTGTCCGATCCCGACACCGAGCAGCGCACGCTCTCGGCGGCGGCAGCCGGCGGCGCGCGCGCCTTCGCCAGCCATCAGGATCTGCTCGCCTCCGGGCTGGTCGATGCGCTGGTCATCGCCAGCCCCAATGACACGCACATGGCCATCCTCGGTGACATCTTCGCCGCGCCGCGCGCCCTGCCAGTGCTGGTCGAGAAGCCGGTCTGCACCACCACGGCCGATTGCGAGCGGCTGGCGGTGTCCGGTGCTGCCCACAAGGCCCCGATCTGGGTGGCGATGGAGTATCGCTACATGCCGCCCGTGGCTGAACTGATCAGTGAGGTCCGCGCCGGCACGGTGGGTCAACTCAGGATGTTCGCCATCCGCGAGCACCGCTTTCCCTTCCTTGCCAAGGTCGGTGACTGGAACCGGTTTTCCGAGCGCACCGGCGGGACGCTGGTCGAGAAATGCTGCCATTTCTTCGATCTGATGCGGCTGGTCGCCCAGGATGAACCTGTCCGCGTCTATGCCTCGGGCGCTGCCGACGTGAACCACAAGGACGAGCGCTATGACGGGCGCGTGCCCGACATCCTCGACAATGCCTTTGTCATCGTCGATTTCCGCTCAGGCATCCGGGCGCTGCTGGATCTGTGCATGTTCGCCGAGGGCTCCTACTGGCAGGAGGAACTGGCGGCGACAGGCTCTGCCGGCAAGGTCGAAGCCTTCGTGCCGGGGCCTGCCCGGTTCTGGCCCGGCGGCGGAGAGCGCGCCAGCGAAATCCTGGTCTCGCCGCGCGCGCCGAAAAACCCGCAGCGCCGCACCGTGCATGTCGACGAGACGATCCTCAAGGCGGGCGATCACCACGGCTCGACCTACTACCAGCACATGGGTTTCAACCGCGTGGTGCGCGAGGGCGGGGCGGTGGATGTCAGCCTCGCCGACGGGCTCACCGCCGTGCGCATCGGCCTCGCCGCCGAGCAGTCGATCCGCGAGGGCAGGGCGATCACGCTCTGATCGCTTGCGAAGCCGACAGGCACAGGCCGCGCGAATCGCTTCCACATCCCTCCACCCACGCCGTCATCCCGGCCTTGAGCCGGGATCTTTTCGCGAGCCTCAACGGCCCGTCAGCGCCGCGCACCGCGTGATCCCGGCGCAAGGCCGGGATGACGCGCTGATGCTTTCACGGTTGCGTAGCGCACCGCGCCTGTCACGCGCGCCCGAACGCGTCGCTCAGTTCGCGGCGGCGGGGTTGACCCCGGCTTCCTTCAGCGCCTTCGCCCACTTGGCGATTTCGGCTTCGAAGGCGACCTTGTGTGCGGCAGGCGTGCGCTGCGCCTCGGGGAAGGCGGTGGTGCCGAACGAGGCGAAGCGGGCGTTGATGCCGTCATCCTTCATCGCCGCCTGCAGGGCGCTGCTGAGCTTGCCGAGAGCCTCCGCCGGGGTGCCTTTGGGGGCATACAGCCCGTGCCAGATCGTCATGTCGATGGGCGTGCCGGCCTCGCGTGTGGTCGGAACATCCTTGATGATGTCGAGCCGCTGTGGCGAGGTCACCGCATAGGCCTTGATCTTGTTGCCCTGGATCTGCGGGATGGCGCTGGTCGACTGGTCGCACAGCGCGTCGACCTGGCCTGCCACCAGATCGTTCATCGCAGGACCGGTGCCGCGATAGGCCACCTGTGTCGGCTTGGAGCCGATCGCCTGGCCCATCAGCAGGATGCACAGATGCGAGTTCGAGCCAACCCCGGCATGGGCCATGGTCAGCTTGTCTCCCTGCGCTTTGGCGAAGGCGAAGAACTCGGCAGCCGTGTTCGGGGCCAGCGCCATCTTGCCGGTGATGACCATCGGTCCGGTGTTGATCATGCCCAGCGGCTCGAACGCGGTGGCGGTGTCATAGCGCAGGTTGTTGTAGAGCGCGGGCGCCGCCTTCAGCGCCAGATGGTGGATCAGGATGGTATGGCCATCCGGCGCGGCGCTGGCAACGCGCGCTGAACCCGTGGTGCCGCCTGCACCTGCCACGTTTTCGACCACGACCTGCTGGCCGAGCGTGCGGCTCATGTGCTCGGCGAGAAGCCGCGCGATGACGTCGCTGGGCCCGCCTGCTGCAAAGGCGACAACCAGCGTGATCGGCTTGGAGGGAAAGCCCTGGGCGAGGGCAGGGGCGGCGGCAAGCCCGGCAAAGCCGACCGCGAGAGCGCCGGCGGCGAGAGCAAGCCCGGCGCGGCGCGAGGTGCCGATGCGGGGCGGCGTGTTGGTGTCGTTCCTGGTCATGTCTGTTCTCCCTGTGGTGGTTTCTTGTGGTGGGTGATCGCGTCTTGTCAGCGCATGAATGAGAGATTGTGCGCATCATCGGTCAGGCACAGGCTGACGCGCCATTCCACCGGCTTGGCTTCCAGCGAAAGCGCCAGCCGCTGCACCATGAGCGCCGGATGCCCCGGCGGCTTGCGCAGAATCGCGGCGTCCTCGGCATCCAGCGTGATCGCCTTCAGCTTTTCGCGCGCATGGGCAATGGTCACGCCGTAGCGCTCTGCGTAGAACGCATAAAGGCTGTTGGGCACCGGCGCATCGGTGATGCCGGGAAACATCGCATCGGGCAGCGACAGGGTTTCGATGATCATCGGCACATCGTCGATGGCCCGCATGCGCCGCACCCGCGCCACGCGCGCTCCGGGGCCAAGACCAAGCTGCTCGCGCTCGATCTCGGTGGCCGGAAAGGTGCTGGCCTCCAGCACGACGCTTTCCGGAAAGCGGGCGATGCCATCATCCGGCACCAGCTTGAAGAACTGGAAAAGAATGCGCTTTTCATCATGCTGCGCCACGAATGTGCCGCGACCCTGCTGGCGCACCAGCAGGTTCTCGCCGGCCAGCTCATCCAGCGCCTTGCGCACCGTGCCCTGGCTGACGCCGACCTCCTGCGCCAGTTGCCCCTCGCTCGGCAGCAGGAACCCCGCCGGCCAGACGCCGTCGACCATGCGCTTCACGAACTCGTCCTTGACCTGCCGGTAGAGCGGCCGGAAGCCCACGGACACGGGCGCTTGCACGGGCGAAAGGTTCGTCATCTCCATTGCAGTTTCCGGCTTGTCAGAAGTCATATGTCTTATATAAGACCAAACGGTGAAGCCGTCGAGGGGCTGTGTGTCAGCTTGCCTCGCAAATCTGCAAACGCCAAATCGGCACGGAGCGGGCCTGCACGAACGGGCCTGCGCAACATTCAGGGAGTGCAAGGATGTCTGCACCGCATCTGCTCGTTCACGAGCTCAAGGACAATGTCGGCGTGGTCGTGGTTGAGGGCCTCAAGGCCGGCACCAAGATGCTCTGCGTGGTGACGCACGACAATTCCTCGTTCGAACTGACGGTCAAGGCCGATGTTCCGATCGGTCACAAGGTCGCGCTGAAGGATCTCAAGGCCGGCGACACCGCCATCAAGTATGGCCAGGACATCGGCAAGATGGTCGGGCCCGCAAAGGTCGGCGAATACGTCCACGTCCACAATCTCAAGACCAAGCGCTGGTGAGCCGCTGCCCTTGTGCGCCGTCATCCCGGGCTTGACCCGGGATCGCTGCGGACATGCCCAACCATTGTCCGGCGGATTGAGATCCCGGCTCTCCGCTTCGCTCAGGCCGGGATGACCCGCGAATTTTCAGAGGAAATGCACCATGACCATTGTCGCCAATTTCGAGCTCAACAAGAACCGTCTGGCCAACATCAAGGGCCGCAAGATCGATGTTCCGGGCTTCAAGGCCCCTGTCCTGAAGAAGCGTTCCAGCGCCAGGAATGACAATTTCGTCGGCTGGCGTCGCGAGAACGGCCGCGTCGGCGTGCGCAACCACGTCCTGATCCTGCCGCTCGACGACCTGTCGAATGCCGCCTGCGAGGCCGTCGCCAACAACGTCAAGGGCACGCTGGCCATCCCCCATGCCTATGGCCGTCTCCAGTTCGGCGAAGACCTCGACATCCATTTCCGCACCCTGATCGGGGCCGGCTCGAACCCGAACGTTGCGGCTGTTGTCGTCATCGGCATCGAGGATGGCTGGACCAAGATCATCGTCGACGGCATCGCCAAGACCGGCAAGCCGGTGGTCGGCTTCGGCATCGAGGGCGTCGGCGATATCGGCACCATCGCCAAGGCGTCCTATGTCGCCAAGGAATTCGTGCAGTGGGCTTCCGAGCTGCAGCGCGAGAAGTGCGACATTGGCGAGCTCTGGGTCTCGACCAAGTGCGGCGAGAGCGACACCACGACCGGCCTGTCCTCCTGCCCGACCGTCGGCAACATGTATGACAAGCTGCTGCCCAAGGGCATCTACGGCGTGTTCGGCGAAACCTCCGAGATCACCGGTGCCGAGCACCTGTGCAAAGCCCGCGCGGCCACGCCAGAGGTCGGCGAGCGCTGGTACAAGATGTGGAAGGCCTACCAGACCGACGTGATCGAGCAGTTCAAGACCACCGACCTGTCCGACAGCCAGCCCACCAAGGGCAACATCAAGGGCGGTCTCTCCACCATCGAGGAGAAGGCGCTCGGCAACCTTGAAAAGATCGGCCGCGAATCGAAGTTCATCGACATCCTCCAGCCGGCGGAGGCCCCGGCCAAGGGCGCGGGCCTCTACTTCATGGACACTTCATCGGCGGCGGCCGAATGCGTGACCCTGATGGCGGCGGGCGGCTATGTCGTCCACACCTTCCCGACCGGGCAGGGCAATGTCATCGGCAACCCCATCGTTCCGGTCATCAAGATCACCGGCAACCCGCAGACCATGCGCACCATGCCCGAGCACATCGATGTGGACGTGTCCGGCATCCTGCGCCGCGACATGACCATCCCCGAGGCTGGCGACGCGCTGATCGCCAACATCGTGCGCACTTCCAACGGTCGCCTCACGGCTGCCGAGGCTCTCGGCCATCGCGAGTTCTCGATGACCAAGCTGTATCGCTCGGCGTGATGAACCTGCTGGCCACACGCTCTTTGCCGTCATGGTCGGGCTTGACCCGACCATCCACGTCTCATTGCTGTTGCCCCCCCGACGTGGATGCTCGGCTCATGGCCGAGCATGACGGCTTGGTTCGATGACCGCCATCTCCCTGCCCACTTCCGCCACCATCCGGAAGCTCGCGCCCGGTGTGCTGCTGTCGCTTGCGGTGGCGGTGGCGTCGTATCTTGCGGCTCCGCTGCTCAAATCGCTCACCGGCGGGCGTGTGGCGCTGCCCGACATGGTGATCGCGCTGATCATCGGCATCGCGTTGCATTCCGTCGTCATGACGCCGCGCTTCGAGCCCGGCATGACCTTCTGTGTCAAGAAGCTGCTGCGCTGGGCCATCGGCCTGCTCGGTCTGCGCATCGCGCTGGGGGATATCATCGGGCTGGGCCTCGGGGTGGCCCTTCTGGTCGTGGCCGCCATGATCATCACCGTGGCCTCCGCGCTCTGGCTGGCGAAAGTGCTCGATCGTGATGCCGGTTTCGGGGCGCTCGCGGGCGCGGCCAATGCCGTTTGCGGCGCCTCCGCCACGCTGGCCACCGCAACGGTCGTGCCCGACTACAAGCGCAAGAGCGCCGACATCGCCTTCACCGTGGTGATGGCGAACGCGATTTCCACCGTTGTGATGCTGGCCTATCCGCCGCTCTGCCTCTGGCTCGGCTATGACGAGCGCCTCACCGGCATCATGCTCGGGGCCACCATCCACGACATGGCGCAGGTGGTCGGCGCGGGCTATGCCGTCTCGGACAGCGTTGGCAACACGGCTGTCATCGTCAAGCTGTTCCGGGTTTTCCTGCTGCTGCCCATGGTCCTCGCCATCGGCTGGTGGTTCCTCCGCAGCGGCGCGCAGACGGGCGAAGCCAAGGTGCCGGTGCCGGTCTTCGCGCTGGTCTTCCTGGCCCTGTGCGTGCTCAACAGCCTGATGGTGGCAAGCCCCGGCCTCGCCGCAGCCACGGGCTATCCGGTGATCAAGGGCCTGCTTGGAGAAGCCTCGAAATGGGGCCTGCTGATCGCCATCGCCGCGCTCGGGCTCGGCACCTCGCTCACCTCCATCCTCACCATTGGCTGGCGGCACATGGCGGTGTTCATGGGGGCCACGCTCGTCATCCTGCTCGTCGTCATCGCGGGCCTTCGCATCGTCACCTAGGATTGTTCCCATGCCGGATATCGTCATCACCGAATTCATGGATGAAGCGGCCATCACCGAAGGCCTCAAGGGCCATGACGTGGTCTATGATCCCAAGCTGGTCGACAAGCCGGCGGAACTGGCCTCGCTGCTGGGCGAAGCGCGGGCGCTGATCGTGCGCAACCGCACCCAGGTCCGCGCCCCGCTGCTGGCGGCCGCGCCCCGGCTCAAGGTGGTGGGCCGTCTCGGCGTCGGGCTCGACAACATCGACATGGTGGCTTGCGCGGCGCGCAGCATTGCCGTCCATCCGGCCACCGGGGCCAATGATGTCTCGGTCGCGGAATATGTCATCACCGCCGCGCTGGTGCTGCTGCGCCGGGCCTGGTTCGCCACCGACCGGGTGGCCGCCGGCGAATGGCCGCGCAACGACCTGATGGGCTGCGAGATGTCCGGCAAGACACTGGGCCTCGTCGGCTTTGGCGCGATCGCGCGCGAGACCGCTGCCCGCGCCCGCGCCATGGGCATGCGCGTCATCGCCTATGATCCCTTCGTCAAGGCCGACAACCCCGTCTGGGCAGCACTCGGTGCGACGCCGGCCACCCTGCCGGAATTGCTCGCGTCCGCCCATGTTGTCAGCCTGCATGTGCCGTTGACCGATGCCACGCGCAACCTGATCGATGCCGCCGCGCTGACGGCGATGCGCTCCGATGCCATCGTCATCAATGCCGCACGTGGCGGGGTGATCGACGAGGCGGCGCTGGTCCTGGCGCTGAAAGCGGGCCAGATTGCCGGTGCCGCGCTCGATGTCTTCGAGAGCGAGCCTCTGAAGGGGGCAGGGGCCGCCCTGTTCGCCGGCTGCCCCAACCTGATCCTCACGCCGCACATCGCCGGCGTGACCGAGGAATCGAACGTCCGCGTGTCCTGGGTCACGGTCGAGAATGTCAGGAAGGCGCTGGCCTGAGCGCCGGGCCAGCCCGCACACCCCTGAAGGAACCGCCGAGGAGCCGCCATGCCGACCCTGCCCCTGCCCACCGCCATCGATCATGTTGCAGGCCTGTTCATCGCCGCCGGCGTCAGCCAGCCCAATGCGCTGTCGGTGGCGCGTGCGCTGGTGGCAGCCGAGGCTGACGGGCTCAAGGGCCACGGCCTGTCGCGCGTCCCGACCTATCTGGCGATGGTGCGCAGCGGCAAGATCGACGGCAAGGCCACGCCGCAGGCCACCCAGCCCCGGCCCGCCGTGCTGGCCATCGATGCCTGCGATGGCTTTGCCTATCCGGCCATCGATCTGGCGCTGGAGCGTTTGCCCGAACTTGCCCGCACGCAGGGCATCGCCATTGCCCCCGTGCGCAATTCGAACCACTGCGGCGCGGCTGGCCTGCATGTCGAGAAGCTGGCCGATGCCGGGCTGGTCGCCCTGCTTTTCGCCAACACGCCCGGTGCCATGGCCCCCTGGGGCGGCTCGAAGCCGGTCTTCGGCACCAACCCGATTGCCTTTGCCGCCCCGCTCGATGGCCGCCCGCCCGTGGTCATCGACATGGCGCTGTCGAAGGTCGCGCGCGGCCCCATCGTCGCTGCCCGCCAGAAAGGCGAGCCGATCCCCGAAGGCTGGGCGCTCGATGTCGACGGCAAGCCGACCACCGACCCGGCCAGGGCCATTGCCGGCACCATGGTGCCGCTGGGCGATGCCAAGGGCGCGACGCTGGCGATGATGGTCGAGATCCTCGCTGCAGCGCTGGTCGGCGCACATTTCGCCTTCGAGGCCTCGTCCTTCCTCGATGGCGAGGGTGGCCCGCCAAAAACCGGCCAGCTCATCATGGCCATCGATCCGTCAGCCATGGGCGGGGCCTGGTTCGCCGAACGCATGACCAGCCTTGCGGCCGCCATCGAGTCGCAGCCCGGCACGCGCCTGCCCGGCGCGCGGCGCATGTCCCTGCGGCTGAAAGCTGCGCAGGATGGCGTTTCAGTCCCCGAAATCTGAGGGGTAGGCCGGAAGGTTTGCATTTCATTCAGCATTCCGGGGCATATCTTCGTGTTGGCTGAACACGGAGTTCCGGCTGTTTTCACCGGCCATGCAGGTCGGCAGGTCGGCTCCGTCATACGTGGGCAAGATGACGCAACCAGCGGCATTGATGGGCGAACTGGCGCAGAGTCTCGCGCGGTCCGGGCAGGACCGGCGCGATGACATGCTGATCAAGTTCGCGCAGTTGTTCGAGGGCGTGTCGCACCTGCTCGACAATGGCGGGGTCGAGACCTTCGACAGCATTTTCGTATCCCTGGTCCCGACCTGCTCGGAGGAGGCGCGCAAGGTGCTTGCCGATGCGGTGGCGCCCAATGAGCGCGCTCCGGTCAGGCTGATCCGGCAACTGGCTTTCGATGATTCGATCCTCGTGGCGCGTCCCGTGATCCGGCTCTCGCCACTGCTGCTTGATGAGCATCTGCTGGCCCTTGCCACGGTGAAGAGCCCCGAGCACCTGCTGGCCATCTGCGAGCGCAGCAGCCTCAATGCCGGTGTCACAGACATCATCCTGTCCCGCGCCAATGGCGAAATCCTGATCGCGGTCGCCCGTCTCGACGCACCTGACGAGGCTCCGCGCCATGGTGCAGCCTGGGGTCCGCCGCCTGTCGTGCCCGCCGCGTCAGCGCCCCCCGTGTTGCCGACGCCCGCGCCGGTGGACCGGACGCCTGCCTTCGATCTGGAGCTGCGCGATCTGCTCGCGAAGCGTTCGGTCGATGCCGCCATTGGCGCGCTGGCCGACAAGGTCGCGGTGCCACCCCATGCCGTGGCGAAGGCATTCGCTCTCGATGTCCATGGCGGCTTCCTCGCCTATGCCAGGGCCGTGCCGCTGGCCTGGGAAACGGTGCTCCGCTTCCTGATGGCGCGTTACGAGGCTGGGCAGGTCATTCCCCGCCTGCAGCGTGCCGAGGCCGACTATGCCCGGCTTCAGGTGAGCGAAGCCCGCCGCGTCGCCAGCCTGCTGGGGATGCACTCCGGCAAGTCGCACTGAGGACCAGGGCAGGCACGGCCGCGCACCGGGCCAGCGCCCGCCAGCAGCCTCACACCAGCGCGAAGCGGTCCACATCCACCAGTCCCAGATCAGTGATCTTGAGGTGAGGGATCACCGGCAAGGTCAGGAAGGCGACCTGCAGGAACGGCTCGCCCAGGGTGACGCCGAGGCTGCGCGCCGCCGCCCTGAGCGGGATCAGCGCATCGTGAACCGCCTCGAAGCTGCCTTCGCTCATCAGCCCGGCGATCGGCAGCGCCAGCTCGGCCAGCACCCTGTCGCCCTCGCAGACGCAGAAGCCACCACCCAAGGCCATGAGCCGGTTGGCGGCGGTGGCCATGGCCTGCTCGTCGACGCCGACCACGCACAGGTTGTGGCTGTCATGCCCCACCGATGAGGCGATGGCCCCGCGCCGCATGCCGAAGCCATGCACAAAGCCGGTGGCGATGCCGTTGTGCTGGCCATGCCGCTCGATCACGCTGACCTTGATCACATCCTGCGCAAGATCGCTCCGCATCTGTGCATCCACCGCGGGCAGGTGCCGCGTCAGGTGTTCGGTGATGATCTTGCCGGGCACCACGCCGATCACGCTCGCCGGGCCAGGGCCCGCCTTGACCGCGAAGTCGCCCGCAGCCAGCCGGCGCGAGATCACGCTGCCGCGCCCCACCACCGGCACAGGCTCGCGCGCCGCGAAGGCCGCGTCATCGGCCAGCCGCCCGCCGGCGAGGGTGAGGCTGACCGTGCAGGCATGCAGGTCGTCGAGCAGCACGATGTCGGCCCGCTTGCCCGGCCCGATGAAGCCGCGATCGGTCAGCCCGAAGGCACGCGCCGCTGACAGCGTGGCGCAGCGATAGACCGCCAGCGGATCGCGCCCGTGGGCGATGGCGGTGCGGATCATGAAATCGAGATGGCCCTCCTCGGCGATGTCCAGCGGGTTGCGGTCATCGGTGCAGAAGGCCAGGAACGGGCTGGTGTCGCGGTCGATCAACCCCATCAGCGCATGCAGGTCCTTGGAAACCGAGCCCTCGCGGATCAGGATGTGCATGCCTTTGGCGAGTTTCTCGTGCGCCTCCTCCGGCGTCGTCGTCTCGTGGTCGGTCCGGATGCCGGCGCTGAGATAGCCGTTCAGTGCCAGCCCGCGCAGCAGCGGCGCATGGCCGTCGATATGCCGGCGCGAGAAGGCGCTGAGCTTGTCGAGGCAGGCAGCATCGCGGTGGATCACGCCCGGAAAGTTCATGAACTCGGCCAGGCCGATCACCTTGGGGTGGTCCATGAATGGCACCAGGTCGGCGGCGTCCAGCCGCGCGCCCGATGTCTCCAGATGCGTCGCCGGAACGCAGCTCGACAACTGCACCCTCAGGTCCATCACCATGCGCTCGGCGCAGGTGAGGAAATAGCGGATGCCCTCTGCGCCCAGCACGTTGGCGATCTCGTGCGGATCGCAGATCGCGGTGGTGACGCCGCGCGGCAGCACGCAGCGCTCGAACTCGAACGGCGTGATCAGCGACGATTCCACATGGCAATGGGTGTCGATGAAGCCCGGCACGGCAATCCGGCCCTGTGCATCGATGCGTCTGTCGCCCGTATAGCGGCCATGGGTGCCAACGATGGTGTCGCCGACGATGGCGATGTCGGTTTCGATCAGGTTGCCGGTGACCAGGCACAGCAGGCGCGCATTGCCGATCACCAGATCAGCAGGGGCCTCGCCCGTGCCGGCGGCAATGCGCCGGGCGAGCACGGCGGGAGAAATGATGCCGTGCTTAGGCACGGCGGGGGGCACATCATCCTTGCTACCAATCGACACGGCCATGACCCTCTTCCGTTCCCATCCGCATCGCGCCATTGTGAGCCATGACGCGATTTGCCACGATCAGACCATGACCGACGCCATTCGGAAAGACATCAGCCGAGACCACATCCGATTCCTGCACCGCGGGGCCGTGGTGGCGCTCGGCGGTTTCAGCCCGCGCCGCACGTTGCTTGACTGGCTGCGCGAGGACCAGCGCCTGACCGGAACCAAGGAAGGCTGCGCCGAGGGTGACTGCGGGGCCTGCACCGTGGTGCTCGGCCGGCTCCGGCATGGCCGCCTTGTCTATGAGCCGGTCAATGCCTGCATCCTGTTGCTGGGCCAGATCGATGGCTGCGAGCTCATCACCGTCGATGATCTGGCCCGTGACGGCGCGCTGCATCCGGTTCAGGCGGCGATGGTGGCGCATCACGGCTCGCAATGCGGCTTCTGCACGCCGGGCATCGTCATGAGCCTGTTCGCCCTCTATCAGGAGGCCGCGCGCCCGGTCACACGCGCCGCGATCTGCGATGCGCTGGCGGGCAACCTGTGCCGCTGCACCGGCTACCGGCCCATCCTCGACGCGGCTTTTGCCGCTTGCGCCAGCGAGGCAGCCGACCGTTTCATGGCGGCGCGGCAGGCCACGGCGGCGCAGTTGCAGGCCCTGGCCGATGATGCTGCCGATGTGATGGTTGGCCATCAGGGCGGGTTCTTCGCCATTCCGCGCAGCCAAGACGCGCTGGCCAGCCTGGCGCTCGATCACCCCGAAGCCACGCTGCTGGCCGGCGGCACCGATGTCGGCCTGTGGCTGACCAAGGGCCTGATGGCGCTGGAGCGGATCATCTGGCTCGGCGCGGTGGAGGGTTTTTCCGGCATCAGCGACGAGCCGGGCGGCATCCGTATCGGCGCCGGCACCAGCCATGCCGATGCCCATGCCGCGCTGGCAGCGCTGGATCCGGACCTTGGCGAGGTGATGCGCCGGTTCGGCTCGGCCCAGGTCCGCGCCTCGGGCACCGTGGGTGGCAACATCGCCAATGGCTCGCCGATCGGTGATCTGGCGCCATGCTTCATCGCACTGGGGGCGACCGTTGATCTGCGCCGGGGCGATGCCGTGCGCCGTCTGGCGCTGGAGGATTTCTTCCTCGCTTACCGCAAGCAGGACAGGGGGCCATCCGAGTTCGTCAGTGCGCTGCATGTGCCGCGTCTTGCGGATGGGCAGATCTTCCGAGCCTACAAGGTCTCGAAGCGTTTCGATGAGGACATCTCGGCGGTGATGGGCGCATTCCGCTTCAGCCTTGCGGGCAACAGCATCATGGAGGCCCGCATCGCGTTCGGCGGCATGGCCGGCACGCCCAGGCGCGCGCTGCTTGCCGAGGCGGCTCTGGCTGGCGTCTCGCTCGCCGATGAGGCCGGGTGGGGTGCTGCCCTCGATGCCTTGGCAGAGGATTACCAGCCCCTGACCGACCAGCGCGCCAGCAGCGCCTATCGCCGCAAGGTGGCCCGCAACCTTTTGCTGAAGGCGCTCACCGAGGTGGCCGGCACGGAAACCGGGCTCACGCGCCTGATCGCCCATCGCGGCGCGCTGGAGGCAGTCCGGTGAACAAGGCAGTGCCTCCCGCCTCGCTGGTCCGCCCCATTGCCGGCTCGCCGGCTCAGCCGCTGCGCCATGTCCACCAGCCGCTGGCCCATGACAGCGCCGCCCGCCATGTGCAGGGCTCGGCGGCCTATATCGACGATCTGCTGGAGCCGGAGGGCACGCTGCACCTCGCCTGTGGCCTGTCGCCGGTGGCGCGCGGGCGCATCACCCATCTGGGCCTCGATGCCGTGAAGGCCTATCCGGGCGTGGTCGCGGTGTTCACCGCCGCCGATGTGCCGGGGCGCAACGATGTCTCGCCCTCGATCGGCGGCGACCCGATGCTGGCCGATGGCGAGGTGCTGTTTCACGGGCAGGTGCTGTTCGCCGTTGCCGCCACCAGCCGCGATGCGGCCCGGCGCGCGGCCCGGCTGGCGCAGGTCACCATCGAGGCCGAAAAACCTGCCATCAGCGTCGATGATGCCGAGAGCACGGGCGAGACGGTGCTGCCGGACTATGCTTTCGAGCGCGGCGACATCGAGGCGGCGCTGGCCGCCAGCCCGCGCCAGGTGCAAGGGCGCTTCCGCATTGGCGGGCAGGAGCATTTCTATCTCGAAGGGCAGGCAGCCTTCGCTGTTCCCGGCGAAGGTGACGCTGTTCTGGTGCATTCCTCGACCCAGCACCCAACCGAGGTGCAGCATGTGGTGGCGCGCGTGCTCGGCCTGCCCGATGCCTTCATCACCTGCGAGGTCCGGCGCATGGGCGGCGGCTTTGGTGGCAAGGAGAGCCAGGCCACGCAATGGGCCGCCATTGCCGCGCTGGCGGCGCACCGGCTCAAGCGACCCTGCAAGATCAGGCTCGACCGCGACGACGATTTCGCCACCACCGGCAAGCGCCACGATTTCCGCTGCGACTACCGCGTCGGCTTCGACGCCAACGGCGTGATCCGGGCCTATGATGTCGACTATCTGGCGCGCTGCGGCTATTCGGCCGATCTCAGCCAGGGCGTGGTCGACCGGGCCATGTTCCATTCGGACTCGTCCTACTGGCTGCCGGTGACGCGGATCAACACGCGCCGGCTGCGCACCAACACGGTCAGCAACACCGCCTTTCGGGGTTTCGGCGGCCCGCAGGGCATGCTGATGGCCGAGCGCATGATCGACGAGATCGCCTGGGCGACCGGGCGCGATCCGCTCGACGTGCGCTATGCCAACCTCTACCGGCCCGGCGCGGATGTGACGCCCTATGGCCAGACCGTCACCGAACTCGACACCATGCAGGCACTGATCCGGCAACTGGAACAGACCGCCGATTACCGCGCCCGCCGCGCCGCCATCGCCACCTTCAATGCCGCCTCGCGCCTCATCAAGCGCGGGCTGGCGCTGACCCCGGTCAAGTTCGGCATCTCGTTCACGCTGAAACAGCTCAACCAGGCCGGCGCGCTGGTGCATGTCTATCAGGATGGCTCGATCCAGCTCAATCACGGCGGCACCGAGATGGGGCAGGGGCTCTACCAGAAGGTGGCGCAGGTCGTGGCCGAGGCTTTCGGCGTCGACATCGCCCGCGTCCGCATCACCGCCACCACCACCGACAAGGTGCCCAATACCGGGCCGACAGCGGCCTCCTCCGGCACCGATCTCAATGCCCGCGCCGCGCTCAATGCCGCCGAGACCATCAAGGCCCGGCTCGCCGCGCATGCCGCGCAGCTCTGGGGCTGCGAAGCGGCCGAGGTGCAGTTCCGCGATGACCGGGCCCACGCGGCCGGCCACAGCATCGGCTTTGGCGAACTGGCCCTGAAGGCCCATCTCGACCGCGTGCCCCTCTCGGCCACCGGCTTTTATGCCACGCCTGGCATCACCTGGGACAGGCCGGCGAAGACCGGCAGCCCCTTCCTGTATTTCTCATTCGGGGCGGCCTGTGCCGAGGTCGAGATCGACACACTCACCGGCGAAAACCGCATCCGCCGCGTCGACATCCTGCATGATGTCGGCCGTTCGCTGAACCCGGCCATCGACATCGGCCAGATCGAGGGCGGCTTCGTGCAGGGCATGGGCTGGCTGACCACCGAGGAACTCGTCTTCGATTCCAGCGGCAAGCTGCTCACCCACGCGCCTGCCACCTACAAGATCCCCGTCGCCAGCGATGTGCCCGCCGATTTCCGCGTGGCGCTCTATCCGAATGCCAACCGCGCCGATGTCGTCTATGCCTCGAAAGCCGTCGGCGAGCCGCCGGTGATGCTGGCCAATGCCGTGTTCTGCGCCCTCGCCGATGCGGTCCATGCGCTCAATCCGGCTGTGCCTGTGCCGCTGGATGCGCCGGCCACGCCGGAAGCCATCCTCAGGGCCTGCGAGGCCGTGTCGGGCCGGGGGCTGTGATGCTGCCGCCCATCGCCCAGTTCTTCCGCCGCGTGCTCGATCTGGTCGAGGACGGGCAGGCGGTGGTGGTCGCCTGCGTCACCGAGGTCAGGGGCTCGGCCCCGCGCGAGGAAGGCGCGATGATGGCCGTGCTGGCCGATGGCAGCTATTTCGGCACGATCGGGGGCGGGGCGCTGGAATGGCAGGCGCAGGCGGTCGCCGCGCGCATGCATGCCGAGATCGCAGCCCATGGCCGCGCCGATGCCCGGCAGATGCGGCGGGCGCTGGGGCCTGATCTCGGCCAATGCTGCGGCGGCCATGTGGTGATCGATCTTCTGGTCATGACACGCGACAAGGTGCCGTGGCTTGCCAGCCGCATCCGCAGCGCCATGTCGGCTGATGCGCGCCTGTCCGTGGCGCTGTTCGGGGCTGGCCATGTTGGCCGCGCCGTGGCCTTGGCGCTGGCGCCGCTGCCTTTCCGCCTCCAGTGGAGCGACAGCCGCGCTGGAGCTTTCCCCGATCAGGTTCCGGCCAATTGCGAGCTGTTTCCCGGCCCTGACCCGGTGGCGCTGATCGCCCGCACGCCACCCGGCGCGCTGGTGCTGGTCATGACCCACGATCACGGGCTCGATCTGGCCATCACGGCGGCGGCGCTTTCCCGTGATGACCTGCCCTTTGTCGGGCTGATCGGCTCCGCCACCAAGCGCGCCCGCTTCGTGCGGCAACTTCGCGATCTTGGCCTGAGCGAGACACGCCTCGCCGCGCTGCACTGCCCGGTCGGCCTGCCGGGCATCACCGGCAAGGAGCCCGCCGTGATCGCCGCCGGCATCGCGGCGCAATTGCTGGTCGAGCGCTCGCGCATGGAGCCAGTGAGCGGCCCGGCAAGGAAGGCCGTTGCCGCGCCCTGATCTGCCTTCCGGTCTGCCCACAAAATCCTCACGCCGGTCCAGATGCCCCCTTGCGGCAGGGCCATGACCTCGCGCAAGCTGGCTTCCGATCAACGGACGGGCTTAGCCGACGCGCCCGCGGACCGTGACGAGGATGAGTGGAGGACTGCCCCATGAAGACAATCGCAACATTCGCCGCCGCTGCCGCCTTTGTCGCCGCAGGTCTGGTCGGCGCGCAGGCTCAGGCCATCACCGAACTGAAGCTGGGCACCGAAGGCGACTATCCGCCCTTCAATGCGCTCAATGCCAACAAGGAACTGGTCGGCTTCGAGATCGATTACGCCAATGCGCTGTGCGAGAAGATGAAGATCAAGTGCACCTGGGTCGTGCAGGACTGGGATGGCATCATTCCGGCGCTGCTGGCCAAGAAATACGATGTCATCATCGCCGGCATGAATGCCACCGAGGAGCGCGCCAAGCGCGTTGATTTCACCGCCGTCTACACCCGCACGCCGATCTCGATGATCTCGGCCAAGACCACAACCTCGAATGACATGTCGCCTGCCGCGCTCAAGGGCAAGGCGGTCGGGGCGCAGGGCTCGACCATCCACGCCAACTGGCTCGAAAAGCACTACAAGGACAGCAACATCCGGCTCTATCCCAAGCAGGAGGATGCCAACCTCGACCTGCTCAATGGCCGGCTCGACTACATCGTGGCCGACCGCCTGGCACTCGAGGACTTCCTCGCCGCGCGGGGCAAGGATTGCTGCCGCCTCGTCGGCGACATCCAGCGCGATCCGGTGATCCACGGGCCAGGCGTCGGCATGGCCGTGCGCAAGGAAGACACTGCCATCAAGGAGATGCTGAACAAGGCCATCGCCGAGTCGCTTGCCGACGGCACCCATGCCCGCATCGCCGCCAAGTGGTTCAAGTTCCCGGTGATGTGAGGGAGCCGGGTTGCACCCTGGACCATCCCGGCCCTGAGCCGGGATCGCCCGCCGCGTGCGCGACGTTCAGATCGTCTGCGGCTCGCCAATGTCATCCCGGGACAAGCCCGGGATGACGCCTGACCCACCCGTCATCCTCATCCTGAGCCCGTCGAAGGATGAGGGCCCTGAGGAAAAGTCCGAAGCCCGCCACACGACATCCCCGCCGAGGTGATCCGCCTGCATGTTCAGCAATCTCCACTTGATCGGCTTCGGAGATGGCGGCTGGGGCTGGGCGTTCTGCAAGGCGCTGGCGTCACGATCTCGATCGCATTGGCCACCTTGCCGTTCGGTCTGGCGCTCGGCCTCGCCATCGCGCTGATGGCCCGCTCCGGCAACCCTGTCGCGCGCTGGTTCGCCACCGTCTACACCACGGTGTTTCGCGGCATTCCGGAGCTGCTGACGCTCTACATCATCTATTTCGGCGTCCAGATCCTCGTCCAGCGCGGGCTTGAGACC
>JALORF010000051.1:0-17022 GCA_025459195.1 Beijerinckiaceae bacterium
CCCAACTTCCGCATCTCCTATGCGACCTCGGACGCCAAGCTGGAAGATGCCTGCCAGCGCATCCAGCGCTTCTGCGCCAGCCTGCGCTGAAGCGGTCATCCCTGCTGCACGACCAGCGGCGGCGCGCCCACGCCTGCCTTCGGCAGTGACCGCGACCGTGACCGCGCCGGATTCACCATGCCGCCAGAAAGCGAGTCTCATTTTCGCCACAACCGGGCGGAATGCGGCCGCGGCTGATTGTGTCTGGTCCGGGATGGCAGTAAGAAAAGGCGTTAAGACTTTTTTCATGCTCAGGATTTCCGATGACCTCGAAATTGCGCCTGCTTTCGTCCACGGCTGCGGCCCTCCTGCTTCTGACCCAGGCTGCGCGCGCTTCGGACCTGCCGAGCAAGGTCGCCGTGCCGATCGCACCGACCTTCGCCGCACTGCCGGCCGTCGATGGCATCAACGGCAAGGTCGAGGCCGCCGGCGGCTGGTCTGACCAGCAGCGCTTCGGCATCCTGAGGCGCAACAACCTGCTCGGCGAAGTGCGCGGTGCGCTGTCCGTGCCACTCGGCCAGTCCTTCGGCCTTCAGGTCGATGGCATGCTGGGCAGCCACAACGGCGGCACGGTTTCCTCCGGCGGTGCGCACCTGTTCTGGCGTGATCCCAGCCGCGCGCTGGTCGGCGTCTACGGTTCGGCCTCGCATAACAGCCGCTTCGGTGGTCGCACCTATTTCCGCGTTGGCCCGGAAGTGTCGCTCTATCTTGACCGCTTCACCATCAGCGGCATCGCTGGCTATGAATGGACCAACAGCGCCGCAGCCTTCGGGGCCATCACCTTCGGGGATCGCGGCCGCTTCTTCGATATGGTCGACATCAGCTATTACCCCACCGACAACATCAAGTTCTCGGTCGGCCACCGCTATGTCGGCGGCCGCCATGCGGCAGCGCTGGGTGCCGAAGCCCTGCTCAGCAACCAGGGCGGTGTTGCCGTCGCAGCTTTCGTCGATGGCCGCCTTGGCGAGCGTGACTACAAGGCGGTGATGGGCGGCATCCGCGTCTATTTCGGCCAGAAGGAAAAGACTCTCATCCGCCGCCACCGCGAGGATGACCCGACGATCTGGCTCGAAGACGAGAAGTTTTCCGCTGGCAACAATGCCAAAAAGGGCGTGACTGCCGGGCCTGCTCCCGCTTGCCCGCCCGGATTTACGTTGACCGTCTGCGGGTGCCGCGACTTAACATGATCGGGCAGGTTCAGCACCGAACACGATCTGATTGTGCGACAGCCACAAACGGATGAAGCATGCCGCGCTTGCTGCTGGCCTGGGAGTTCGGGGCTGGCCGCGGCCATGTGACAGCCTTGCGCGATGTGGCGGCTGCGTTGGGCGTGACGGGTGCCATTGACGCCAGCTTGTGCCACCTCACCCATGCAGGAGAGTTGGCGGGCGTCTGCCGCGATGTATTTCAAGGTCTTGAACTCGGGCGGGATGACAGCCTGCGCCGTGCCAACGGCTGGGTGCCATCCGCCACCTGGGGCGAGTTCGTCTGCGAATTGGGGCTTCACACCCCGGAATACCTCGCTGACTGCATCCGCTGGTATCACCGGATGTTCGAGGACCGGAAGATCGGCCTCGTGGTGGCCGACTATGCGCCGATCAGCGTGCTGGCAGCGCGGGCCGCCGGCATCAAGGTGGTCGGGACGGGCGCAGGCTATGGGCTGGTGCCTTCATCGCTGCCGTCGTTCCCGATCCTGGTCGAGCGCCACGCTACCCTGATCCATGACGAGCAGCGCATGGTGGATGCGGTCAACGAGGCGGGCGCACCGCTCGGCCTGCCTTCGATCAGCCGCGGCCCGGAGATCGGCGTGATGGACGATGCGCTGGTGCGCAGCCTGCCCTTCCTCGATCCTTATGCAGAACATCGCGACAAGCCGCACCTGCCACCCTTCGCGGCGGCGCCAGAGGTGCTGCCAGAGGGCGGCACCGAGATCTTCGCCTATTTCTCGACCCAGGAACTGGCCAATCCGGCGTTGCTGGACGCCATCACAACGCTGCCCGCACCGGTGCGCCTGCACGGCCCCGGCATCAGTGACGAGATCAAGGTTCGCATCCGGGCAACAGAGGGGATGACCTTGCTCGACGGCCCGCAGCCAGTGGAGGAGATCGCCGCGCGGTCACGCATCATGCTGCACTCCGCCCAGCATGGCACCGCGACCATGGCGCTTGGCTGCGGATTGCCGCAGGTCGCCTTTCCGCAGCATCTCGAACAGGAGTTCAACGCCGACAGGTTGGCCGCGCGCGGCACATTGGTCCAGGTGGCCAGAGGCAGCACCGATGCAGGCGCCATCCGCGATGCCATCATGCAGGCTTATCATTCGGAAGCGATGCACCGGCGCGCCCGCGAACTGGCGCGCGAATACGGCCCGCAGATCCGCCAGCCCTCCGGGCCGATCATCCGCGCGCGGCTCAACGACGTGATGATGCCGGGGCGCTGATCACCCCGCTCAGGCCAGATGATGCCTGAAGAACGCCAGCGTGCGGGACAGGGCGAGGTCAGCCGCAGCCTTGTTGTAGCGCGCGGCGTTGGTGTCGTTGTTGAAGGCGTGCTGCGCGCCCTCATAGACATGGATCTCGTGCGGCTTCTTCGCCCATTCGAGTGCTGCCCTGAAGGCGGGGATGCCAGCATTGATGCGCTCGTCATTGCCGGCATAGTGCAGCATCAGCGGCGTGCGGATGCGCTCGACCTGTTCGGCGGGCACCTGCGAGCCATAATAGGACACGCCCGCCGCCAGGCCCGGCGGGTTGAGCACCGCGATGCGGTTGACCATGCCGCCACCCCAGCAATAGCCCACGGTGCCGACCTTGCCGTTGCAACTCTGCGCCCGCGCCAGCGCCGCAACACCGGCAGCGAGCCGTGCAGCGGCACGATCCGGGGGCACGGTGCCGATCAGGTCACGGGCCTTGTCCTCATCGGCCGGCGTGCCGCCTTCCGGCGTCAGGGCATCGATGCCGAAGGCGATGAACCCGTCCAGCGCATAGCGCCGCGTCACATCGCGGATGTGGGGGTTGAGGCCCCTGTTCTCGTGGATGACGACAACACCGGGCCAGCGCCCCTCCCCGGCGGGCCAGGCAAGCAGGCCCTGCATCATCGCATCGCCGATTTCATACTGGAAGGTCGAGGTGGCGATGCGCGGGTCGTTCTCGGCCACGGTCTGCGCCACGGCATAGTTGTTCTGGAGCAGCGGCAGCAGCGCCGTGGCCGCCGCCGTGCCGCCGACGCTCGCTGCCAGCCGCTCCATGAACTCGCGCCGTGACAGCGCGCCATGGGTGAAGCGGTCATACAGATCGACGATAGCCTGGGTGATCGGCGGCATGGCAAGGCTCCCCTGAAACCCGAACCCTACGCCACGCACTTGCCGGCGCAAGGGGCGCTCGCCCGGATGTGATGCACACCCGGCCCCAATGCAGAACGCCGCCCTTTTCGGGGCGGCGCCAGAAAACGATGGGTCTGTTGCAGGCCTCAGGCCTTGGGCGTGTCCTTGCGGGGCTCGACGCGCTCGGCAATGCGGGCCGACTTGCCACGGCGATCACGCAGGTAATACAGCTTGGCGCGGCGCACCTTGCCCTTGCGAATGACCTTGATCGAGTCGATCGACGGCGAATACAGCGGGAACACGCGCTCCACGCCCTCGCCGTAGGAAATCTTGCGGACGGTGAAGAACTGGTCGAAGCCGCCGCCATTGCGGGCGATGCACACGCCTTCATAGGCCTGGACGCGCGAACGATCGCCTTCCTTGACCTTGACGTTGACCTGAACCGTGTCGCCGGGCTGGAACTCGGGGAAGGTCTTGCCTTCGCTGAGCTTGGCGACCTGCTCCTTGTTGAGCTGTTCGATGATGTTCATGACTAACTCCAGATTTTGCGCTTGTGCGCAGGCGTTTCGGGAACGCTGTTTTCAGTTGAGGCTGCGGCCTACAGCATCGCGCCGGCTTTGTCGAGGGTGGATGAGCGCCCTGTTTCAGGACCCTGCCGGCCTGAGGCGCAGGATGCGGCCGTTGCCGCTGTCGGTCAAAAGGTAGAGGAACCCGTCCGGGCCTTGCCGCACATCGCGGATGCGCTCGCCAAGGGCCTGCAGCAGACGCTCCTCGCCGGTGACCTTCTCGCCGGACAGCGTCATGCGCACCAGCATCTGCCCGGCCAGCGCACCGGTGAACAGGCTGCCCTTCCACCCGTTGAAACGGTCACCCGTATAGAACGCCGCGCCCGATGGTGCGATCGAGGGGTCCCAGTAGTGGATGGGCTGTTCGAGCCCGGGCTTGGCCTGGCCCTCGCCGATCCGGCGGCCTGAATAGTCGATGCCGTAGGTGATCACCGGCCAGCCATAGTTGAGGCCCTTGCGCACGACGTTGACCTCGTCGCCACCGCGCGCGCCATGCTCGATGGTCCACAGCACGCCGCTTTCCGGATGCAGCGCCGCGCCCTGCGCATTGCGGTGCCCGCTCGACCAGATCTCGGGCCGCGCCTCGCCTCCGCTGGCGAAAGGGTTGTCCGGCGGCACGGTGCCGTCGGTCCGGATGCGCAGGACCTTGCCGATATGGCCCTTCGGGTCCTGCGAGGCCATTTCCATGTTGCCGCGGTCGCCAGTGGTGATGAACAAGGTTCCATCACGCCCGAACACCAGCCGCGAGCCGAAATGGCGGCCGGTATTGCCAGCGGGCTGCTGGCTGAAGATCACGGTGGTGCTCTCCAGAGCGGTGCCGGCAGCGTTGAGCCGCGCCCTGGCGACAGCCGTTCCCGCGCCGCCACCCTCGCGCGGCTCGGCGTAGGACAGATAGACCAGCCGGTTCTGCGCGAAGGCCGGATCAATGGCGACATCGAGCAGGCCGCCCTGCCCGCGCGCGGCGATGCGCGGCAAGCCGGCGAGCGGCTGCGACAACTGGCCTGTTCCGCTGACAATGCGCAGGCGCCCGGCGCGTTCCGTCACCAGCATCCGCCCGTCGGGCAGGAAGGTCATGCCCCACGGGTTTTCCAGCCCGCCCGCCACCGTGTCGACCAGCAAGGGTCCTGCCGACGAGGCGATCCTGACAGACGGCTGCGGCTGGGCATGTGCAGCGATGCCGAACGCCATGAAGGCTCCCGAGGCGGCCAGCAGCGCTCCGCGCCTGCTCCATCGTCCTGACATCATGACCTGTCCTCCCATCTTCAGCACCATTGCAGGCACAGCCCGACCGCCAATATGGATCGTCGCCCGGGTGGCGACGACCTCGGCGCTCACCTCTCGCGAGGTTGTGACCGCGCCTGCGCACCGGGCCCGATATGCGTGGCCCCGCGCGCCTCGGCCAGACGCATCTGCCGGTGCCGCTCTCGGGCCGCAGCCCGCTGGCCTTCGCTGAGCGAGGCGGCGCAATGGCGGCAGGCGACGCCCTCCTCGTGCTCGGGATGGCGGCAATCATCGGCGGTGAGCGGCTGGCGGCAGCCATGGCACAGCCGGAAGCGTTCGTCGGCCACCATGCCATGACCGACGGCGACACGCTCGTCAAAGACGAAGCAGCCGCCCTGCCACAGGCTCTCGCTCTCCGGCACGGTCTCAAGATAGCTGAGAATGCCGCCTTTCAGGTGGTAAACCTCGGAAAACCCCTCCTGAAGCATGAAGGCGCTGGCCTTTTCGCAGCGAATGCCGCCCGTGCAGAACATCGCCACCTTGCGCCCCTTCTCGCCGGCAAGCTCGGCGCGCACGAAAGCCGGGAAATCCCCGAACGATGCCGTCTTGGGGTCGATCGCGCCGGTGAAACTGCCGATCCGGTGCTCGTAGTCGTTGCGCACATCGATCAGCAACACATCAGGGTCGGCGATCAGGGCGTTCCAGTCCCTCGCCGCGACATGGGTGCCGACCGCCTTGAGCGGATCGACGGCAGCATCGCCGATGGTGACGATCTCGCGCTTGAGCTTGACCTTCATGCGCAGGAAAGGGGCCTCGGCATGCGTGGACAGGTTGACGGCGATGTCGTCCAGACCCGTGATCGCGGCAATGGCGTCCAGCGCCTGCCGCAGGCCGCCGGCCGGCCCGGCAATGGTGCCGTTGATGCCTTCATGTGCCACCAGCAACGTGCCCTTCACGCCCTCGCGCTCGCAGGCGGCCTGAAGTGGCGCGACCAGCCCTGCCGGATCGGCAAAGCGCGCGAAGCGATACAGCGCGGCAACCGTGACGGGCGGGGCAGGCTCGGGCATGGGCGCTGGCTTACATGACCGGAACCCTTGCGGGCAAGCCGCCGATGCCCGCACCTGCCTTTCCGGACACCACCGGGCCAGCCGTGCAAATCGGCCCTCGCGGCTGTGCCATGACTCAGCTATGCGGGGCCGGGCGCTGCGTTTCCAGGCCTCGCTTGCCGACCGCGCGTCCCGCCCACCCCGAACACCCGTCCGGACCTGACATGACCGCTGCCCAGATCGAACTTGTCGGCTACATCGCGGCGGCCTGCACCACCTTGTGCTGGTTGCCTCAGGCGGTGCGCACGATCCGCACCAAGGACACGCGGGCGATTTCGCTGGTGACGCAGTGCTTCTTCGCCATCGGCATCACGCTCTGGCTGGTCTATGGCATCGCCTTGCAAAGCTGGCCGGTGATCATCTCCAATATCGTGACCTTGCCGCTGGTGCTGACCGTGGCTTTCATGAAACTCCGGCACGGCTGATCCGGTCAGGGAGAGACCGTCGGCACGCTGCGGCCCAGCCCGGCGAGCCAACCTTCCAGCCGCGCCCTGTTGACGCCGAAATCCTTGCGCCCGATCTGGCTGCGCGAGTAGAGCGCCAGCGTCGAGCGGCCCTCGCCCATGGGCACGATCCTGATATGGACCGTGTCGGGGAAACGCATCCGCGCGGTGCGCGCCACGTAGCGGTCCTGCATCGCCGCATCGTCGCTGGCCACGCGCACGAGGTCGGGCTCGGTGGCCAGGTAGGCGCGCACCGCCTGCTGCAAGGCCACGGCCGGCACCGCGAAAACCGGAGCAGCCCCTTCGCTGCGCGTCGCCCCGCACAATCCTGCCGGACAGAACAGCGCATCATTGTCGGTGGCGCTGCGCCGGATGGCTCCGAAATCGACCGGGCCAAGATCGGCGGGGCCGGCCAGCCTTTCCCACAGGTCCACCACGCCGAAGCTGCGGTCGCCGCGCCAGACTGCCACTGCCAGCAGCGACAGCGCCACAAAGCAGGCAAGGCCAAACATCCAGATGATCGCTCTCATGCCCTTCATGCTCCCCCGGCCGGCAATGTCCAGGCCAGTCGCCATGTTGCCACAACGCGGCCCGATGCACGACCCGAGGTATCGCTTGCGCGGCAAGCGGCGCGCGATACGCTGCCAGGCGACAACCCCTCTCGCCTCCCCTGCCGGTGCCGTTCGCATGCCCAGCTTTTCGATGCCTGCCCTGTCGATGCCGCATCTGGCACCGATTGCCCTGCTCTTCGCTTCGAACATCTTCATGACCTTTGCCTGGTATGGCCATCTCAAGTTCAAGACAGCCTCGCTGGCGCTGGTCATCGTCATCTCATGGCTGATCGCCCTGCCCGAATACATGCTGGCGGTGCCCGCCAACCGCATCGGCCATTCGGTCTATTCAGCCGCCGAGTTGAAGACCATGCAGGAGGTGATCACGCTTGGCGTGTTCGCGGTGTTCTCGTTCGTGTATCTGAAGGAGCCGCTGGGCTGGAACCATCTGGTCGGCTTCAGCCTCATCGCGGCAGGGGCCTTCTTCGTCTTTCAGGGAAAATGAGCCCCATATGACCGACTTCATCTCCGGACACGCCGCCACCGACCACTATCTGCGCCAGGGCTACACGAGCGTGCGCGGCATGTCCTCGCGCTTTGCCGCCGCCATCAGCGCCTGGTGCCTGAAGCATCAGGCTGGCCTCGGCATCAGGGGCCATTTCGCCGAGATCGGCACCTTCCAGGGGCGCTATTTCATCGCACAGGCGCTGGCGCTGGAGCCAGGCGAGCGGGCGCTTGGCATCGACCTGTTCGACTGGCCGAGCCCCGCCACGCTCGACATCTTCGTGGCCAATTGCCGGGCCTGGGGTGTCGATGAGGACCGGATGGTGGTCTGGAAGGCCGACTCGACCGCGCTCAGCGTGCCGGCCCTGTCGGAAAAACTGGCCCCGGCCGGAACCATGGACGGGGCAAGCCCGCTGGTGCGCTTCTTCCACATCGATGGCGACCATTCGCCCGAGCCTTTGCGGCGCGATCTCGAACTGGCGCGCGCCGTGCTGCACCCCAAGGGCCTGATCTGCCTCGATGACATGCTGCATCCGGGCTATCCGTTCCTGGTCACGACGGTGGAGCACTGGTTGCGCGCCAATCCGGACATGCGGCTGATGTGCGTGCTCGACCGCGAGGACATCGTGGCGGCCCCCAAGTTCCTGATCTGCCATGTCGATGCTGTGCCGCTCTACGAGAACGACCTGATGCGCCATTTCGCGGCCTACCACTTCGTGCTCGGCGGCGATGCGCTCGGCCATTTCTGCGTGGTGCTGACGCCGAAACCGCGCATTGCCGAGGTCGACTGAGGCGGCAAGGATCGCCGTGCGGGCCTGCGGGGACAGCCCTGGCGCAGCATTGACTCATGTCTGCGGCTCACCCACCATGACCATCACTTGAGACGCTCATTCGGTCCGGGGGGCCATCTGTCATGTTCCTGTCCAGCGTTCGCATCGCGGTCCTTGCATTGTCCACAACGCTTGGACTCGGCGCCGCCCAGGCCCAGCCTGCCGCCCAGGCCTTCACCAACCTCACTTTCTGCAACAACACCGGCTCCAAGGTCTTCATCGCGCTCGTGTATTACGAGACGCGCACCTCGAAGTGGATGCAGAGCGCCTGGCACACCCGCAATCCGGGGGAATGCAAGTCAGTCGGCAACTTCAGGTCCGGCATCACCTACTATTATGCCGAGAAGGAAGGTCGCCGCGCCTGGTGGCCGTCGAGAGGACAGATCGACAAGACCTTCTGCGTGCCGCCGGGACGCGTCGAGCGGGCCCAGCTTGGCGGCACCTGCGCCCAGGGCGAGCGCAATGTCGGCTTTCACGGCATCAATGCCACCGGTGCCAACTTCAGGTTCAACCTGAACTGAGCCGTGCGGCCTTCCTTGCCAGTTGAACCACCTGTCCAACTGGTTTAGACATGAACCAAAGGGCCATCATCAGAAATGGCCCGGTATCATGCGGGAGGAAGACAGGATGGGCGTGGCAACTGTCGCGCGGCCTTGGCTGCGACATTACCCCGAGAAGGTTCCGGCCGAGATTGATCTGTCGAGGGTGACGTCTCTGACGGCCCTGATCAATGATGCGGTGGCGGTCTATGGCAACCGCCAGGCTTTCGAGAGCTTCGGCAAGGCCATCACCTTCACCGAACTGGGCCGCGCCGCCAATGCCTTTGCCGCCACCTTGCAGGCCCGTGGCCTGAAGCCGGGTGACCGGGTGGCGCTGATGCTGCCCAATATCCTGGCCTATCCTGCGGCTCTGTGCGGGGTGCTGATCGGCGGTTTCACCGTGGTCAATGTCAACCCGCTCTACACCGAGCGGGAGTTGACCCACCAGCTTGTGGATTCCGGCGCGCGCGCCATCGTCGTCATCGAGAATTTCGCCCATGTCGTCGAGCAGTCGCTGCATCACGTCCAGCTTGATGCCGTGTTCGTCGCCACGCCCGGCGACATGATGGGGCTCAAGGGCCACATCGTGAACTTCGTCTCGCGCAAGGTGAAAAAAGCGGTCAAGCCGTTCTCGCTGCCCGGCGCGACCGGTTTCGCCGCCGCCATCACCGGCACGGCCAGGCCTGCGAATGTCACTGTCAAGCCGAACGATGTCGCCTTCCTGCAATACACCGGCGGCACAACCGGCGTGGCCAAGGGCGCGACCCTGACCCATGCCAACGTCCATGCCAATGTGCTGCAATGCGAAGCCTGGCTGGAGTGGTCCTTTGCCCGGCAGGGCGATCCGCCGAACTACCAGCATGTCATGGTCACGGCGCTGCCGCTCTATCACATCCTGGCGCTGACCTGCTGCTGCCTGTTCATGATGCGCGTGGGGGCCAAGTGCCTGCTGATCGCCAATCCGCGTGACATTGCCGGCTTCGTCAAGACGCTCCGGACCAGCCGCTTCACCATGATGTCGGGCGTCAACACGCTCTACAACGCGCTGCTGAACAACCCCGACTTCAAATCTGTCGATTTCAGCAACCTGCGCTTTGCCGTCTCGGGCGGCATGGCCACCCAGGCCGCCGTCGCCAAGGCGTGGAAAGACATGACCGGTGTGCCTCTGGTCGAGGGCTACGGGCTCTCCGAAACATCGCCGGTGGCCTGCTGCAACCGGGCCGACATCGCCGAGTTCACCGGAACCATCGGCTATCCGGTGCCCTCGACCGACATCAGCATCCGTGGCCTTGACGGACATGAGGTCCCGCAGGGAGAGCCCGGCGAGATCTGCATCAAGGGCCCGCAGGTGATGGCCGGCTACTGGCGTCGCCCCGAGGAGACCGCCAAGGCCATGACCAGCGATGGCTATTTCCGCTCCGGCGACATCGGCGTGCTCAACCCCGATGGAACGCTCAAGATCGTCGACCGCATGAAGGACATGGTTCTGGTCTCGGGCTTCAATGTCTATCCGAACGAGATCGAGGATGTGCTCGCAGGCCACCCCAAGGTGCTGGAATCGGCCGTGATCGGCCTGCCGGACGCTGCGTCTGGCGAAGCTGTGGCGGCCTATATCGTGCTGCGTCCGGGCCAGAGCGCCACGCCAGAGGAAATCCGCAGCTTCTGCAAGGAAAGCCTGACGGGCTACAAGGTGCCGCGCCATGTCAACTTCCGCAGCGAATTGCCCAAGACCAATGTCGGCAAGGTGCTGCGCCGTGCGCTGCGCGACGAAGCGCTCCGCAAGGACGATTGAAACGTGAAACCGGCCGCCCTTTGCTTGCCGCTTTTTGCCGGCCGCCCCTGACAGGCCAGGCACCATGAGCCTCGACATCAGGTTGCTCGAGCCGGCGGATCGCGAGGCCCTGCTCGCCCTGTGGGTCGAAAGCTGGCGCGAGGTCGATGCCGGCATCGACTTTGCCGCGCGGCGCGACTGGTTTGACGGACATCTGGCCGAAACCGTCCGGGCCGGTGCGTCCTGTCACGTTGCGGTCAGCATGCCCGATGGCGAGATCGCCGGTTTCATCCTGCTCGACACGGCCAGCGGACATCTCGACCAGATCTGCGCGGCCTCGCGCTGGAAGGGGCGCGGCGTCGGCCCTGCCCTGCTTGCCATGGCACGCCGTCTGTCACCGGCCGGTCTCCGCCTCAGCGTCAACATCATGAACCACCGGGCCATCCGCTTTTACGAGCGCGAAGGTTTCATCCGGACCGGCGAGGGCATCAACCCGCGTTCGCTCCTGCCCATCGCCCACTATTCATGGGCACCTGCGATCAGCCGCTGACCATCATGGCCCGCGATCCGCACTGGCAGGATCAGGCCCGGTTCGATGCCATCCGGGAACATCACCGGCACAAAGCCCTCGGTGCGGCCCAGGTTGCCCCGCTCGGTCAGCACCCTGCGCACCTGGCCCTGCTCATTGTCGAGATGCCGCAGCAGCGCGGCGCGGCCAGCCTGGCGCAGATGCCGGGCCCGCTCGGCGATGACCGCGGCAGGCAGTTGCGGCATGCGCGCCGCCGGCGTGCCCGCCCGCGCGGAATAGGGAAAGACGTGCAGGTGCGTCAGCCCGCAGGCCTCGATGATGTCGAGCGAGCGGGCGAACATCGCCTCGTCCTCGGTCGGAAAGCCCGCGATCAGGTCGGCCCCGAACAGCAGATCCGGTCTTGCCGCACGCATGTCGGCGCAGAAGCGGATGGCATCATCGCGGCGGTGGCGGCGCTTCATGCGCTTCAGGATCAGATCGTCGCCCGATTGCAGCGACAGGTGCAGATGCGGCATCAGGCGAGGCTCGGTGGCCATGGCATCGCGCAGCGCACCGTCGACCTCGACCGCATCGAGCGATGACAGTCTCAGGCGCGGCAAATCGGGCACATGGCGCAAGATCGCCTGCACCAGAACCCCGAGCGCCGGTGCGCCGGGCAGGTCGGCCCCATAACTGGTCATGTCGACACCGGTCAGCACCACCTCCCCGACGCCGCGCGCTGCCAGCCGCCGCACCTGCTCGACCACAGCGCCCATCGGTGCCGAGCGCGAGCGGCCGCGCCCTTGCGGGATGATGCAGAAGGTGCAGGCATGATCGCAGCCATTCTGCACCTGCACGAAGGCCCGCGTGTGCGCGTCGAACCCGTCGAGCATGTGAATGGCGGTTTCAGTGACAGTGGCAATGTCCGAGACCTGCACCTTCTCGAACAGATCAGGGCCGGTCAATGCGCCAAAACTGTTCGAGGCCGCCAGCGCCGACCAGGTGCCCGGCTGCATCTTCTCGTGGTTGCCGAGCACCGCCGCCACCTCGCCCATGGCAGCAAACCGCGCCGGCTCGATCTGCGCCGCGCAGCCGGTGACAACAATCCGCGCATCGGGATGCTCGCGGCCAAGGCGGCGGATCGCCTGGCGTGCCTGACGTGTCGCCTCGGCGGTGACGGCGCAGGTATTGACGACAATCAACTCGCGATGGCCTGCTGCCTCGGCCTGCCGCCGGATCGCTTCGCTTTCCTGGATGTTGAGCCGGCAGCCGAAGGTGACAACGCGCACGCCCTGCCCGTCGCCGTCGACAGCCCGTGCCGGCATGCCTGTTGTCATCAGGCCGATGCGCCGAAAAGGGCCGCGTCGAAGCGGCCCTCATGCTCGCATTCGACAGGGCCGGTCATCAGCACATGCCCGTCGCTGTCGCGCCATTCGATCACCAGATCACCGCCCGGCAGCGAGACCGTGGCCTTGCGCAGTGCCAGATCGCGCCGCACCGCCGCCACCAGCGCCGCGCAGGCGCCCGACCCGCAAGCCTGCGTGATGCCGGCCCCGCGCTCCCAGACACGGAGGATGATGTGGTCGGGCTTCACCACCGCCGCCAGCGAGATGTTGGCCCTGTCCGGAAAGATCGGATGATTTTCCAGCATCGGCCCGATCCGGGCCAGATCGAACCGGTAGGGGTCATCGACGAAGAACACCGCATGCGGATTGCCCATCGAGACAACGCCGGGTGTGTGCAGGATCGGATCGTCGATTGGCCCGATCTGCAACTCGATGCCGGAGGTGTCGAAGAACGGATCGCGCGTCGGGATGTCCTGCCAGTTGAGCTTCGGTGCCCCCATGTCCACGGTGAAGGTCAGATCACCGGTGCGGGTGATCGGCAGGAGGCCCGCTTTCGTTTCGACCAGCAGAGGCCGTGTGCCGCCCCTGCCCATCTCTGCATCCGCCATCATCGCCCAGCCGACACAGCGCGTGCCGTTGCCGCAGGCCCCCGCTTCCGAACCGTCATTGTTGTAGATGCGCACATAGGCATCGGTGCCGGCGCTGACCGGATCGTGCAGAACCATCAACTGATCGAAGAAAGCCCCGTCGCTGCCGGCAATGGCCCGCGCATCGTCAGCCTGCACGCGGTATCGTGATCCGCGCAGATCAAGCACGACGATCTCGTTGCCGATGCCGTTCATCTTGAGAAAACGTCGATGCGTCAGAGGGTTGTCGCTTGTCGTGGTCATCATGGCCCGCCGGATCTGCGCTCTCTATAGGCCGAACCGGGCCTCGGCAAAAGCGCCTTGCGTGTCAGCCAGTGCCCGGCACCGTCTCGCATGCACCGCATTCGCGCCCTATGATCGTATCAGAAGCGAATCGATGGCAGCGCGGGCGCCGTTTGATCGGCTGGATGGACGGAACGATGGCAAGCATTCCTGACGGCAGCGCAGCGATGGTCACGCGCCCATGCAAGGGTTTCACCGAGCGTGCAGGCGCTGCCCTGGTCATCACGCTCGCCATGGTCATGGTTATCTCCGCCGGGTCCGGCGCAGGGGCGCAGACAGCGGATACGCGTCCCGGCAGCGAGGCGGGTGTGCCGCTGCCGGCCCCGGTCGAGAGTGCGCCGCTCGCTCCCCCGCCCGGTGCGCCTCAGGCCCCATCACCTGTAGCCCCGTCGCTTGCCGCCCCTGCCCCCGCACCGCCTTCGGCTGCCGAAGCCGGCCCGGTGCCTGCGCCGGCCCAATCGCCCGCCCCAGCCCCCGCGCCGCAACTGGCCCAGCCGCCGGCGGCAGCGCCGTCGCCATCACCATCGGTCAACCCCGATGCCACGCTGGCGGGCAAGCCCGGCGACACCACCGACGTCGACACGCTGGTGCTGACGGCGCGGCCGGCCCTGACGATGGCCGGCCAGACCACCTGGGACAAGGGCCTCGGCACGCTGGCCGAGGTTTTCGAGAAGCTGCGTGGCGAGGCCGGCAAGCTCGGGCTTCAGGTCGCCGGCAGGCCGCTGACCCATTTCATCGAAACAGACGATATCGGCTTCCGCTACGAGGCGATGCTGCCGGTGGACAGGCCGCCAGGAACGACCCCGCCCGGCGATGTGCGCTCCGGCACCACACCGGAAGGCAGGGCGCTGCGCTTCACGCACAAGGCCCCTTACGACGACATTGACACCACCTACGAGAGCATCACCGCCTATCTCGATGCCAAAGGGTTGACGGTGCGCGACCAGTTCATCGAGGAATATGTCGGCGATCCGCGCAAGGGCGACGATCCGAACTTCGAGATCAACGTCTACGTGCTGCCGCGCTGAGGCGGCTCAGGCGAACACCGGTTCTGCCGGCTCCGCCGCCAGCCGCGCGAACACCGCCAGCAGGTTATCGGCGCTGGCCTCATCGAGTTCGCCAGCCTCCACCGCCGCGCGCGACCACATCCAGCTTCGGGCCGGATCGTCGCGCATCGCCCAGGTCGCGAACAGGCGCTGGCTGGCTGGCTTTGCCAGCAATCGCCTGATCTCAAGGTGGCGCGTGTCGCGCGCGATGCGCTGATAGGCAGCCTCGACCAGATCGGCGGGGCCTTCGAGCAGTTGCAGATAGAGGTCGTCGCGGCAAATCAGCGCCCCGGTGATCTCATCGCGCTCGTTGTAGTGGCGGGCTATGTTGAGAATGCCGTTCAGCGTGGCCTCGTTGAAACCGAATGGCCGCGACGCATAGATCAACTGGATCATCGACATGGCTCAGGCCCCCGTGGCGCAGCAGCACGCTTGCCCGCGCAAAAGCCAGAAGACCCGTTTCTGCGCGAGCGTGCAAGCCCGCTGGCGCGAGGCCGGATGCGCAGGCCCGGTTCAGGCCCAGGCGCGTTCCTTGAGCTTCGCCTCGTAGGCGTCGATCGAGGCACCCTTTTCCATGGTCAGGCCGATGTCATCAAGGCCGTTCATCAGGCAATGCTTGCGGAACTGGTCGATCTCGAAACGGATCGTGCCGCCATCGGGGCCGCTGATCTCCTGCTTTTCAAGATCGATGGTCAGCGTCGCGTTGGAGCCGCGCTCGGCATCATCGAACAGCTTTTCGAGGTCTTCCGGCGAGACCGTGATCGGCAGGATGCCGTTCTTGAAGCTGTTGTTGTAGAAAATGTCGGCAAAGCTGGTGGAGATCACGCAGCGGATGCCGAAATCCAGCAAGGCCCAGGGCGCATGCTCGCGCGACGAGCCGCAGCCGAAATTGTCACCGGCGATCAGGATTTCCGACTTGCGGTAAGCCGGCTTGTTGAGCACGAAATCCGGGTTCTCGCTGCCGTCCTCGTTGTAGCGCATCTCGGCGAACAGGGCGCTGCCGAGCCCGGTGCGCTTGATCGTCTTGAGGAACTGCTTGGGGATGATCATGTCGGTGTCGACATTCATCACCTTCATCGGCGCGGGCGTGGATGTCAGGGTGGTGAAGGGTTTCATCGGACAATCAACTCCACGGATCGTTAAGCCTCGCCTTGATAATCGAGAATGCGCGCGGCGCAACCACCTATATCCGTCACGATCCTTTAACAGGCCTGCGCAATGCCTGTGGCATGATACTGCCCGATCTGCCGCAGACCTTCTTCAAGCAGGTAAGCGCCGAGTTCCACGGCGAGACAATCCTGTGGGCCGGGCAGCCGAATGCCAACAAGGCCTTTCTGTTGGCCTGCCCCATCCTCCTGTTCGCCATTCCATGGACCGTATTTGCCCTTGGATGGGAATACATCGCCGTATCCATGCTGTTCACCGAAGGCAAGCAGGCTCCGGATGGCGCCAGCAAGGTGATGGGCCTTGTCTTTCCGATTTTCGGATTGCCGTTCGTGATCGTTGGCCTGGTGATGGTCTCAAGCCCGTTCTGGGCCTGGTGGAAGGCCCGTCGAACTGTCTATGTCTTGACGGACCAGCGCATCTCGACACTGGTTGCAGGCAAAACCCTGAACATCACCAGCCTCGATGCCACACAGATTGCCTCTGTTCATCGTGTTGAAAAGGCAGATGGCAGCGGGACGCTGCATTTGAACATGGGCCAGTATCGCGACAGCGACGGCGACAAGGTGGAAAAGAAGATTTCGCTGCCCGGCGTGCCAGACGTGCGAGAACTGGAGCGACTGATCGTGGCGACGGTCCGGGATCGTCACAAGACCTAGCCGGCCCTCGCCTCGATGGCCTCCATGTCTTCATCGCTCAACCCGAAATGGTGGCCGATCTCGTGCACGAGCACATGCGTCACCAGATGCCCCAGCGTCTCGTCGTGCTCGGCCCAGTAGTCGAGCAGGGGTCGGCGATAGAGGTGGATCGTGTTGGGCATGCGGCCCGTCTCGGCCACCGCAGCATCCTGCGCCAGCCCCACGCCCGTGAACAGGCCCAGCAGGTCGAACGGCGTCTCGGCCTCCATCTCCTCCAGCACCTCGTCGGTGGGGAAATCATCGACACGGATGATCACCTCGCCGCACAGGGCGCGGAATTCCGGCGGCAGCCTTGCAAAAGCCTCGTCGGCCAGCCGTTCGATATCGGCAAGGGTGGGGGCTTTGAGGGCAGCGAGAGGGTCAGTGGTCATGAGGCGGAAATAGGGCGCAACTTGGCGTTTGTCAGCCACCCACCACCATCGTCATGGTCGGGGTTTAACCGACC
>JALORF010000051.1:17075-20520 GCA_025459195.1 Beijerinckiaceae bacterium
AGCCCGACCATGACGGTGGTGTTTCCTCACCAGATCTTCAACTGCACGCCCAGCAGATAGCCCAGCACGACCACGCCGATCAGCGACAGCGAGCGTCCGATGCGCCGGCCCCAGACCTCGATCGGGTCGGTGGCACCACCCTCGCCTTGTCCGACCGCATCCTTGCCGGAGAAATGGTCCGAGGCCCGCGCCATCGACGAGGCCAGGATGCCCTCCTGATCGCGCCTGGCGCGGTCAAGGATGGCCTTGGCTTCCTGCTGGGACTTGTCGGGTGGCTGGGTCATGGTCGTTGCGTCCCTTGACGATCCTCATCCTGAGCGTGTCGAAGGAGGAGTTCCAGAACACGCAGAACATGGACCTCACCCTTCGACACGCTCAGGGTGAGGCAGTTGAGCGATGTCCGGGCTTCACCCCAGCGTCCTCACATCCACAAACCGGCCTGCCAGCGCCGCCGCTGCGGCCATGGCAGGGGAAACGAGGTGGGTGCGGCCCTTGAAGCCCTGACGGCCCTCGAAGTTGCGGTTCGAGGTCGAGGCGGCGCGCTGGCCCGGCTTGAGCTGGTCCGGGTTCATGCCCAGGCACATCGAGCAGCCCGGCTCGCGCCATTCGAAGCCGGCGGCGATGAAGATCTTGTCCAGGCCCTCGGCTTCCGCCTGCTGCTTCACCAGGCCGGAGCCCGGCACGATCATGCCGTAGTGCAGCCGCTCATGCAGCTTCCTGCCTTCGACGATCTTTGCGACAGCCCGCATGTCCTCGATGCGGCCATTGGTGCATGAGCCGATCCAGACCACATCGACCTCGATGTCGGTGATCTTCGTGCCGGCCTTGAGGCCCATGTAGTCGAGTGCGCGCTGCTTGGAGGCGCGCTTGGTCTCATCACCGATCAGGCTCGGGTCCGGCACAATGCCATTGATGCTGATCACGTCTTCCGGGCTGGTGCCCCACGACACGATTGGCGGCAGGTTGTTGGCATCGAGCGTCACGACGCGGTCGAAATGCGCGCCCTCATCGCTGGCCAACGTGTCCCAGTAGCGGCGGGCCGCATCCCAGGCCTCGCCCTTGGGGGCCTTGGGCCGGCCATGCAGGTAGGCATAGGCCTTCTCGTCCGGCGCGATCATGCCGGCGCGCGCGCCTGCCTCGATCGACATGTTGCAGACGGTCATGCGACCTTCCATCGACATGGCGCGGAAGGCCTCGCCGGCATACTCGATCACCGAGCCGGTGCCGCCGGCGGTGCCGATCTCGCCGATGATGGCCAGCGCCACATCCTTGGAGGTGACACCGCGCGTCAGCGTGCCATCCACCTGCACACGCATGTTCTTGGCCTTCTTCTGGATCAGCGTCTGGGTGGCGAGCACATGCTCGACCTCGGACGTGCCAATGCCGTGGGCCAGTGCGCCGAACGCGCCATGGGTCGAGGTGTGGCTGTCGCCGCAGACAATGGTGGTGCCGGGCAGCGTGAAGCCCTGCTCGGGGCCGACGACATGGACAATGCCCTGGCGCTTGTCGAGTTCGTTGAAGTATTCGATCCCGAACGCCTTGGCATTCATCGCCAGCGTCTCGACCTGGATGCGGCTTTCTTCCTCGGCGATGCCCTTGGAGCGGTCGGTCGTCGGCACGTTGTGGTCGACCACGGCCAGCGTCTTGTCCGGAGCGCGCACGCTGCGGCCCGTCATGCGCAGCCCCTCGAAAGCCTGAGGGCTGGTGACCTCATGCACCAGATGACGGTCGATGTAGAGCAGCGCCGTGCCGTCCGGCTGTTCATGCACCAGATGGTCGTCCCAGATCTTGTCATAGAGGGTGCGCGGCTTGCCGGATGCGTTGGCCATGATGGTCCCACCTTGGTCGGGTTTGGTCGGTTGCCGCGTTCTTTAGCCGGTGGCGCGCGCGCGGGGAAGAGCCATCGCATCATCAAACCCGCGTTATCGGCTTCGTGCCGGGCTGACAGACGCCCCGATCGGCCCTATCTGGCGATCATGATCGAAACGCGCCTCACCCGCCGCCTGCTTGTCGGCCTGCTGCTCGCAGCCGGCCCCGCCAGCGCCCAGACCCAGCCGCCCCGCGCCACCATGACCGTGCGCGAAGCCCATCAGCGCACGCTGGCGAAGGAGGTCATCCTCGTCGACATTCGCCGCCCGGAGGAATGGGCTGATACCGGCGTCGCGGAAGGCGCGATCAGGCTCGACATGACCTCGCCGGTGTTCGAGGCGCGGCTCGCCGGCCTGCGAGCCGAAAACCCCGGCAAGCCCATCGCCCTGATCTGCCGCACCGCCAACCGCACCCGCCATGTGCAGGAAGTGCTTGGCCGGCGCGGCTGGACCGGCATCATCGACGTGCGCGGCGGCATGCTCGGCGACGGCATCAGCAAGGGCTGGCTGGATGAGGGCCTGCCACTGGCGAAGTGAAGCTGCGCGATGTCAGGAATGCCTCATCCCGGACTTGATCCGGGATGACCGTCGTCGGTCACCCTTCCAGCAAATCCGGTCGCCGCTCGCGCGTGAGCCGCTCGGCCTCGGCGCGCCGCCAGCGGGCAATCGCGGCATGGTTGCCGCCTGTCAGCACATCGGGGATGGAGCGGCCTTCCCAATCGCGCGGCCGCGTGTAGTGCGGATATTCGAGCAGCCCGCCCTCGAAGCTCTCCTCGCTGCCGGACTGGTCCTTGCCCATCACGCCGGGGATCAGCCGCACGCAGGCATCGAGCAGGACCATGGCTGCGATCTCGCCGCCTGACAGCACATAGTCCCCGATCGAAACCTCTTCGAGCCCGCGCGCCTCGATCACGCGCTGGTCAACCCCTTCGAAACGCCCGCAGACGATGATCGCGCCGGGTCCGGCCGCCAGTTCGCGCACGCGGGCCTGGGTGAGCGGCTTGCCACGCGGGCTCATCAGCAGGCGTGGCCGCGCATCGTCCGCCTCCACGGCGGCATCGAGCGCAGCCGCCAGCACATCGCAGCGGATGACCATGCCGGGTCCGCCGCCTGCGGGCGTATCGTCCACTGCGCGGTGGCGGCCCAGCCCGTGCTCGCGGATCTGGCGGCTTGCCAGCGACCACAGGCCCACCTTCAGCCCCTCGCCGGCGAGCGACACGCCCAGCGGGCCGGGGAACATCTCCGGATACAGCGTGAGGATGGTGGCCCTGAAACGCATCATCTAGTCGTCAAACAATCCGGCCGGCGGGTCAATCTCGACACGCCGCCGGGCCACATCAACCACCGGCGCGAAGGCCTTGGTGAACGGCATCAGCACGCTCGGCCCGCCCTTCGCCGGCCGGATGTCGAGCAGGTCGCAGGCGCCATAATTCGGCACATCGATGATCTCGCCGACCTCGGTGCCGTCGGCCAGCACAGCGCGGCAGCCGACCAGATCCGCCATCAGGAATTCGTCCTCGGTGGTCGGGGCCGGCAGCCGGTCGCGCGGGGCATGGAGCGCAATGCCGTTCAGCGCC
>JALORF010000052.1 GCA_025459195.1 Beijerinckiaceae bacterium
CGAAGCGATGAACTTCGGATCGATGAATTTCTGGATGATGAAATCGATCACGGCAGCCTCGCTTCAGACGTCGAAGTTGATCATCTTGCGCATCACCATCACGCCCATCAGCATCCAGATGGCCGAACCGACCAGCGTGAACTGGCCAGCCTGGGTCAACCAGAGCTTCTCGATGTAGCTCGGCGTGCTGACATAGACGAGGCCGGCAACGGCCACAGGCATGCAGGCGATGATCGCGGCGGACGACTTCGCCTCGGCGCTGAGCGCCTGGATCTTGCCCTTGAGCTTGCGGCGCTCGCGCACCACGCGGGACATGTTGGCCAGCGATTCGGCCAGATTGCCGCCGCTCTTCTGCTGGATCGTGATGATGATGCCGAAATAGTTGGCTTCGGCCACCGGGATGCGGCGATAGAGATTCTCGATGGCCTCACCCAGTGACAAGCCAACCGCCTGCGCATCCATCATGGCCTTGAACTCGGATTTGACCGGCTCGGCAGCCTCCGACGAAATGATGCGGATGCAATCGTTGAGCGGCAGGCCGGACTTGAGGCCGCGCGTGATGACATCGAGGGCGTTCGGGAATTCCTGGAGGAACTTCTTGATCCGGCTGGCCTTGCGCATGCCAAGATACCAGTTGGGCAGGCCCAGGCCGCCAACGATGAGCCCCGGAATGACAGCCATGGGCGAGCCGATCGCGGTGAAGGCGAGCAGCCCGACGCCGACGGCACTGGCGAGGCTGGCCATGTAGTAGGTCTTGCGGTCGATGCTGAGGCCGGCCTGCGAGAACTTGTCTTCGAGCGTGACCTTGCCGCGTGCCTTCTCGCGCTGTTCGACCTCCTTGAGGCTCTGCGCCACCTGGTCGCGCTTGGTGCGGGCGGGGCCGACAGTGCGGGTGGGACGCACTGTGTCCGGGGTCAGCGCCAGAGCCCTGCGGCGGCTCTCGGAGCGGGCCTGGCCCGACAGGAGCGGAAACAGGAGCGCATAGGCGATGCCCGCGGCCGCAGCGGCGATCAACAGAACAGGCGCAAGGGTGGCAAGCATGCCGGAAACTCCCATCCCCGATCACCAAAGCCTTGCCGGAATTGGCAGGGCCCTGATCGCTGTTGCTCGTCGGCATGCCGGACTGAACCCTGCCTGCGCCGCTGGCTCCGCCGGGCGGAGCGCGGCGCCGGCTAGCGGGATTCGGGCCTGACTTCCATGGCGTCGAGCGCAGCGGCGAGGTTCTTCTCTTCGTTGTAGTAGCGCGCCCGTTCCCAGAACTTCGGTCGCGCGATGCCGGTCGAGCGATGCGCGCCGATCAGCTTGCCGTTCGCGTCCTCGCCCGAGATGTCATAGACCACCACATCCTGGGTGATGATGACGTCGCCTTCCATGCCCAGCACTTCGGTGATGTGGGTGATGCGGCGCGAGCCGTCGCGCAGGCGGCTGGCCTGGACGATCACATCCACCGACGAGACGATCATTTCGCGGATGGTGCGCGAGGGCAGCGAGAAACCGCCCATGGTGATCATCGATTCGATACGGGACAGCGCCTCGCGGGGGGAGTTGGCGTGCAGCGTGCCCATCGAGCCGTCATGGCCCGTGTTCATGGCCTGGAGCAGGTCGAAGGCTTCGGGGCCACGGACTTCGCCGACGATGATCCGCTCCGGTCGCATGCGCAGGCAGTTCTTGACCAGATCGCGCATCGTGATCGAGCCCTGGCCCTCGAGGTTGGGCGGGCGGGTTTCGAGGCGCACAACATGGGGCTGCTGCAATTGCAGTTCGGCGGCGTCCTCGCAGGTGATGACGCGTTCATCCTCATCGATGTAGTTGGTCAGGCAATTGAGCAAGGTGGTCTTGCCCGAGCCCGTGCCGCCAGAGATCACGACATTGCAGCGCACGCGGCCGATGATCTTCAGCAAGGCCGCACCTTCCGGCGAGATCGAGCCGAACCGCGTGAGCTGGTCGAGGGTCAGCTTGTCCTTCTTGAACTTGCGGATGGTGAGGGCGGCGCCGTCGATCGCCAGCGGGGGGGCGATGACGTTGACGCGGCTGCCATCGGGCAGGCGCGCGTCGCAGATCGGCGATGATTCATCGACGCGGCGGCCAACCTGACTGACGATGCGCTGGCAGATGTTCATCAACTGCTGGCCATCGCGGAAGCGGATCGTGGTCTGCTGGATCTTGCCGGCCACTTCGATGTAGGTCTTGTTCGGTCCGTTGACCATGATGTCGGCGATGTCATCGCGCGCCAGCAGCGGTTCGAGCGGACCATAGCCCAGAATGTCGTTGCAGATGTCGGCAAGCAGGTCTTCCTGCTCGGCGATCGACAGCACCACATTCTTCAGCGAGATGATCTCGTTGATGATGTCGCGGATTTCCTCGCGCGCACTGTCCGATTCGAGCTTGGCGAGCTGGGCCAGATCGATGGCCTCGATCAGCGCACCGAAGATCATGCTCTTGGTCTGGTAGAACTCCTCCGACCGGACGATCTCCTGCATCACGGGAGCGACGCGGGCGGGCTCGGGCTGACGCACGGGATCGACCTGGCGGGTGACGGCAGCCGACGCCATGCCGCGCGGCACCATCGGTGCCGCCGGTGGCGGACTGGCCGGGCCTGCTGGGCCGCTCGTCGTTCTTTTGCCGAACATGGTTCAGTCCTCGCCTGTTCTGACGGATCAGGAGGCTTTGCGGCGCAACAGTTTTGCCACGAGTGGCTCGATCAGGCTGCGCTTGGATTTCTTGGCTTCGATGCGCCCCATCAGGCTGGCGGCGAGCTTCACATAGCTCTGGGCAATCGGACCATTGGGCTGCACTTCAGCGATCATCTGGCCGTTGTTGGCGGCAGTGCCGAAAAGCTGCGGATCGAACGGAATCGTGCCGGCCAGTTCGAGCCCGAAGGTCTTGGCGAATTCGGCAGCGGCGATTTCGGGCCGCTTGGGAACCCCGACCTGGTTGAGCATGAGCTGCGGCTGGCGGTCGTGGGTGCGGGTCTGCCGGCACAGGTCGATCAGGTTCTTGGCATTGCGCAAGGAGGCCAGATCGGGCGTCGCGACGATCAGGATGTCGTCGGAGGTCATGATGACGCGCTTTGTCCAGGCATTCCAGACATGCGGCACATCCATGACGATGGTCGGCACCAGACCCCGCAGGATCTCGATGAGGTGATCCATCGCCTCCTCGGACATGTCGTAGGTCTTGTCGAGGATGGCCGGAGCGGCCAGAAGGCTGAGGTTCTCGGAGCAGCGCGACAACAGCCGGTCGACGAGCGCCTGGTCGAGGCGGTCCGGCGCGAAGATGGCATCAGCCACGCCCTGCGGCGGGTCCTGGTTGAAGTCCAGCCCCGCCGTTCCGAAAGCCAGATCGAGATCGACCAGCACCGTGGAGGCATCGAGGCTCTGGGAGATGGCCCAGGCAATGTTGTGGGCCACGGTCGAGGCACCGACTCCGCCCTTGGCACCGACAACCGAGATCGTGCGCCCCAAGCTCGCCGCACCGGGCGCGCCGAAGAGCTGGGAGACGGAACGGACCACATCGAGAACGCCGATCGGCGCGATCAGGTAGTCACTGACACCGCGCGCGGTGAGTTCGCGGAACAGCGAGATGTCGTTGACATGACCGACCACGATGACCCGCGTGCCCGCATCGCAAACCTCGGACAGCCGCTCGAGATGGGCAAAGAGCTGGGCGCGGTCCTGCGTGTTCTCGAGAATCAGGGCATTGGGCGTCGGCGCATCTTGGAAGGCTTCCGCGGCGGCGGCAGGTCCGCCCATCTGGACCTTCGAGATGGCCTTCTGCATGCGGCGATCGGTGATGGCGGCCTGGATCGCGGCCGCGACATCGTGGCTCTCGCAGAAGGCCTGCAAGGTGATCCGCGGAACCGGCGCGATCACCTCGGCGTTGATGTCAGCCGATCCTGCACTGTCGATGGTCATGATCAGTTTCCGACGGTCTGGTTGATGCGGGTTGCGGCATCGCGGTAGGTGGTCGATGGATCCTGGCCGGCGCGCAGCTTCTCGATCGCGGTCATGCGGCGGACCGTGTCGATGCGGCCTTCGGGCCGGCCACGCTCGAGATCAAGCGGATCGGCGACGAATGCAGCGAGGTTGTTCTGCGTGGCACACCCGAAGTTCCAGTACGAGCCGTTCTGGGCCGAGAAGCGCCAGTTCGATGCGCCGAGGTCTTCAGGCCAGTGACCGCAGGAATGGGGCACCTGCGCCTGGAGCTTGGCGAAGGACAGCCGGATCGGGGCCGCAACCGTGTGGTCCGGAGCCGGATAGCTGCGAACCTGCACCAGAGAGCCAGCGACACCATGGCGCGACAGGGCACTGCGCACAGCATGCAGCCCGTGATGGCCCGCCGCGCTCCGGCCATCATGGCTTGGCACCTCGGCGATGATCTGGCTGCGGCCATGCGCCTGGTATTCGGCAGCGAAGGCCGCGATGTCGCCGGACTGGCGGGAATCGAGTTGCCGCGCGGCGGCATAGATCTCCAGCGAGCGCGGCGCTTCCGTCAGCACGATCGGGTGCCGCTCGCGGATGTCCTGCGGCACGGAGCCGGTGATCTCCGCTTTGCGGCTGGCGCAAGCCCCGAGAACGAGACCAAGCGCCACGACGGCACCGATCATGCGGACATGCGGCAACAGGGGAGCTTCGGGACGAAACGTGTCGAGACGTGTCATGGCTGCGATCAACCCCTTCAATCTGCAATGAAGCCGATGCGGCCGCGATAGCCCTGCCCGGCGCTCGGCTTGCCACTGCCGTAGATCTTGTTCAGGCGACCAAGCAGCACGGCCTGGGCATCATGGGCATCGACGAAGCCATCATCCGGCCTGGCGATCTGCCGCGGATCGGCGGATTTCGCCATGTAGGGCGTGACCATGATCAGGAGTTCGGTTTCGCTGCGCTGATAGTCGCGCGAGCGGAACAGCGCCCCGAGGATCGGCAGGTTCAGCAGACCCGGAAAGCCGTTGATGGCTTGCCGCGAGGACTGCTGGATGAGACCGGCGGTCATCATGGTGCCGCCGGACGGCACCTCGACCGTGGTGTCGGCCTTGCGGACGCGGAAGCCTGGCACGAGGATGCTGCCGATGGAGCGGGAGCTCTCCACATCCACTTCCGTGACCTCTGTCGCCACGCGCATGCTGATGCGGCCCTCCGACAGCACGATGGGCGTGAAGTTGAGTGACACGCCATAGGGGCGGAACTCGACGCCGATCTGGCAGGTCGGTGCCACGCCGGGGATCGCGGAGGGCGTGCAAGACTGGTTGGCCGGAACCGGCAACTCACCGCCAGCGGTGAACTTCGCAGCCTCTCCGGAGACGGCCGTGAGCGTCGGCTCGGCCAGGATGCGCGAGACGCCGGCCCGCTCCATGGCCCGCAGCACAGAGCCATTCGAGCTGTTGCCCAGGGTCAGGCTGGAATCAGGCTGGGACAGGCCGACCGTGAAGGGGTTGTTCAGATTGGCCGCGAGATTGAAGCTGCGCGTGACCCAACTGCCCTGTGCGTCGACCCCAAGTTGCTTCATCGCCTGGCGCGAAACCTCGGCTATGGTCACTTTCAGCAAGACCTGATCGCGGCCGCGGATGGTCAGCGAGTTGATCACCGCACCCGAACTGGCCCCGGATGCCCCGGCGCTGACGCCGACAAAGGCCTTGGCGATGTCCATCGCCTGCGACGCGTCGGACGCGTTGGGCACATGGCCGATCAGCAGGATCGAATCGCCGGCAGGCTTGACCTCGATCTCGGCGCGCGGAAGGGCCGTGCGCAGCGTCTGGCGCAGCACGTTGAGGTCGCGGCCGACCGAGATTTCCAGCGCCGCGATCTGCTGGCCGTCGCCATCCATGGCGAAGATCGATGTGGCACCGTCGGCAACACCGATGATGAAGAGCTTGCGGGCCGAGCGCACCACCGCATTGGCGACGCGCGGGTTTGCCACGAACACTTCCTTGGCATCGCGCGGCAGATCGACGATCAGCGACTTGCCGATGGAAAGATCGAGCCGCTGCGCGCCGGAACCGGAGCTGCGCGTGGTGATGCGGTGGCTCGACGAGCCGCTCTGGGCCTGTGCTTCGGCGATGGCCAGTTGCAGGGGCAGGAGCAAGGCCGCCGAGACAGCGGCCCAATGCAGGACGCCATGCTGCGCGAGGCGCTTGCGCAAGGCCGGGGCAGGGACGGGACGGGTCATCAGGCTGACGGACCGGTTCATGATGCCCTCACGGCTTTGCTGACTGGGTTGTGATGCCGAAGCGCACCAGCGTCAGACCCTGACGCTCTGACGTGTCGACGGGCGCGGTCTCGCCGGCGTCGGCCAGACTGCGCAGGGCCAGGGAAATGGACCCGGACTTCTGGGCCAGGGTCACGGTTTCGACCTGGCGCGGATCGAGTTCGAGCGTGGCGGTTTCGCCGACCACGACCTTCTCGCCATTGCGCTCCTGGATGTTCTGGCCGATGGCCAGCACCCGGATGTTGGTCAGGATGGTTTCGCTGACGAAGCTCTCGACCGTTGAGGGGGCCGTGTCCTGCCGCCCGGTCTTGATGATGTCGACGCGGTCATTGGGGAGCACGAAGCCGCCCGCCGTGCTGTTGCCGGCGCGGTCGATCGAAATGGCAATGGCGCGCTTGCCGGAGGGCAGGACCGCCGACAGGAAGCCTGACCCGTCGGGCCGGATCAGCTTTTCCTTGCGGATCGGCTCGAAGGCGACAAAAGCGGAGCGCACCAGAGCCCCGATCACTTCCTTGTCGAGCGTGGCGGCCTCTTCCTTGCGGATGGCACCTTGCGGCACGCTGTCCTGCGGCCAGGCCAGCCAGCGGATGTCATTTTGTGTGACAGTGTTGCCGAGCGGCAGATCAACGCCGGCGACCAGCACCTCAACGGTGCGGCTGGGCTCGACCTCTTTCACGACCTTGACCGTCGAGGGCGCTTCGCCCGGCGTGATCAAGACGTATGCCACCATCATGGTGAGCAACGAAATGCCCAACACGACGGCTCTGGCGCCTGAGATTCCCAACATGGTGACCACCCGTACTGACGACTTGTGCCATCACCTTGCCGGGGGAATCGTCAAATTATGGTTAACCGGGTGTTGATGGCGGAGCCGTTTCGTCTTCCGGTCCGATCCGCAGGCTCAATCCGCCGTTGTCAGCCGATCATGGCGGCGGATTTCCAGATGGTCGAATAAGGGAAGATGAACAGGCCGGCCATGGCGAGGGCAATGCCGTAGGGCACGCCGTTGCGCGGAGAGTGCAGGCGCTCGAGCCAGGTCCAGCCGAGGGCAAAGCGCGGCAAGGGGTAGGTGCGCATGTTCAGGATCCACAAGGTCAGCAGACCGCCCGCGACGCTCGAGATCATGGCGTAGGCCGGAAGCAGTTCGGGGCCGATCCAGAGCGCTGTGGCAGCAGCCAGCTTGGCATCGCCGCCGCCGATCCAGCCGGCGGCGAACATGCCGAAGCAGATCACCAGAACCAGAGCGCCCGCCCCCAGGTGCAGGCCGAGCTGCGCCAGCGGCAACTGGCAAACCAGCGCAAAGACGATGAACGCGGAGATCAGGCCGATCGAGATGCGATTGGAAATGCGCATCGAGACCAGGTCACTGGCCGCCGCATAGGCCATGAAGGCCGGGAAAATCAGCAAGGTCGCGAGAGTCATGATCGACATCAGTGGTCTCCGGCGATGATGGTCAGGATTTCGAACACGTCAGCATGCAGGTGGTGAAGATCCGGTTGCGGTCCGCCCGAAAGTGAGATGCCCGGAGCGGAAGGGCGACAACCACGCCCCAATGGGAAGGTGGACCGCCCGCAAGGAGCGATCCACCCTTGGCCGGCGACGCCGAGGCGTCAGCCTGGAAGGCCTCAGCTCTTCTTGACGAGACCGTCGCGGACTTCTTCGAAGCGCGACTTCAGGTTCGTGCCGACAGTGGTCCAGACGCTGATGCAGACCACGGCGATGAGAGCGGCGATCAGGCCGTACTCGATTGCGGTTGCGCCAGATTCGTCCTTGGCAAAGCGATTCATCAGGTTCTTCATGGGAACACTCCTTTTACACCACGGTTTCGTCGATCGTCGCCGGTGTTGAAGCCCGAAGATCGTCGACTGATTTGACCCTACAGACCATCTCTTGCAGATCGGTTAAATCAAACATCGATTCTTGCAGGACAGCTTCATGTATTGGACGTGGTTAATTGCTGCTTTAATTGAAATTATACTGAGTATAACATCCTTTATGAAATCCTAATTGGTTCTTTTGTTCCACATGATGCCTATTTTTTTCAGATTTCTATCGAATAGATGCATCGCTTGTTTTCGATTTGAGCGCAGGCGGCAGTTCTCATGCCGATCTGCGCGCGGCCACGGCGACCCGATGCAAACCGCGTGGCCGGTCATTGCCTTTCCGGCGGCTGTCAACACTCTCGGCAGGCATCGGCCTTGCTCCGTTTGACCGTCAAATGGCCCGTGCTGCCGTCTGCGGCGCACCACAGACCGGTGCGTTATCGAATTCTTCACCATGCAGGGCGCATAAACCGCGTGACTGATCCCATCCGACGGGGCCCGAAGACCATGATGCCGACGCCGCACCAGTTTCGCGATCCGAACGGGCCAGAGAGTGCCCGGTCCGCCGCATCGCGCGCAGGGCATTGCTCTCCGGCGCGCATCGCCACGGCCCGCCTCAGACTGGCGACCCTTGGCTTGCTCGGTTCCCTCGTGGCAGGCGTGCTGCCGGCATCCGCCAGCGAGCGCCTCGATTCCGTCGCCGTGGTCGTGGACCATGCCAAGGTGATCAAGTTGCCTGAAAAGACCCAGACCGTGATCGTGGGCAATCCGATGATCGCGGATATCACCGTCCAGAAAAACGGCATCCTGATCGTCACCGGCAAGAGCTTTGGCGTCACCAACTTCATCGCCCTCGATGCGTCAGGCGGCATGCTGGCTGAATCGCGCGTGACGGTGCGGGCCGCCACCGACGCTGTCGTCACGGTGCAGCGCGGCATGGACCGCGAGTCCTACTCGTGTGCGCCGCAGTGCCAGCCCGCGATCCAGCTCGGCGATTCTGCCAAGTTCTTCGGCGATGTCGGCGGCCAGGCCAGCAGCCGCAACCAGATGTCCGCTCCCGCGCGATAGGCCCGCGCGCGTTCCTTGTCCCGCCGCATCGGTGGCGGCTGTTGAACAAGGATGAGGTTTCGCCAGGAGACCTGACCGGGGGCTGGCGCGGACGACCCGGTGGTCTGAGCCCGATCATCGCACGCAGCGTGGTTAAACGGCGGTTGATCGCCGCGATTGCGCACGCGAAAGACGGCTAACACTTCTGAAAACAATCTTGGCTAGTCTCCGGCGCAAGCTGGAGATCGAATGCCATGTTGAGGGTTCTCGTCAGGTCCTGCCTGATCCGCCCGCGCCGGGTCATGATGCGCTTTCGCAAGGACGCGAAGGGCGCGACCGCAATCGAATTCGGCCTGCTGGCCATGCCGTTCTTCATCATGCTGATGATGATCGTCGAGACCTCGATGTCGTTCTGGACCCGTCAGGTGTTGCAGGAAGCGACCTCGCAGGCGGCCCGCACGATCCTGACCGGCGAAAGCCGCAAGCTCTACACCGGAACGACCGCCGAACAGACAGCCAAGTTCCGCGATGCGATCTGCGCCAACATGAAGATCGGCTCGGACTGTGCGACACGCCTGTTCATCGATGTGCAGCCCATGGGTGCGTCCTTCCCGCCAAGCGCTGCCGCCAACATGATCTCCGGCAGCAAGATCGATCCCTCCAAGTTCATGATGCGCCCCGTGGCCCCATCCGAAGTGGCTGTGGTCCGTGTCGCCATCAAGATGCCGGTTCTCGTGCAGGGGTTCTTCGGAACACTCGCCGCGCTCGAGGATGGCTCCAGCGTCCTGCAGGCCGTGGTGGCCTTCCAGGCCGAACCCTACGTGTTGTGAGGCCAGGGCCATGATCAGCTTGCAGCACCTGATGCGCCGCATCCGCCGCCCGGCCACGCCGCCGCTGACCGCAAATGGCGCCAGCATGCCCGGCAGCCGCCACGCACCGTCGATACTGTCGCGTCTGGGCCGCCAAAGGCGCCGGCTCGGCAACGATGACAGCGGCGTTGCCGCCATCGAGTTCGGCTTCATTGCGCCGATCATGCTGCTGATGCTGATCGGCATTGTCGACATCAGCAATGCGGTCTCGATCAACTGGCGCATGGTCAATCTCAACAAATCCCTCGCCGACCTGTCCTCGCAGACGGCGACCCTGACGACGGCGCAGATCGACAACATCTTCACGGCCAGCGCAGTGGTGCTGTCGCCCTATGAGGGCAAGCTGCCGCGCATGACGATTTCCAGCGTGATTGTCGGCAGCGACAAGATCGCACGCGTGTGCTGGAGCGAAGCGCGGGAGGATGGCCGGCCCGGGCCGCTGCTCAAGACCATCAGCGGGCTGACCAAGGGCACGGTCGTGCCGCTGCCGAACCTCCAGATGGCCGAGCCGGGCATCTCCTACATCGTCACCACGACGGTTCTCGACTTCAAGGGCATCATCAGCCCGGAGATGGAGATGAACGCCAAGACGCTGTATTTCCGGCCGCGTGCCGGCAACCGCGACAACGGCACCGAGCAGGTCGAGCGCGCCGGCCAGCCGCTGTGCAAGCCGGTCTGAGCCGGAGCCTGCTGGCCCGGGCGCGTCAGAGCGTCTGGTTGTAGTCGCCCACTTCGGGCCTGAGCCTGAGAATGCCGTCGACAAGGCGGAACATCTCGTGCTTGCGGGCCTCCGAGACCGGACTTTCGACGACAACGACGATTTCCGGCTTGTTCGAGGAGGCGCGCACCAGCCCCCAGGTGCCGTCGCTCATGGTGCAGCGCACGCCGTTGACCAGGTTGAGGTCGCGGATGCCGTGTCCATCCGCCCCTTCGCCAGCCGCCGCCATTGCCTTGAAGCGCGCGATGGCATCGTCGACCACACCATACTTGATCTCGTCGGCGCATTTGGCCGACATCGTGGGCGAACCCCAGGTGCGCGGCACCGTGCGATAAAGATCGGCCATCGAGCGCGAAGGGTTGCGGTCGAGCATCTCGATCACGGCAATGGCTGTCAGCAGGCCGTCATCATAGCCACGCCCGACCGGCGTGTTGAAGAAGAAGTGGCCAGACTTCTCGAAGCCGGCCAGAGCGCCCAGCTCGTTGACGCGGCGCTTGATGTAGGAATGCCCGGTCTTCCAGTAGTCGGTCTGGACGCCAAGGTCGCGCAGCACAGGATCGGTGGCAAACAGCCCCGTCGACTTCACGTCGACGACGAAACGCGCGCCGGGATGGAGCCTGCCAAGGTCGCGCGCCAGCATCACGCCGATCTTGTCGGCAAAGATTTCCTCGCCCTCGTTGTCGACCACGCCGCAGCGGTCACCATCGCCATCGAAGCCCAGGCCGACATCGGCCCCGGTCTCGCGCACCTTGTCGGCAATGGCGTGCAGCATCTTCAGGTCTTCGGGATTGGGGTTGTAGCGCGGGAACGTGTGGTCAAGCTCGACATCGAGCGGGATGACCTCGACGCCAAGGCGCTCCAGCATCTGCGGCGCAAAGGCCCCTGCCGTGCCATTGCCGCAAGCTGCCACAACCTTGAGCGGACGCGTGATGCGGCGTCCTTCGAGCAAATCGGCGATGTAGGTTTCGGCAAAGCCGTCGATGAACTGATAGGCCCCGCCCGCGCGCATCTCGCCTTCGCCGCCGAGCACGATGTCGCGCAGTGCGCCCATTTCCTCGGGCCCGAACGTCATCGGTCTGTTGGCGCCCATCTTCACGCCTGTCCAGCCATTGTCGTTGTGGGAGGCGGTGACCATCGCAACGCACGGGCAATCGAGCGCAAACTGGCCGAAATAGGCCATCGGCGACAGGGCCAGCCCGATATCCCTGACCCGCATGCCGGAGGCCATCAGGCCGGCGATCAGCGCATACTTGATGGCTGCGGAATAACCACGGAAATCATGCCCCACCACGATGTCTGGGCGCACGCCCAGCCTGTGCACCAGCGTGCCGATGCCGATGCCGAGGGCCTGCACCCCCATCAGGTTGATCTCTTTCTCGAACAGCCAGCGCGCATCATACTCGCGAAACCCGGTCGGCTTGACCATCGGCCGGGTTTCGTAATCGGCGGTGTTGGGCAGGAGCCTTGCCACGGGGACGGGGAACATGGGGCCGTGATTCCTTGTTGAGACCGGCCACGCTATACCACGGCTTCCGCTGGCGTCGTCAGGCTTGTGCCCTGCCATGCCAGGAGGCAGCAGGTCTGCCCGCGAGGGCCCAGCGACGTCAGGCCGCTTGCGCTGCGGGCCGCTTGCGCGCAAGGGAACGGCATGCGTGATCACCCCACCTCGGCGGCCGGTTTCGGCGTCTACCTGCATTGGCCGTTCTGTGCGGCCAAGTGCCCGTATTGCGATTTCAATAGCCACGTGCGGCACAGCAAACCCGACGAGGGCGCCTATGTGGCGGCTTTCCGCCGCGAGATCGCGCACCGTGCCGCCCTCAGCCCCGGCCGGACCGTCACCTCGATCTTCCTGGGCGGCGGCACGCCCTCGCTGATGCAACCGGCAACGGTGGCCGCCCTGCTGGATGCCGTCGCCGCAGCCTGGCCGACCGATGGCAACATCGAGGTCACGCTCGAAGCCAACCCGACCAGTGTCGATGCGGAGCGCTTTGCGGGCTATCGCAGCGCTGGCGTCAACCGGGTGTCGCTTGGCGTGCAGGCCTTGAACGACCGCGACCTGAAGGCACTGGGCCGGCTGCACAGCACCGAGGAGGCGCTGGCGGCCGTGGCCGTGGCCGCCCGGCATTTCGAGCGCATGTCGTTCGACCTGATCTATGCCCGTTCGCCGGAGCAGAGCGTGGCCGAATGGCGCAGCGAGCTGGAAGGCGCGCTGGAACGGGCCGTCGAACATCTGTCACTCTACCAGCTCACGATCGAACCAGGCACAGCCTTTCACGCGCTGCATGCCGCCGGCAAGCTGCCGGTGCCGGGCGAGGATCTGGCGCGGGCCCTGTATGAGACGACACAGGAGCTTTGCGACCGGCATGGCTTTGCCGCCTACGAGATCTCCAACCATGCCCGGGCTGGTGCCGAATGCCGGCACAACCTGGTCTATTGGCGCTATGGCGAGTATGCGGGCATCGGCCCCGGTGCGCATGGCCGGCTGGTGGTGGATGGCGTGCGCCGGGCGCAATCCACCGAGAAGCACCCCGAGACATGGCTGGCCAGCGTGGCTGCGCAAGGCCACGCTCTCGTCGAGGACGATGCGCTCTCGCCGGAATCGGCCGGTGACGAATTCCTGCTGATGGGGCTGAGGCTGCGCGAAGGCATCGACCCCGCCGTCTACGCGGAACTCGCCGGACACGGGTTTTCCGAAGGCCGTGTGGCCTCGCTGATCGCGGACGGGCTGATCACGATCAGGCCGGATGGCCGGATCGCGGCGACCGCAGACGGGGCGCTGGTGCTCGATGCGGTCGTGGCCGATCTGGCTGCATAAGGCCAGTGGTCATGATCTGTGGCTCGTCACAGAGCATGACAGCCCTCGCTCAGGCTCGGGCGCGTTTTCGCGCTTGCCATCGGCGCATCGGTCCAGACCGATGACCAATGCTAGAACAGGCCTGGTCAGGCGGAGCGCCCGAACTCGCGCGGAGCGGCGTTGACCGTCACGGATGTGCCGTTTCGGATTTCGAGCACCGCCAGGCCGCGTTCGATCATGCCGTCCTGACGGAAGCGGAACAGGCCGTCGACGCCGTCATAGCCCGACGGGTTGGTCAGAACGGCTTGCGAGAAGCGCTGGGTGCCCTGCTGCCGGGCGAGGGCCGCGACCAGAGTCATGGCCGTGTAGGACAGCGAGGCCAGCCGGATCGGGGAAGCCCCGAACCGCGCCTGATAGCGCTGGGCGAAGGCGTTGAAGCCGCCTGAATCGGGAGCCGCGAACCAGCCGCCCTGCAACTGCGGCACACGGAAATTGCGCGCGTCGTTCCAGACACCGGTTCCAAGCAGCTTCACGCGCTGGCTGTTGAGCCCGGCGCTCTGCAAGGCCTGGCCGATGGCCGGCAGGGTATCGGCATTCTCGGGCACAAACAGCGCGTCGATCTGCCCCATGGCCGGAGAAAGACGGCCGACGGCAGCCTCCATCTGGCCTTGATCGATGGCAAAACGCTCGATGGCGGCGACCCGGACGCCGCGCTGGGCGGCGGATTGCTGGAAAGCGGCTTCGACCACCCGGCCATAGGCGGTGTCTGGAATGAGGGCCGCAAAGGAACGGCGGCCCTGCTGGGCAGCGAAATTCACCACGCGCTGGACTTCGAGTTCTGCCACGAACGACATGAGATAAACGCCGGGCGAGGCCACGGCCGTGTCCGTGGAAAAGGCAATCACCGGCCGGCCTGCCGGTTTTGCCACCGAGGCGGCAGCCTGAACGGCTGGCGCAAACAGCGGCCCGACGATCAGTTCGGCACCCTCGGCCAGGGCCTCCTGGGCGGCGGCCCGGGCCCCGTCAGCAGAGCCCTTGTCATCCTTGACGATCAGCCGGATGTTGGGGTTCTGGAACTCGGCCAGCGCCATTTCAGCCGCGTTCTTCAGGGCATTGCCGACCGTTCCGCCCTGTCCGCCAGCTGTCAATGGCACGATCAGCGCAACCGGAATGCTGCCAGGCGGACCTGACGGCGCAGCGCTTCCCGGAGCCGTGCCAGAGCCACTGTCAAAGCTGGGAAGCCCGCCGATGCACGCGCCGAGGCTCGTGGACAGGGCCGTCACACCGAGAACCTTCAGGCCGGTGCGGCGATCGAAACGCTGATCTGTCAAGTGGCAGTTCCCCATGGTGACATCCCGTTCACTATAACAAGATTTCCGGCGCTGTCACAGCATGATTGCAGATCATTCTTCGGAAAACCTTTCGTTAACAGCGCGTTAACGTGGTGATGATGGGGGATGCAGCGATTTGGCAGCCGTTCAGGCTGGCCTCGGAGCCGCGAACATGGCACTGCTCGGCGATGAGCAAACCGGATCATCCGCACGGGTCGTTCACCGCTTTCGGCATCAGGGCTGCAGCCGAGCAGCTTGCTCCCGGTCTGCATGTGGTGGCCACTCCCATCGGCAATCTGCGCGACATTTCGCTGCGCGCGCTGGCAACGCTTGCTGCCGCCGACCTGATTCTGGCCGAGGATACCCGCGTCACCAAGGTTCTGCTGGCACATTACGGCATTTCCACGCCGCTGGCCGCCTATCACGAGCACAATGCCAACGAGATGCGCCCGCGCGTGCTGGCGAGGCTCGCGGCAGGCGACAGGCTGGCGCTGGTCTCGGATGCCGGAACGCCGCTGGTCTCAGACCCCGGCTATCGGCTGGTCGAGGATGCCGTGAAGGCCGGACATGGCGTCACCGGCGTGCCGGGGCCGTCCGCCGTGCTGGCCGCGCTGGTGGTGGCCGGATTGCCGACAGACCGCTTCTTCTTCGAGGGGTTCCTGGCCCCGCGCACGGCAGCGCGGCGGGCACGGCTGACCGAACTGGGCGCCATCCCCGCCACCATCGTGCTGTTTGAATCGCCGCGCCGACTGGCGGAGATGCTTGCCGATGCCGCGGCCATGCTCGGCGCGCGGCCTGCCGCCGTGGCGCGCGAACTGACCAAGATGCACGAAACCGTCAGGCGTGGCACCTTGCCGGAACTGGCGGCGCTTTATGGAGCCGGCGAGACCGCGCGCGGCGAGATCGTGGTGCTGATCGGACAGGCAGAGGCCGGGGCTGCCGCGCCCGCCACCGAGGACCTGGTGGATGGCAAGCTCAAGGCAGCGCTCGCGGCCATGTCGCTGAAGGAGGCCGTGGCACAAGTGACGGCCGACACCGGCCTGCCGCGCCGCAAGGTCTATGCCCGCGCCCTCGAACTGACCCGCGCACCCTGAATGACGACGCCTGACCGCAGCGCCCGCGCCCGCCGCTCCGTCAGGACAGGCGCGACCGCCGAGTGGCTCGCGATCGCGCTGCTGATGCTCAAAGGCTACCGCATCCTGGCCCGGCGCTTTGGCGGAAAGGGCGGCGAGATCGACCTGATTGCCCGGCGGGGTGGCTGCATCATCTTCGTCGAGGTCAAGGCCCGTGCCGCGATGGATGACGCCGTTCTGGCCATCACGCCGGACAAGATCAGGCTGATGAGCCGGCGGATCAGCGACTGGCGCAGCCGCAATGCCTGGGCTCAAGGCCATGTGCTGCGCGCCGACGCGGTGTTTGTCGGGCACGGTCGCTGGCCACGCCATGTCGAAAACGTGTTTCCGCTCGACCTGACCTGAGGGCTGGCCAAAGGGCTTGCGCTCAGGCTGCCGGGCCGCCGATAACGGCTCCGAAGCCACCAACCCAGGACTGCCCCATGAGCCTCACCGTCGCTGTCCAGATGGACCCGATCGAACGCATCAGGATCGCCGGCGATTCCAGCTTCGCGCTGATGCTCGAAGCGCAGGCGCGCGGCCACACGCTCTACACCTACACACCCGACAAGCTGTCCATGCGCGATGGCAGGGTCATCGCCGTGGCGAAGCCGGTCAGCGTCAGGGACATCGAGGGTGATCACGCCACACTCGGCAGCGAGGAGCGTATCGATCTGGGCGATGTCGATGTGGTGCTGCTGCGGCAGGACCCGCCCTTTGACATGGGCTACGTCACCACCACGCACTTGCTGGAACGCATCCACCCGAAGACGCTTGTGGTGAACGACCCGGCGCATGTGCGCAACGCGCCCGAGAAGATCTTCGTCACGGACTTCCCCGACCTGATGCCGGCGACGCTGATCACGCGTGACAAGGCCGAGATCGAGGCCTTCCGGGCCGAGTTCGGCGACATCGTGATGAAGCCGCTCTACGGCAATGGCGGGGCGGCGGTGTTCAAGGTCGGCCGGATCGACCCGAATTTCGGCTCGCTCTACGACCTGTTCGCCACACTGTTCAAGGAGCCCTGGGTGGTGCAGCGCTTCCTGCCCAAGGTCACGGAAGG
>JALORF010000184.1 GCA_025459195.1 Beijerinckiaceae bacterium
CCCTATGGCGCCGAGGTCGGTGCCGCCCGCCACCTCGGTGGTGAAGCGGACGCAGCGCGTGCAGTGGATGCAGCGCGTCATCTCGGTCTTGACCAGCGGGCCGATGTACTTGTTCTCGACGGCGCGCTTGTTCTCGGCATAGCGCGAGGAATCCACGCCATAGGCCATGGCCTGGTCCTGCAGGTCGCACTCGCCGCCCTGATCGCAGATCGGGCAATCAAGCGGGTGGTTGAGGAGCAGGAACTCCATCACGCCCTCGCGGGCCTTCTTGACCATGGGCGACTTGGTGGAGACGACCGGCGGCTCTCCATTGGGGCCGGGGCGCAGGTCGCGCACGCCGATGGCGCAAGACGCCTGTGGCTTGGGCGGACCGCCCTTCACCTCGACAAGGCACATGCGGCAGTTGCCGGCAATCGACAGCCGCTCATGGAAGCAGAAGCGCGGCACTTCCGCCCCCGCAGCCTCGCAGGCCTGAAGCACGGTGTAATCGGCAGGAACGTCGACTTCGATGCCGTCAATGAGGAGTTTTGTCATTGGTACGATCTCACTCCGCCGCCATCCGCGCAGGCTCGCTGTGCGGGTTGGCGGCATACTGGTCGATGCGTTCTTCGATTTCGTGACGGAAATGGGCGATCAGGCCCTGGATGGGCCAGGCCGCCGCGTCGCCGAGCGCGCAGATGGTGTGGCCCTCGACCTGCTTGGTCACGTCCAGAAGCATGTCGATTTCGCGCTTCTGGGCGCGGCCATCGGCCATGCGGTTGAGCACACGCCACATCCAGCCCGTGCCTTCGCGGCAGGGCGTGCACTGGCCGCAGCTCTCGTGCTTGTAGAAATAGCTGATGCGGGCAATGGCGCGGACCACATCGGTGGACTTGTCCATGACGATGACCGCCGCCGTGCCGAGGCCGGAGCGCAGCTTTGACAGCGAGTCGAAGTCCATCGGCGTGTCGATGATCTGGGCCGCTGGCACCATGCGCACCGACGAGCCGCCGGGGATGACGCACTTGAGATTGTCCCAGCCGCCGCGCACGCCGCCGCAATGCTTGTCAATCAGTTCGCGGAACGGGATGCCCATCGCCTCTTCGACATTGCACGGCTTGTTGACGTGGCCGGAGACGCAGAACAGCTTGGTGCCGACATTGTTCGGGTTGCCGATGCCAGCGAACCAGCTTGCGCCCCGACGCAGGATGGTTGGCGCGACCGCGATGGATTCAACATTGTTGACGGTCGTCGGGCAGCCATAAAGCCCCACATTGGCGGGGAATGGCGGCTTGAGGCGCGGCATGCCCTTCTTGCCTTCGAGGCTTTCGATCAGCGCCGTCTCTTCGCCGCAGATGTAGGCCCCTGCCCCGTGATGCACGTAAAGATCGAACGGGTAGCCGTGGACATTGTCCTTGCCGATCAGCTTGGCTGCATAGGCTTCGTCAACGGCGCGCTGCAGCGCCTCGCGCTCGCGCACATATTCGCCGCGGATGTAGATGTAGGCCGCGTGCGCGCCCATGGCGAAGCTGGCGATCAGGCAGCCTTCGACCAGCGTATGCGGATCATTGCGCATGATCTCGCGGTCCTTGCAGGTGCCGGGCTCGGATTCATCGGCATTGACGACGAGATAGTGCGGGCGGCCATCATTCACCTTCGGCATGAAGGACCACTTCATGCCGGTGGGAAAACCGGCCCCGCCGCGTCCGCGCAGGCCCGAGCGCTTCATCTCGTCGATGATCCAGTCGCGGCCCTGGTCGAGAATGAATTTGGTGCCATCCCACTGCCCGCGCGCCATCGCGCCCTTCAGGGAGCGATCCTGCCGGCCATAGAGATTGGTGAAGATGCGGTCCTTGTCGGCGAGCATGGTGCGTGATCCTCACTTGCCCTTGGGCTTGTCGCCGACGGCGTTGTCGGGACGCCAGCCGGTTGCCAGCTTCTGCGACTGCCCGATCCAGCCATCGCGCACGGCGCGGCCTTTGAAGCCTTCCATCCGACTGTCGATCCAGGCCAGTTCTTTCGGCGTCCAGACGGCAATCTGGTCGAAATGCCACACGCCAAGACTGTTGAGCAGCTTTTCCAGCTTGGGGCCGACGCCCCAGATCAGCTTGAGATCGTCACCCTTGCCGCTGCGGGGCTTGGCCAGAAGGGCCGGCGCTTCAGCTTCGGCGGGCTTTGGCGCCGCAGCGTCCACAGCCGTGCTCTTGCTCTCTCTCGCCTTGTGGGAGGGAGGTGGAGCGACGGGTTTCACCGCGCTTGCGGGCTCTCCGGCTTTGGCACTCTTGGCGGCAGGTGCTGCGCGACCCTTCTCGCCACCCGCTGAAGCGAGGGGAGCGGGCGTCGCCACTGGCGCAGGTGCCGGCGGTGTCGCGGCAGCCGGGGTTGCGGCGGCCATCGCAGCAGCAGCAGCTTTGGCCGCTTCAGCGGCTTCGGCGGCCTTGCGTGCCGCTTCGCGCTCGGCCTTGACACGGGACTGCCAGTCGCCGCGCCCCACGGCAGAGCCGTCGTAGAGCGCCTTGTCCTTGAGGGTATCGCCGCCACCGAGCGGCTCGGAGCAGGAGCGGTCGACCTGCGGACCGGTCTTGACCGGCTTGCCGGTGCGCAGGTTGTCGAGGAGCGCGGCGAAATTCTCCGGCGTCAGGTCCTCGTAGTAGTCGTAGTTGATCTGCACCATTGGCGCATTGCAGCAGGCCCCGAGGCACTCGACCTCAAGCCAGGAGAGCTTGCCGTCGCTGCTGACAGTGGATTGCGGGCCGATCTTGTCCTCGCAGACCTTGATGATCTCGCGTGCGCCCTTGAGGTGGCACGGCACGGTGCCGCAGACCTGCACGAAATGCTCGCCCACCGGCTGGAGGTTGAACATCGTGTAGAACGTGGCGATCTCGAACACGCGCATGTAGGGCATGCCCAGCTTGCGCCCCACGGCCTCGATGGCCTTCTGCGGCAGCCAGCCGCCTGCCTGCTCCTGCGCCATCCACAGCAGCGGGATCACGGCCGAGGCTTCCCGCCCTTTCGGGTATTTGGCGATCTGGCCATCGGCCCAGTTGTCGTTCGTCTTCGAAAAGGCAAACGTCTTGGGCTGCACGGCATCAGGGGCTAAACGGCGAACCGACATTCATCTCACCTCAGGCACGCGACAGCGTGAAAGCACACGCCGCCAGCACGAAACAGGCCACGCCGGCTGCGGCATGCGGCAATGTCTTGCCGCCGGCCTTGCCGACAAAATGATAGTCCAGCGCCGCCATCACCGCGCCGACCACCAGCACGATGGACAGCGCCCGCCACTCGCGGAACGAGACCAGTCCCAGCATGATGAACGCCATGGCGAGATAACGCGCCGCAAAAGTCTGCACCAGCGAGGCCTTGGTATGAGCCAGAGTCGCGAGCGCCTGCTCCCCCTGGCGCAGCATCAGCATCCCGCAAAGGCCGAGAAAGCCGGCAGCGATGAAGATGACGAGGCTGGTGATGGTTTCGAGGGTCACCTGTCGACCTCGCCAAACACGATGTCGATCGAGCCGAGGATGGCGCTGACATCAGCCAGCATGTGCTTCCTGCACATGAAATCCATGGCCTGAAGATGGGCGAAACCGGGGGCCTTGATCTTGCAACGATAGGGCTTGTTGGTGCCGTCGGACACGACATAGACGCCGAATTCGCCCTTGGGTGCCTCGACCGCCGCATAGACCTCGCCGGCGGGCACCTTGTAGCCCTCGGTGTAGAGCTTGAAATGGTGGATCAGCGCTTCCATCGAGCGCTTCATCTCGCCGCGCTTGGGCGGCACCATCTTGCCGTCCGTCGACGAAATCGGTCCATCGCCCGAGGATGACAGCAACAGGTTGCAGCACTGCTTCATGATGCGGACCGACTGGCGCATCTCTTCCATGCGGATGCAGTAACGGTCGTAGCAATCGCCGTTCTTGCCGATGGGGATGTCGAACTCCATCTCGTCATAGCACTCATAGGGCTGGCTCTTGCGCAGGTCCCATGGCGCGCCTGAGCCGCGCACCATCACGCCCGAGAAGCCCCATTTCCAGCAGGTTTCGAGATCGACGACGCCGATATCGACATTGCGTTGCTTGAAGATGCGGTTGTCGGTCAGCAGGCTTTCAAGATCATCGCAGACCTTCAGGAACGGGTCGCACCAGGCGGCGATGTCCTCGACCAGCTTGGTCGGCAGATCCTGATGCACACCACCCGGGCGCACATAGGCCGCGTGCATGCGCGCGCCGCAGGCCCGCTCGTAGAAGATCATCAGCTTCTCGCGCTCCTCGAAGCCCCAGAGCGGCGGCGTCAACGCGCCGACGTCCATGGCCTGCGTGGTCACGTTCAGCAGATGCGACAGGATGCGACCGATTTCCGAATACAGCACACGGATCAACTGGCCACGGCGCGGCACGGAAATGCCGGCCAGTCGCTCCACCGCCAGCGCGAAGGCGTGCTCCTGGTTCATCGGCGCGACATAGTCGAGCCGGTCGAAATACGGCACGGCCTGCAGATAGGTCTTGGCCTCGATCAGCTTTTCGGTGCCGCGATGCAAAAGGCCAATATGCGGGTCGACGCGTTCGACGATCTCGCCATCAAGTTCCAGCACAAGGCGCAGCACGCCATGCGCCGCCGGATGCTGCGGGCCGAAATTGATCGAGAAATTGCGGATGTTGTGTTCACCCATGGCGATCAAACCTTCGCTTTTTCATCGCCGGGGAGCACATAGTCCGTGCCTTCCCAGGGGCTCAGGAAGTCAAAATTGCGGAACTCTTGCACCAGTTTCACAGGCTCGTAGACCACGCGCTTCTGGGCGTCG
>JALORF010000185.1 GCA_025459195.1 Beijerinckiaceae bacterium
GTCACCGCCGGCAATGCTTCGGGCGTCAATGATGGGGCGGCCGCGCTGATGATTGCCTCGGAGCAGGCTTGCGCCCGCCATGGCCTTGAGCCGCTGGCGCGCATCGCCGGGATGGCGACCGCCGGCGTGCCGCCACGCATCATGGGCATGGGCCCCGTGCCGGCCACGCGCAGGCTTCTGGACCGGCACGGCCTGGCGCTCGGCGACATCGACCTGATCGAGCTCAACGAGGCTTTTGCGGCGCAGGCACTTGCCGTCCAGCGGCAACTCGGGCTCGCCGACGATGCGGCGCAGGTCAACCCGAACGGAGGCGCCATCGCGCTCGGCCATCCGCTGGGCATGAGCGGGGCGCGGCTGGCCCTGACGGCAGCCATCGAACTGTCGGAGCGCAAGGCACGGCGCGCCCTGTGCACGATGTGCATCGGAGTCGGCCAGGGCATTGCCCTGCTGCTGGAGAGGCCCTGACGGTGCTGCGCGGCAGGCCCGCCTCAGACAGCCCGCTTCACGGCTGCGAACATGACGAGCATCAGGATGGCGCTGATGCCGCAGGCAAACAGCGCCGGCAGGAAATCGCGCCGTGTTGGCGGCATGCCGATCCAGACCATCACAGCCAGCCCCAGAATGGCACCACAGATCAGCAGGACCATGTTGCCGATGACGCCGAAGCTGAGCCGCTGCATCAGCACGTCGGCCAGCCAGGCCATGATCATGAACACGCCGCCGCCCATCAACGCGATGAAGAACAGGTCGCCGCTCGACAGAAAACGCCAACCGATGGCGTGCAGGAACTGAGCAATCATGTCCCCTCCGGACAAAGCCGAGGCGCAGTATCGCCATCAAACCATGACAAATCGTGAAGAACCGGTCGGCGACTCCTGCCACTTCGAACGGCCTTAGAACGTCGACAGTGCCTCGCGCACTTTGGGCCGCGGCTTCTGCTGATCCTCGATGGCACCGTTGAGTTCGGCCCCGAGCAGGAAGATCGCGGACAACAGGTAGAGAAACACCAGCGCGATCATCGCGGTCGCCAGCCCGGCATAGGTGGTGACATAGGCCCCGGCAAAGGAATCGAGATAGGCCCCGAAGGCCAGCCCGCCGATCAGCCAGAACGAGATGGTGAAGGCGATCCCCGGCCACAGCGCCGACCAGCTCATCCGCCCCGCCGGCAACAGCTTGTGCGCAATCATCAAGGCCGTGACGACGATCAGCGAGGCCAGGCCAAGCCGGCCGAGCCCGATCACGCCAGACACCTGTTCGAGCCCGGGCAACCAGCGCAGCAAGCCGCGCCAGCCCAGCGGGAACAGCACGATCAGGAAGGCGAACGCGATCATGGCCAGCGCTGCCGCGATCACGTAGCCGATGGATTCAAGCCGGGTGAGATACCACGCGCGCCATTCATAGGCCTCATACGCCCGGTTGAGCCCGATGCGCAGCGCCTCGACCCCCGATGACGCGAAATACAGTGACAGCACGGCACCGATGGCAAGCGCATCGCCGCGCACCGCCGTCAGCACCGAGCGGATTTCGTTGGCAATCGGCAGGGCCACTTCCTTCGGCCAGGCCTCGAGCAGCAACCGCGCCGCCACGTCGGCGAGTTCCTCGCTGCCGAACAGGCCCGCCATCGCCGTGACCAGAATGAGGAACGGGAACAGCGACATCAGGACCGAAAGGGCAATATGGCTCGCAATCGCCCAGCCATCATGGGCGATGAAACGATCGAAAGCGGCGATCAGCAGTCTGAAGGGGCGCAGCATGGCAAGGGTCTAGCACGACTTGCCTGCGGCCCGCCAAGCCGGAAGCCGTTTCGGGCGTTGCTGAGGCGAGGCGGCACATCCCGTGCCGGCCCCTCAATCGGCTCCGCCGAATTGCAAGTCGGCCAGCCGCGCATAGAGCCCGCCGCGCGCCACCAGCGCCTCGTGCGTGCCCTCCTCCACGATCCGCCCCTGATCGACCACGACGATCCGGTCGGCAGACAGCACGGTCGCCAGCCTGTGCGCGACGACGAGCGTGGTGCGCGAGCGCATCAGGCCTTCGAGCGCCAGTTGCACGGCCCGCTCGCTCTCGGAATCGAGCGCCGACGTGGCTTCGTCCAGCAACAGGATCGGCGCGTCCTTGAGGATGGCGCGGGCAATGGCCAGCCTCTGCCGCTGGCCGCCGGACAGCAGCACACCGCGCTCTCCGATCTCGGTCTGGTAGCCCTGTGGCAGAGCCATCACGAACTCATGGGCCGAGGCCAGTTTCGCGGCAGCCAGAACATCGGCCTCGCTGGCATCGGGCCGGCCATAGCGAATGTTCTCGAACACGCTTGTGCCGAACACGACCGGGTCCTGCGGCACCAGGGCAAAGGCCCGGCGCCAGTCGGTCGGATCGGCACCGGTCGAGGCGATGTTGTCGACGGTGATGACACCGGCCTGCGGATCATAGAAGCGCAGCGCCAGTTGCAGAACTGTGCTCTTGCCCGCGCCGGAGGGACCGACAAGGGCGACCCTCTCGCCGGGCTTCACATGCAAGGTGAAATCGTCCAGCGCGGCATCGTCCCGCCCGGCATAGCGAAAGCTGACATGCGAGAAGGACAGGGCACCGCTGATCCTGGCAGGCAACGGCGCAGGGTTCGGTGGCGGTGCGACCGCAGGCCTCGCGGCGAGCAACTCGCCGATGCGCCCGGCCGATCCGGCGGCGGCCTGGATCTCGCCATAGACCTCCGAAAGCTGCCCCAGCGAACTGGCGGCGAACACCGCATAGAGCACGAACTGCGACAGGCGCCCGCCAGTCATGGTGCCGGCCATGACATCGGCGGCCCCGGTCCACAGAACCCAGACCACGCTGGCCGACACCATGAAGATGCCGAAGCCGGACAGCCAGGCCCGCGCTGCCGTGGACAGGCGGGCTGCCTCGAAGGCATTCTCCGCCGCCATGCCGAACCGGCGCGTGGTCTCGGCCTCGGCCCCGAAGGCCTGCATCGTGCGCGAAGCGCCGATGGCCTCGGTGGCATAGGCCGACGCCTCCGCCAGCTTGTCCTGGGCCGCACGCGCCCGCTTGCGCACGCCGCGCCCCGACAGCACCAGCGGCACCACGATCAGCGGGATCGCGGCCAGCACCAGCATCGACAGGCGCGGGCTGGTGATGATCATCATCACGGTCGCGCCCATGAACAGCAGCATGTTGCGCAAGGCAATGGAGGCAGAGGCACCGAACGCCGACTGGATCTTGGTCGTGTCCGCCGAGAGCCGTGACACGATCTCGCCGGACTTGGTCCGGTCGAAAAAGGCGGCATCGAGCGTGGTCAGATGCCGGAACACATCCTGCCGCACCGAGGCAACGATGCGCTCACCCAGCGTGATCACCAGATAGTAACGCGCCGAACTGGCCACGGCGAGGATCAGCACGACGCCGATCAGCGTCATGAAATAATAGTCCTTGAGCGCGGAGTTGCCGGCCTCGAACGCGGTGTCGATGACCCGGCGCAGGGCCAGCGGCAGCACCAGCGTTGCCAGAGAGGCCGCGAGCAGGGCGAGCACTGCCGCCGTGATCCGGCCACGATGGCGCAGCACATACGGCATCAGCGCCTTGAGCGCCGACATCGGTGCGCGCGGCGCATCCTCTGCCATGCCCTGAACGGCGTCCTTACGCGGCTTTCGCAACTTGCGTCTCCTGACCGGTTCGGCTATAGCCCGCCAACTTCACAAGACACCGTCGCATGAAGGTTTGGCTGTCGCATTGCGGCGACGCAAGACCCTTTTGCGCTCAAGAGGCTCGCCATGAAAGCTGACATCCACCCGAACTATCATTTCATCAAGGTCGTGATGACCGATGGCACCGAATACATGACCCGCTCGACCTACGGCAAGGAGGGCGACACCATGAACCTCGACATCGATCCGAAGACCCACCCGGCCTGGACTGGCGGCACCCAGCAGCTCATGGACCGCGGCGGTCGCCTGTCGCGCTTCAACAACAAGTTCAGCGGCATCAGCTTCAAGAAGTGAGCCGGACCGGGGCCAGTCCTTGACGGGCCGGCACGGACCAGAACGATCGAACAGCCCGGGCCTTGGTGCCCGGGCTTTTCTGTTCGGGGTGGCTCAGGAGCGCAAGACCCCGCCGAAAGTTGCTCTCGACGTGCGGTCCGGCCCATGCTGTTCAGTCGGATGCGTCCAGCGAACGAGGCGCAGCTTGCAAAAGAACAGCCACGGGTGAGGAAGAGCCATGACGCCGAGCCGCTATCACGACACCTATGCCGCCTGGAAAGACGCCCCGCTCGCCTTCTGGGCCGAGGCCGCCCGGGCCATCGACTGGATCACACCACCGACATCCGTGTTCGACCCTGCCGCTGGGCTCTACGGGCGCTGGTTCCCGGATGCGACCTGCAACACCTGCTACAATGCGGTCGACCGCCACGCCGATGGGGGGCGCGGTGCGCAGGCGGCGCTGATCCATGACAGCCCCGTCACCGGCACCAAGCGCACTGTCACCTATGCCGAACTGAAGGACGAGGTGGCGACATTGGCTGCGGTCCTCACCGACATGGGCATCGTCGCCGGCGACCGGGTCATCATCTACATGCCGATGATCCCCGAGGCCGCCTTTGCCATGCTGGCCTGCGCCCGCATCGGCGCAGTCCACTCCGTCGTCTTCGGCGGCTTTGCAGCCAAGGAACTGGCCACCCGCATCGACGATGCCACCCCGAAAGCCATCCTCGCCGCCTCCTGCGGCATCGAAGGGTCGAAGGTCATCGCCTACAAGCCGCTGCTCGATGG
>JALORF010000186.1 GCA_025459195.1 Beijerinckiaceae bacterium
GGGCTGGCCCGCAACACCAGCATCACCAACAGCGGCCTGATCCGGGGCGAGACCGACGACGGCATCCGCCTTGCCGGCGGCGGCAGCGTGACCAACAGCGGCACCATCGAGGGGCTGAGCGGCACCAATACCGACGGCATCACCATATACTCGTTCGTGGGGCAGGACATGTCCAACATGCCTGCCATAAGCAGCGTGACGAACCTGGCCGGTGGCAGCATTTCCGGCGCCCGCCATGGCATCATACTGTCCAAGGGCGGCACGGTCAGCAACGCTGGCAACATCACGGCCAACGGCGCCAATGCTGCAGGCGTGTGGTTCCAGAACACGACACCGCTGGCAGCACAGGCTGCATCACTGACCAACAGCGGCACGATCAACAGTGCGAAATATGGCGTGGCCAGCCTTGTCGAAGGTCTGGACGTGGAGAACAGCGGCCAGATCGTGGCATCTGGTCCGGGCTACACGGCCGGTATCGTCACCACCACCTCCGGCATTCGGGTCAGCAATAGCGGACTGATTTCCGGTACAGACGGTATCTGGGCGTCTTCGTCGGCAGCGAACAGCGTTGTCATCAACAATGGCACCGTGCGCGGCACGGCCTATAGCGGGGTTGATCTGGAGGGCAGCGCCAGCGTGACCAATTCCGGCTTGATCGAAGGGCCGTCTTACGGAGTCCGCATCGCCAGCGGTTCTGTTTCGAACCTGGCCAGCGGGACCATCGAGGGGAATTTCTATGCTGTGGACCTGGGCAGCGGTGGAAGCCTCACCAATGCTGGCCTCATCGCTGGCGGCGTGAGGGCTGACGGAAATGTCACGCTGAACAACAGCGGCACGATCACCGGAACCACCTTGCTGAACAACCAGGCCGCCACGGTCATCATCAACAACAGCGGCAGCACCGGCCGGATCTCAACCTTCGGCCGAACGCTGATGACCAACACCGGCAGCGTGGCCAGCCTGGATTTCTTCAATGGCGACGATGAACTGACGCTGGGTGCCGGCAGCTGGATTGGCGGCGTGGCGCTGGGGTATGGCGGCTTCGATCTCGTGCGGCTCGATTCCGGAACCGCGCCCGTGCAGACGCTGGGGTCGTTCAACAGCTTCGAACAGCTCGTTCTGGTCAGCGGCGAATGGCTGGCCCCTGCGGTCACCGGCAACTTCAACGGGATCAGCCTGTTGGCTGGCAAGCTGACGCTCACGGGCGAGCTGTACGGCAACGTCAACATCAACGCCCCGGCGAGCTTCCAGATCGGCACTGGCGGCAGCGTGGGCGGCTTTGCCGGCCTCATCAACAACAATGGCAGCCTGATTGTCGACATGGGCAGCGATTTCACGCTTGCGGGCGCCTTGTCGGGCACGGGCAGCTTCCTGAAGGCCGGCGCCGGGCGGCTGACGCTGGCCGGCATCGGCACCCACAGCGGCCCTGCCGTGATCAGCGGCGGCACGCTGGCGGTCACCGGCCAGATTGCGTCCCAGGCGGTCTTCCAGGCCGGCACGACGCTTTCGGGCACCGGTACGGTGGGCAATGTCACCCTTCGGGCCGGTGCCACCCTGTCACCGGGCGCCGGCGGCGCGCCGGGCGACGGTATCGGCACCATGAACCTGATCGGCCAGCTGCGCTTCGATAGCGGCTCGCGCTATGTGGTCAACGCCAACGATGCCGGGCAGGCCGATCGCGTCAACGTCACCGGCTCCGTGGTGATCGCGCCAAACGTGATCGTCAACGTGCTGGCGCAGGACGGCAATTGGACGACAGCGACGAAATACGTGATCCTTTCGGTGACGCAGCGGATCGTGCTGCCCTTCGCCGGCGTCACCAGCGATCTGATCTTCCTGGAACCCAAGCTGAGCCAGAACAGCAAGGTCGTTGAGCTCACCCTGAAGCGCAAGGCGGTGAAGCTGAACAGCGGCGCGGTGACCATCAATCAGGCCAATGTTGCCGACGCGCTGGAAACGATAAACGACACCAATCAGCTGATGAGCGCGGTTCTTGGCCAGAATGCCAGCGGCGCGCAGTTGGCGTTCGATACGCTGTCGGGCAATTTCTTCGGCAGCCTGTCGAACCAGCTGGTGGCGAGCGCCGGGCGGTTGCCGTCGCTGCTGCAACCGGCCGGCGAACTGGCCGAAACCGGCATCGCCTCGTGGAGCGCATTCACGCCGGCGACACGCAGCGCGTCTTCGGCGGATTATCGGTCGGGCTTCAGCCTGGCCGGCAACGGCGTGCGGCTTTCGATGGTGGCCGGCTGGCTGCCGCAGGAACGCCTGGCGCGCGGCAGCACCGGCATGGCCAGCATGGAAACGCACTATAGCGGCACCATGCTGGGCTATGCCCACGATGGTTTCAGCGCCTCGGCCGGCGCCGGCTTCAGCTGGCACCGCATCATCGCCGATCGCAACGTGGCCTTCCCCGGCTTTGCCGATGGCAACCAGGCCCGTTATCGCGGCGCCACCCGGCAGCTTTTTGCCGAAGTGGCGCAGTCAGCCAGCCTCGGCCCCGTCTCGCTCGCACCGTTCGCCGGCTACAGCGACATCCGCGTTGCCGGGATGGACATCCGCGAGGCGGGCGGCGGCACCGGCCTGATCATCGATGGGCAGGCGCGCCGACTGGGGCTGGCGCAAGTGGGCCTGCGCACGGCGGCCGCCCTGCCCCTCGCCGCCGGCACGCGGCTTTCGGCCCGGCTGAACCTGGCCTGGCAGCGGGCCTGGGGTGATCTTGGCTCGGTGCAGAACAGCCGCTTTGCCAGCACCGGCGCGGCGTTCGTCTATCAGGGCCAGCAACTGGCCGGCAGCGGGCTGGACATCGATGCCGGCCTCACGCTGGAACGCGGCGCGCTGGCGGTTTCGGCCGGATACCGCCGCAACAGCCTGCTGCAGCGGTTCGACGATGGGGCGGAACTGGGCCTGCGCCTGCGCTTCTGAGCGGGTGCAGGGCTCTCAGCGCACTGGCGGCCAACAAACCACCGCCGCCAGAGCGCGGGGTTGGGGGTCGGCCGAGCGCTGGCGGCCAACAAACCAGCGCCGCCAGAGCGCGGGGTTGGGGGTCGGCCGAGCGCTGCCGGCCAACAAAAATGGTGCGCGACGCAGTCCGTCGCAGATCGCTCTCTCCCTGATATTCCCTGTTATTTGCGCAAAACGCCCGAGAAAGTGGTGGCGGCCGGGCCTTCACTGGCGATTTCTAATCTATATAACAACCATTTGCGGTAGTTTTGAGTCTCTGTGAAGGCATCGAAGCGTGCGCCGACATCAGGGAAGGCAAAACGCGATAACAGGGAATCCAAGTGATTCTTGCACGCGGATCTGACACGCGGTTAGCTTGTTGGCAGCCAAAGGCCTGCGATGAGCTTACGAGTATGACTGTTATAACGAAGATCGCAATTTACCCCGACCAATCGGCCCGCCAGCACCAAGAGGCGACGTCGGCGATTATTCAGGCGGGCAAGCACCATCGGCAAAGATTGGTCACCGAATGGAGCTTCTTGGAGGCGGCAGCCTGGATCGCGACGCGCAGCCCCGAACTCGTCAACGGGATCGCGCCTTATCACTTGGAGGTCGCCCCCGTGGCGCGCCAGCTGCTGCCAAAGGAGCCAGCGGGCACAGAGTATCTGGTGGCCAGCCTGGTCGCAGACACCGTCGCGCAGGCGTTCTGCCAATGCGATCGAAAGATCGATTGTCGGTCGTCCGTGGCAGAATGGAATGAGCTTTCGGAAAAGGAGCAGGCCGCCGCAGCCAGTGACGCGCAGGCCAAGTGGCGAATGCTGTATATTCGCGCGCATACCCATATTTGCACCTGCTTTGATACGGCGATGCAGGCGCTCTTCCGCGCAGCAGCGACCGGACAGGTCAGTGCAACCGCAGGCGCACAGCGGGAGCCGATCTCTCGCTTGGAATGGCAGCAGGCGGACTACGATCTTTTGGACGGCTTACGGCTCGGCGCCCGGCGCGTGGACTTGGTCTGCTTCAGGCCTGCAGCCATCCGAAACCTTTGGCCTCCTGCGAACTGCAAAGGGAAGATGCCGAGGGGAAAGGGCCGCCCCGGCGCCAACCTCCAACCCGTAAGGGACGCATTCCAAGAGCGGCGCGACCAAGGTGTTCCTTTGGAACAATCGCAGATACGGGAATGGGCTGCCTGCATCGCGGTCGCACAACGCAAGGGCCACGCGGACCTTCCCGCGCCCGACACATATCGCAAGCGCCTGGGCGAGCTCTATGAAGCAGCTCACGCGGATAAAGGCGGATAAATTCGCGGGAATTTATCCGCCTTTTTCGCCGGCAGGCATCGTGTTCGAAGGCTCCAAAACAGGAGCAGCCGATGCCTCGCAATCTATCAAAGACGCCACAGACAAAGACTTTCACGGGAGCTGCCCATACTGGGCCCGCGACTGCGGCAGCGGTCGTCAAGCGCCCGACCGATGTGCTGCGACCCTACGCCAGCAACGCCCGCACGCATTCCAAGAAGCAGATCCGCCAAATCGCGGCCAGTATCGAGCGGTTCGGCTTTACCAACCCCGTGCTGGTCTCGGATGAGGGTGAGATCATTGCCGGCCACGGCCGGGTTCTGGCGGCGCAGCAACTGGGGATGACCGAGGTGCCAACGCTAACGCTGTCTCACCTCTCGGCAGCGGAGCGCCGAGCCTATGTGCTCGCCGACAACAAGCTTGCGCTCAACGCCGGCTGGGACATGGACATGCTCGCTATCGAACTCCAGGGCCTGATCGACCTAGACTTCGATCTGCAGCTGACCGGT
>JALORF010000053.1 GCA_025459195.1 Beijerinckiaceae bacterium
GTCTCGACATGGCTGTCCTCGACCATCATGGCGTAGTCGAGCACCGTCATCTCGGCCATGCCGCCTTCGGGGTGGCGGTGGTCAAGATAGCGCCGGAACAGCGAATACTGTTCGGAACTCGGCTTGTTGGGCCCGGTTGCGCCGATCAGATCGCCGTTCAGCGCCATGGTGCGGCGCTGGGTGCGGTTCATGGCGAAGTCGTCGACCAGCACCCGCACGGAGATGCAGGCCCGGCAGGTCTCGCAGGCGGGGCGGTAGGCAATGGTCTGCGAGCGGCGGAAGCCGCCATGGGTGAGCAGGTCGTTGAGCTCGCGCGCACGGTTGCCGACCAGATGCGTGAACACCTTCCGCTCCTCGCGGCCCGGCAGATAGGGGCATGGCGAAGGAGCCGTCAGATAGAACTGCGGTGCTTCCCGGATCGGGCGGGTCACGTCTGCCTCTGCATGGTCCGGTCTCTCATGCGCTCATCGGGCGGGCGGGTCACTGGTGGCTCTGGAACTTGCAATGGCGTCATCACGATGGGTGCCGCCGGCCAGGACCGTCACAACCCGGCATGCCCTGCGAGATTCAGCGGCCAAGATTAAGGGTGCGGACCTTGCCAGTGCAAGCGCGGATAACTGCGCATGGCGACCAAAATGCACTCAGCGCAGCCCGGACGGGCGCGCCTCGATCACCACGAACGCCTGCGCCAGAGGCGGATCGTCGGTCAGCGACAGATGCAGGTGGCCGACATGGCCTTCCGGCATCAAGGCCGCCAGCCGGGCGGCGGCCCCGCCGGTCAGCCGCATCGTGGGCTGGCCGGAGCGCAGGTTGACGACCTCCATGTCGCGCCAGAACACGCCGCGGTTCATGCCGGTGCCAAGCGCCTTGGAGCAGGCCTCCTTGGCGGCGAAGCGCTTGGCATAGGAGGCGGCGCGGGTGGCCTTGGCATCGGAGCGGGCGCGTTCGCCTTCGGTGAAGATGCGGTGGGTGAAACGCTCGCCGAAGCGGGCGAGAGAGCGCTCGATGCGGCGGATGTCGATAAGGTCGGAACCGATGCCGATGATCATGGCAGCAGCCCTACTCGTAGAACAGGCCGAAATACACGGCCTTGCCGATGCCGCCCTCGTGCAGGCAGATGAAACGCAGCCGCCGGGAGGCGCCCTGCTCGGTGATGCGGGCAAAGCCGACATATTCGGTGGCAACAGGCTGGCTGCCGACCTTGTCATCGAAGCGGTTGATGGCCAGCGAAGCGCCGCGCTCGATCCGCGCCGCCGAAACCATGCCGCCGTGCTTGCGGCTGAAGGCGACGGCGAGTTTTTCGCAATCGCCGAGTTCCTCGACTTCGCTGCGGAGCTGCGCCTGCACCGGCACGAGGCCTGCCACAAGCCAGCCAGCCGACAGCAGGACAACGGCCAACCGCGCCGGACGCCGCAGGCCAGCCTTTCCCCCGGCCGGCATCATGGCTGCCGGAGTTGGTAGACGAGCGGGAAGTCTTCGGGCTTGACGACCTTGCCGTCGCATTCGGCCTTCTCGCGATACTCGATCAGCCGGAACGTGCCTTCCTCCGTCACGCGGTGGCGTTCGAGCACACCGCAGTCGCCGGCGGCGCGGCCCAGCGAAATGCTGGTCACGGTGCGGGTGCGCACGTTCCAGGTGGCATTGAGCAGCACACCGGGCTCGGTCGGGCGCTTTCTGCCACGCGGGCCCTGAAAGCTGAGGAACTCATGCTCCTTGCCCGGTGCGGGGGTGTAGACCTTGGCGAAGACCGAGCTCGCCTGGTAGGCGAAGGACTGGCAGGGAATTTCCCAGATCGCGCTTTCCTCGCTCATGTCGAAGCCGATGACGTTGGCGTTCATCAGCCGGTCCTCGCAGCCGAACTGCTTGCGGGCACTGGCCTTGAGCTCGCGCGCCACCAGTTGCCGATCAACCGGGCGGCGCTCGAACGGGCCGGTGTGGAAGGCCACGGCGGGCTCTGCCGGCTGGGCGGGGCGCGCGGCTTGAACAGGGGCCGGAGCGGGCGCGGGAACAGCAGCAGGACGCGGCGCGGCAGCCACGGGCGCTGCCGCGCGCGGCGCGGCGGAGGCGGCGACCGGCGGGCCCATGCAGCCCGCCCCGCCCTTGACCGAGGAGCGGAACACCGGCTTGCCATTCATGATGATGCTCATGGTGCCGCTCTCGACCTCGACGGCCTCGCCTTCCAGCGGCCCGAGCTTCAGCTCGAGCACCACGAACTGGTCTTCGCCCGGCATCTTGTAGAGCTGGAACTCATAGAGCGCGTAGCCATTGTTGCGGCCACCGGTGGCAACGCGGGTCAGGTTGACGATGGTCGAACCGATCTTGATGCGGGCCGGCTGGCGCACATGGTTCTGGCCGACCATGTTCTCGAGGAACACATAGGCGAAATTGTCCTTGTCGGGGTCGCGATTGGCCTGCCACAGGCCGAGCGAGCAGCCCTTTGAGCGGTCGACCTCGGACTTCTCGAACAGTTTCAGGTCAATCGGCGTGCTGGCAGGCGCGGCGGGAGGCTGGGCCGGTGCCTGGGCCAGGGCCGAGCCCGACAAGGCCGGTGCGGACACGGCCAGCATCAGCCCGAGGCAGACAAAGCCGGCAGGCCTCATGGTGCGCAATGTCGATCTCATGGTTCCCCCATCGCCCGTTCTGGCCCGCGAGCCAAGATATGCACGGGCCGGGCGCAGCGAAAAGCGAAATGTCAGCGTCGCGCGACGGCTTCTGCCGCGGCTTCCGGGTGCCAGGATCACCTTCGGCCCGCCCTGCCCTCGTCCATGGCCGCGCGCATCCGCCGGATGACGTGCTCGAGGCCCGTGAACATGGCCTCGCCCATCAGGAAGTGGCCAATGTTGAATTCGGCAAACTCCGGCGTTGCCGCCAGTTCACGCGCGGTCTCATCGTCGAGACCATGACCGGCATGGACTTCAAGTCCATGGCCGAACGCAAGCCGCGCGCCGGCCTTGAGCCGCTCCAGTTCGAAGCCAGCCTTGGCATCATGGCCGTCCGCCACAGCGTGGCACCAGGCCCCGGTGTGCAACTCCACCACTGGCACACCGAGCCGGGCGGCACCGGCGATCGACGCCTCGTCAGGCTCGATGAACAGGGAAACCCGGCAGCCTGCAGCCGCCAGACGCGCGATGGCGGGGACCAGATGGTCATGCTGGCCGACAACATCGAGTCCGCCCTCGGTCGTGCGCTCCGTGCGCTTTTCCGGCACCAGGCAGGCGGCATGGGGCTTGAGCACTTCCGCCAGTGCGATCATCTCTTCGGTCGCCCCCATCTCGAAATTGAGCGGCACCGTCAGTTCGCGCGCCAGCCGCACCATGTCCTCATCGCGGATATGGCGGCGATCCTCGCGCAGATGGGCCGTGATGCTGTCAGCGCCTGCAGCAACAGCGAGATGGGCGGCGCGAACCGGGTCAGGCAAGCGCCCGCCCCTGGCATTCCGCACCGTCGCAACATGATCGATATTGACGCCCAGCCGCAACCGCACCTGCACTGCCCTCCGATTGATCGGTGCGGTCTAGCGAAGTTGGCGGGCGCACGAAAGGCCGGTCGGCGACGATGCGACATCACGGCAGGGCGCTGGCAAAGCTCTGCATGCGACCTCACCGGCTCGTGACAGGACCGGACCTGTCCAACAAGCCCTTGGCGGACTATCTCCAGCAAGGGTTGGAGATCGATGCAGTTGATAGTCTGGACCGATCGCGCGGGGCGGTTCTCGCTGCTCAAGCTCTTGACGTTGATGGCCTGCCTCGGGCCAATGTCGCTGCTGGCCCTGATGGCGCTGACCGGCGACCTGGGCTCGAAGCCGCTCACCTATGCCATTCATGACACCGGCGACTGGGCCGTGCGTTTCCTGCTGGTCTCGCTGCTGGTCACACCGCTGCGCAGCCTTGCCAACTGGCCCAGGCTGATCCTCGTGCGGCGGATGCTGGGCGTGACCGCACTGGCCTATGTGCTGGTGCATCTTGCGCTCTATGTCGTGGAGCAGCGCTACGACCTGATCAAGGTGGGCAGCGAGATCGTGCTGCGCTTTTATCTCACGGTGGGTTTTGTGGCCCTGCTCGGACTTGCCGCGCTGGGGGTGACCTCGACCGACGCGATGATCAAGCGGCTCGGCAGCGTGCGCTGGAACCGGCTGCACGGGCTGGTTTACGGGCTCACCGCCCTGTCCTTGCTGCACTTCTTCCTGCAATCGAAGCTGGATGTGACGCAGCCGGTGCTCATGACCGGGTTTTTCCTGTGGCTGATGGGCTATCGGCTGATGCGGCGCTTCGGCTTCGGGACCGGCCTTGTCACCTTGCTGTTGCTCGCCGTTGCCGCAGCGCTGGCCACCGCGCTTGTCGAGGCTGGCTGGTATGCGGCACGCAGCGGCGCGATGGCCTCGCGCGTGCTGGCCGCCAACCTCGATTTCTCGTTCAGCATCAGACCGGCCTGGTGGGTGCTGGCCGCCGGGCTCGGCATGGTGGCGTTGGCCGCGGTGCGCGGAGTGGACCGCCGCGCCGGCAACCGCAATGCAGGGAGCGCCCGGCACGATGTTCCTGCTGCCGTGGCATCGAACCATCTTGCGCCGACATCCGTTTCGAAGTGAACATCACGCAACCTGCTATGCGCCCCGTTCCGGCGCTGGCCGCACAGGAGACAACGCCCATGTCGATCTTCGGCAAGCCCAAGCCTCAGCAGAGCTTCCCCATTGAAAAGACAGAGGCCGAGTGGCGGCATCTGCTGACGGCGGAGCAGTATGACGTGCTGCGCGGCCATGGCACGGAGCGCGCTGGCAGTTGTGCGCTCAACCACGAAAAGCGGGCCGGCACCTTTTCCTGCGCCGGCTGCGGGCAGCCTCTGTTCGTGGCCGGCCGCAAGTTCGAAAGCGGCACTGGCTGGCCGAGCTTCAATGACCCGCTGCCCGGCTCGGTCGGCACCACGGTCGACCGAAGCTGGGGCATGACACGCACCGAGGTGCATTGTTCGCAATGCGGCGGCCATCTTGGCCATGTCTTCCCGGATGGCCCGCCGCCGACCGGGCTGCGCTACTGCATCAACGGCGTGGCGCTGAATTTCGAACCGGAGGCGTGACAGGCGTCTGGCGCGGCTCGCCCGATCCTTGCCTTTGGCCGGCCCGGCGTGTATCAGCGCGTCACGTTTCCATTCATTCCGAACCTGAGAGGGACGCCGTTCATGGCTCGCGTCACCGTTGAAGACTGCATCGACAAGGTCGAGAATCGTTTCGAGCTGGTGCTGCTCGCCAGCCACCGTGCCCGGATGATCGCCTCGGGCTCGTCCATTCTCGTGCCGCGTGACAATGACAAGAACCCGGTCGTGGCCCTGCGCGAGATCGCCGACGAGAAGATCGCTCCCGGCGATCTCAAGGAAGACCTGATCCATTCCATGCAGAAGCATGTCGAGGTGGATGAGCCGGAAGCTGAAACCGTGCCGCTGATGGTGACGTCGACGCCGGCTGCCAATGTGGCGAAGGCTTCGAGCGATGACAGCGAGGTGCAGTTCGACCGCATGAGCGAGGAAGACCTGCTGCGCGGGCTCGACGGCCTGGTTGCGCCCTCCGGCAACAGCCGCGACGACGACGAGGATTGATCGGTGCTGCAGGCCGGCCTGCATGCCGGCCCGTGCTTTGCCTCCGACAGACCATCCCGAACCCGGCCCTGAGGCCGGGTTTTTTGTTGGCAGCGGCTACGGCGGACACTCGGCGGCGTTCTTTTGTCCAAGAGCACCGAATTTCCTTGAAGCCGGACCGGCGCGCCTCAATATTGGTCATCCCGTGTTCGTAAGATTGATGTGCGCCTTGCCATGATGCGGCAGTATGAACTTGTCGACAGGGTCAAGCGTTACAATCCCAACGCTGACGAGGGATTGCTTGACCGCGCCTATGTCTACGCCATGAAAGCCCATGGCACGCAGAAGCGCGCCTCGGGCGATCCGTTCTTTGCCCATCCGCTGGAAGTGGCGGCCATTCTCACCGACATGCGGCTGGATGATGCCACCATCGTGGCCGCCGTGCTGCACGACACGGTGGAAGACACCGCCGCCACGATCGACGAGATCAACAGCCTGTTCGGCACCGAGATCGGCCAGTTGGTCGATGGCCTCACCAAGCTCAAGAAGCTGGATTTCGTCTCCAAGAAAGCGACGCAAGGCGAGAACTTCCGCAAGCTCCTGCTGGCCGTGGCGGCCGATGTGCGCGTGCTGCTGGTCAAGCTCGCGGACCGTCTGCACAACATGCGCACGCTCGACCACATGCGCGCTGACAAGCGGGTGCGCATTGCCGAGGAGACGGTGGAAATCTATGCCCCGCTGGCAGGCCGCATGGGCATGCAGGAACTGCGCGAGGAACTCGAAGAACTGGCTTTCCGCCATATCAAGCCCGACGCCTACACCCTGATCATCACCAAGCTGGCCGGGTTCAAGGCGGCCAATGACGCGGTGATCGCGAGCATCGAACGGGAGCTGGCCCAGAGCCTTTCGGAGCGCGGCATCAAGGCCAGCGTCAAGGGCCGGGCCAAGCGCCCCTATTCGATCTGGCGCAAGATGGAGCGCAAGTCGATTTCCTTCGAGCAGTTGTCGGACATCTTCGGCTTCCGCGTCATCGTGCCAAGCATCGAGGATTGTTACCGGGTGCTCGGCATCATCCACACCACGTGGCCGATGGTGCCGGGCCGTTACAAGGATTACATCTCGACGCCCAAGCAGAACGACTACCGGTCCTTGCACACCACTGTCGTCGGCCCAGGCCATGAGCGGGTCGAGCTCCAGATCCGCACCGAAGGCATGGACCGGGTGGCGGAATATGGCGTCGCGGCCCATGCCATCTACAAGGATGGCCGCACGGCAAGCGCCAAGGAAATGAGCGATTCCAGCGCCTACCAATGGCTGCGCCGCACGGTCGATACCCTTGCCGAGAGCGCCAGCCCGGAAGAGTTCCTCGAACATACCAAGCTCGAACTCTTCCACGACCAGGTGTTCTGCTTTTCGCCCAAGGGGCTGCTGATCGCCCTGCCCCGTGGCGCGACGCCGATCGACTTCGGCTATGCCGTCCACACCGATGTTGGCAACTCGGCGGTGGGCTGCAAGATCAACGGACGCAATGCGCCACTGCTGACCGAATTGCAGAATGGTGACGAGGTCGAGATCGTCCGCTCGAAGGGGCAGGTGCCACCCGCCGCGTGGGAATCGCTCGTGGTCACGGGCAAGGCCCGCGCCGCGATCCGCAGGGCGACGCGCGCTGCCGTGAGGCGCCAGTATGCCGGGCTTGGCCGGCAGATCCTCGAGCGCTCGTTCGAGCGCGTCGGCAGGCCGCTCAGCGATGACAAGCTCAAGGCCGCGCTGGGCCGGCTGGCGCGCTCCACCGTGGAGGATGTGCTGGCTTCGGTGGGGCGCGGCGAGATGTTCTCGGGCGATGTGGTGCGCGCGGTCTATCCCGACCTCGAAACCGAAAAGCGCCCGCCGGTCGAAGGCGCGAAGGGGCCGGGCTGGTTCGACCTCAAGCAGGGCGAGAACCTCAAGTTCAAGCTGCCGAACGCCGATGACCCGAGCGCGATTCCGATCAGTGGTCTGGGCAGCGATCTGGCCGTGCGTTTCGCGCCCGACGGCGGCGCCGTGCCGGGCGACCGCATCGTCGGCATCATGAGCCCCGGCGAAGGCGTGACCATCTACCCGATCCAGTCGCCGGCTCTGGCCGCCTTCGACAACGAGCCGGAGCGCTGGCTCGATGTGCGCTGGGATCTGGAAGACAAGCGGATGCGGCGCTTTCCGGCCCGGATCATGCTGCAATCGATCAACGAACCCGGCACGCTCGCCCAGATCACGCAGGTGATCGCCGAGCATGACGGCAACATCGATGCGGTGAAGATGGACCGCCCCAATTCCGACTTCACCGACATGACAGTCGATCTCGCTGTCTGGGACCTCAAGCATCTCAACGCCATCATCAGCGAGTTGCGGCAGAAGCCCGTGATCAGCGCGGTTGACCGCATCGTGGCCTGACGCCGGCTCGGCTCTGGACGGATGGCGCGCAATGCGCCATCAGGACGCCGGACAAGAAGGGCAGACATTCCATGACCGATGACGAGGTTCTGAACGAGTTCCGCGAGGCTGGAGCCTTGCTGGAAGGCCATTTCATCCTGTCATCGGGGCTGCGCAGCCCGGTCTTCCTGCAGAAGATGTTCGTCTTCATGGATCCTGTGCGGACCGAGCGGCTGTGCCGCGCCCTGGCGCGCAAGGTCGAAGCGCGCTTCGGCAAGATTGACGTCGTGGTCTCACCGGCGGTGGGCGGGATCGTGCCGGGCTACGAGATGGCCCGGCAGCTTGGGGCAAGGGCGATCTTCGTCGAGCGCGAGAACGGAGCCTTTGCGCTCAGGCGCGGGTTTGCCATCGCGCCGGGCGAGACCGTGCTGATGGTCGAGGACATCGTGACCACGGGCCTGTCCTCGCGCGAATGCCTCGCCGCCATCGCCGACCAACCCGGCCAGATCGCAGGCGCGGCCTGCCTCGTCGATCGCTCGGCCGGCAGGGCGGAGCTTGGTGTGCCGCTGGTGGCCCTGATCGCGCTTGACGTGCCGGCCTACCACCCCGATGCGCTGCCGCCTGAACTGGCCGCCATCCCTGCCGTGAAGCCGGGCAGCCGCGGGCTCGCCTCCTGATCTCTGCCACAGTTTTCAGTCATCCGTGCGAAGGCAGCGCCGGGCCAGACCATCACCACCACAGCCGTGACCATCACCGCAATTTCAGCCGAGTGCGTGAAAACAACAGATAGACTTTACGGTAATCCGAAACACTGCATCCACAGATTACGTCAATATCTTACAGTGTTCAGCTATGAGACTTGCGGTCGCAAACGAATGTGCATAATCACGACGTTGCGATCCGACCCCATGTCGGCGGTTTTCCGCAAGATCGATCATCAATGACTGGCCTTTGTCGAGGATACGCTTCCATGCAGCCCAAGATCGCGCTCTTCATCGACGGTGCCAATCTGTATGCGACCGCCAAGGCGCTGGGTTTCGACATCGATTATCGCCGGATGCTGAAGGAATTCCAGGGGCGTGGTTATCTGATCAGGGCGTTCTACTATACCACCCTGGTGGAGAACGATGAATACTCGTCCATCCGCCCGCTGGTCGATTGGCTCGACTACAACGGCTACACGGTTGTCACCAAAGCCGCGCGCGAGTTCACCGACACGATGGGTCGCCGCCGCATCAAGGGCAACATGGACATCGAGTTGACGATCGATGCCCTCAACCTCGCCAGCAAGGTCGACCAGATCTACATCATGTCGGGCGATGGCGATTTCCGGCCGCTGGTCGAGGAATTGCAGCGCCGCGGGGTGCGTGTCTCGATTGTCTCCACCGTGGCGTCGCAGCCGCCCATGGTCTCGGATGAACTGCGCCGCCAGTGCGACGAGTTCATCGACATCGCCTCGCTCAAGGTGAAGCGTGATCCAACCGAACGGCCGCTACGCGATGCCGGTGTCGAGCGCACGGTGCGCGCCGGCGCAACCGCACCTGCTCCGGGCCTCGAACGCCGCTACGGCATCAAGGCCAATGGCGACGACGAGGGCGTGGAACACTGATCCCAGTGGGTGCGATCTGTGACCCGTCACAGACCATGACATCCCGCGCATCTGTTCGGGCGCGCATTCGCGCTTGCCATCGGCGCATCGGTCAGCGCCGATGACCGAAGGCTTGGTTCCCAAGATGGCAGCCTGAGGGCTTGGCCAGCCACGCACCTTGATCCAACCACATCGATCGGCAGATGATTGCAGCGGGCAACCTGCCCGTCGTCTCCGCGCCGGCGGAACCCTGTGGCCGCACCGGAACCTCAAACTGACGCGCAGGGCTTGCCTTGCGCGTTTTTTGTGTCACACGCTGAAAGCAGGCCGGGGCCGGCAAGCTGGCAGGCTCCGCTCCGACAATGCACGTGCAGAACAACAGGATGGGCTGCGATCCGGCGGCACCATCCGCACTGGAGGATACAATCATGTTTCGACGCCATTTCATGCTCGGTGCCGGCGCCGCTGCCGGCACACTGCTGATCGGACGCCCGGCCTTCGCACAGGCCCCGGCCGCTGCGCCTGCCGCGCCGCCACCACCACCGGCATTCACGCTGCCGCAGCTTGGCTATGCCTATGAGGCACTCGAACCGTTCATCGACACAGCGACGATGCGGGTTCACCATTCCGGCCACCACGCCGCCTTCATCGGCAATCTCAACACGCTCGCCGGCCAGTTCGAGGCCTTGCGCTCCACGCCGGTCGAAGAAATTCTTGCCAATCTCTCCGATGTGCCGGATGCCGTGCGCACCGGCGTCCGCAACAACCTGGGCGGTCACTGGAACCATGACTTCTTCTGGAAGATCATGAAGCCCGGCGGCGCCAAGGCCCCGTCCGGCGATCTGGCCGCCGCCATCAACAGCACCTTCGGCTCGTCGGCCAACATGGTGACCGCCTTCACCGCGCAGGCCATGGGCCGCTTCGGTTCAGGCTGGGCCTGGCTGGTTGTCGACAAGGACAAGAAGCTGGTCGTGATGAACACGCCCTATCAGGACACGCCGCTGGAAGCCGGTGCGCGCGCCATCATCGGTCTCGATGTCTGGGAGCACGCCTATTACCTCAAGCACCAGAACCGCCGCGCCAACTATGTGCGTGACTGGTGGGGCACCGTGAACTGGGATGTCGCCGGCGAGAACTTCAAGAAGGCGATGGCCTGATGACCATCTGGCGGCGGGCAAGGCTCGCCGCCAGACCGCACCCCTCATGCACGCCGCCGGATGGCGGCCCCTGATGCACGCCGCCGGACGGCGGCCCCGGCCCTCGCCTGGGCTCGGGCGTTCGGCTCCTTTGAAAGGTCCACCGGACCTTTCAATCCGCTGCGCGGACCGGAGCCTCACCCCTTGTCCCGCAGGATCCTTCCTTTTTCGCGGTCCCAGTCGCGCTTCTTCTCGGCTTCGCGCTTGTCGTGCAGCTTCTTGCCCTTGCCAAGGCCGAGCTCCACCTTGGCGCGGCCCTTGTCGTTGAAATAGACCTTCAGCGGGATGAGTGTCATGCCCTCGCGCTGGATCGCGCCCATCAGCTTGTTGACCTGCTTCTTGTGCAGCAAGAGCTTGCGGTCGCGCTTGGGCAGATGATTGAAGCGGTTGGCTTCGAGATATTCCGGGATATAGGCGTTGAACAGGAACAGTTCCTCGCCCTTGGGCCCGGCAAAGCTCTCGCCGATGGTCGCCTTGCCGCCGCGCAGGGACTTGATCTCCGTGCCGGTCAGGACCAGCCCCGCCTCGATCGTGTCGATGATTTCGTAGTTGTAGCGCGCCTTGCGGTTGTCAGCCGCAATCCGGTAGCGCTCCGTGGGGGCGTTCATGAGCCTGCTTTCGAGAGCTTGCGCACCAGCCCGGACAAGGCCGGCGCGGCCACGCCGGGCTCCTGGAGAAAGCCATCGGCCACGCCGTCACGGTCGGCGGCGGGCCGGTTCTGCGACATCTTGAACTTGCCATCCAGCCCGGTGATCGTGATCTCGATGCCGACGATGCCGCGCGCCAGCGCCTCGACATAGCCTTCCGGCGCATCCGTGACCGCCCACGGCCTCGGGCGGCCAGCCTCATGGCTCTCGCTGAGCGCAGCCACATGGTGGACCAGCCAGTTGCCATCATGGATGGTGCGGGCCGTGCCGCGCGCCTGCACGATGACATAGTTCCACGTTGGCACGACCTTGCCGTGCTCGCGCTTGGACGCATACCACGACGGCGTGACATAGCCGTCATGGCCCTGGAAGATCACCAGCACCTCGGCACCGGCCTCGATTTCGCGCCATTGCGCGTTCGGGCGGGCCAGATGGGCGCGCAGCACGCCATGCTCGCCTTCCTCGCCGTGGGTGATGAACGGAACCGGGTTGGCCATCAACCCGCCCGGTCCCGCCGTCACAAGCTGGGCGAGCGGATGGGCGCGCATCACCTCATGCAGCGCGGTCTTTTCCGAAATCCGGAAATGCTCAGGCTGATACATGACGAGTCATCCGTTGATCAGCCCGGCATGCACCATCGCGGCCTTGAGGGCGCTGCGGTTGGCAGGGTTCTGGAACGGCAGGAGAGGCAGGCGCACCTCCTCGTTGCCGCGCCCCAGCAGGCTGAGCCCGAGCTTCGCGCCGGCAAGGCCCGGCTCGCGGAACACCGCATCATGCAGGGGGATCAGCCGGTCCTGGATTGTCATGGCGCTGGCATAATCGCCGGCGAGCGAGGCGTTCTGCATGTCGGCACACAGGCGCGGCGCTATGTTGGAGACCACGGAAATGCAGCCGACGCCGCCGGCCGCATTGAAGGCAAGGGCTGTCATGTCCTCGCCGGACAACTGGATGAACTCCGGCCCCATGGCATGACGCTGCTGCGAGACGCGGGCGAGGTTGCCCGTGGCATCCTTGACACCCGCGATATTGGGCAGTTCGAACAGGCGCGCCATCGTCTCGACCGACATGTCGACCACCGACCGCGGCGGGATGTTGTAGATGATGATCGGGATGCCGACCGCATCATTGACTGCCTTGAAGTGCCGGTAGAGCCCTTCCTGCGTGGGGCGATTGTAATAGGGCGTGACCACCAGCACCGCATCGGCACCGGCCTTCTCGGCATGGACGGCCAGTTCGATGGCCTCATGGGTGTTGTTCGAACCCGCACCGGCAATCACCGGCACGCGGCCTGCCGCTTCGGCAATGCAGGCTTCGACCACGGCCTTGTGCTCGGCATGGGACAGGGTCGGGCTCTCGCCTGTGGTGCCGACAGGCACAAGCGCGGCGGTGCCACATTCGATCTGCCAGGCCACATGGGCGCGGAAGGCGGCCGCATCGACCTTGCCATCGCGGAAGGGCGTGACGAGAGCGGTCATGGAGCCGCGGAGGGGCTGATGCTTGGCCATGGGAAGTCCTTCGCGCCTGTCCGGATGTCATCGCAGAGGTGGGGAGACTTGCCTGCGATGCAAGGGGGTTCTCATAGCCGGTTCTGTTCGTTGCGAAAAGCCAAAGCTGGCTTGCACCGGGCCGAACCCGGTAAGGCGCAGCGGCCGGCACAGTTAGGAGTTCATCAACCTCAACAAACCATAAAAACAGGATGCGTCCATGGCTCCGCTCCCGTCTCTCGCGCTTCCTGCCGGCAACCGGCTCGCCCTCGCTGGCCACAACCTCGCGAGCCCTGCGGACAGGCATTGCCACCTTGATGCTGGCTGCTGCCGGTGCCGGGCCGGCTCCGGCCATGGACGAACGGCACTGGTCCGGCGCTGCGCCCGCCTCTGCCGACCTTGCCACCACCGGCTCGGTGCTGCCCTCGCGCCTCACCGGCTTGCAGACCGGGAGTGCCACGAGCCAGGACAGCGACAGGTTGGCGCGGCTGGTCGGGCACATCGAGCGCGGCCAGATCGCCGAGGCTGACGCGGTTCTGGCCACAATCGACGGGGCCAGCATCCGGCTGGCAGGCGAGTGGAGCGTGGTGCGCAGCGGCCATCCAGCCGTGAGCGTTGCCCGCATCGAGCGCTTCCTGACACAGAACCCGGACTGGACCGGTGCGGCATCGCTGCAGAAGCGGGCCGAAGAGGCCATGCTCTCGCAAAGGCTTGCCGCTTCCCGCGTGCTGGCCTTCTTCGCCGAGCGCGTTCCCGTCGCGCCGGCCGGCCGGGCAGCGCTGGCGCTGGCCCTGAAGCAGAGCGCCGATCACGAGCGTGCCGATGCCCTCGTGCGCCGGCTCTGGCGCGATGACCCTCTGGGCCGCGATGTCGAAACCCTGATCCTGAAGGCGTTTGCCCCTGTCCTGACCACGCGGGACCATCGCAACCGCATGGAGATGTATCTGTTCCGCGACAATCGCGAGGCTGCCCTGCGCAACGCGGAGCGTGCCGGGCCTGACCATGTGAAACTGGCCGAGGCCCGGCTGGCCGTGGCACGCAAGTCAGGTGGCGCTGCTGCCGCGCTGGCCAGGGTGCCGCAGGCCCTTCACAAGGACACGTCCTATCTGTTCGCACAGGCGCAGCACCATCGCCGCAGGCAGGAGGCTGAAATCTCGGCCCGGTTGATCGCTGGAGTGCCGCGCGACGCCGATACCCTGGTTGATGGTGACGAGTGGTGGGTCGAGCGCCGGCTGATTGCCCGCCAACTGCTCGACAAGGGCCTCCATGCCGAGGCCTATCAGGTCGCGGCGCGCCATGCTGCCGAGAAACCGCAGTCGATCATCGAGGCGGAATGGCATGCTGGCTGGATCGCTCTCAGATTCCTGCATGATCCGGCCCGCGCCATGCCGCATTTCGCGCTGGCCGCGGCCCATGCCGAGACGCCGATCTCGCGGGCCCGCGCCGCCTTCTGGCAAGGTCGTGCCGCAGAAGCGCTCGGCGATGTTGCCGCCGCACGCCGGCATTTCGAGGCCGCAGCCGAACACCCGATCGCCTATTACGGCCAGATCGCGCGGGCCAGGCTGGGACGCACGGACCTGCCGCTGCGCCATGTCGAGGCCGCGCCCGGCGCGACCACGCATCACCCGGCGCTCGGTGTGATCGAGGCGCTGGAAGCCGCCGGGCAGCATGCCCTGGCCCGCAACCTGATCACCGAGATGGCGCGCGTGCTCGATGAGCCGGCGGCCATGGCCTGGCTGGCTGCCACGGCGGCGCGCGTTGGCGATGCACGGCTGCTGGTCAGCATCGGCAAGAGCGCAGTGCAGCGCGGCTTGCCGCTCGATCTGACCGCCTATCCTGTCGATGCCATGCCGGCCTTCGCCCCTGCCGGGCTGTCGGTCGAGCGCGCCATGGTCTTCGCCATTGCCCGGCAGGAAAGCGCCTTCGATCCGGCTGCGATCTCCCATGCCGGGGCACGCGGGTTGATGCAGATGATGCTGCCGACAGCCCGCGAGACCGCACGGCGTGTCGGCATCGGTTTCGATGCCGGGCGGCTGACTTCCGATCCCGCCTACAATGCGCGGCTTGGGGCAGCCCATCTGGGCGATCTGTTGCGCGACTGGCGCGGCTCGTATGTGCTGGCTTTTGCCGCCTACAATGCCGGCTCGGGCAATGTCCGCGACTGGATCGAGGCCTATGGCGACCCGCGCAGCCTCGGGGTTGATCCGGTGGACTGGGTGGAGCGCATTCCGTTCAGCGAAACCCGCAACTATGTGCAGCGGGTGATGGAGAACCTGCAGGTCTATCGCACCCGGCTCGGCGATCACCAGCGGCTGCTGATCGGGCTCGACCTGAAGCGCGGCCTTCGCACGCTACGCTTTGCAGGCGAGGCGGACACGGCCCACAGCATGACAGTCGCGGCCTCAAGCCAGTCGGTGGAATAGCGCGGCAAAGCGCTTTATGGTCATGCGGCGCGCCGGCTGGTGCGCCGCTTCAGCCACACCTGCGGGATGACATCTTCATGACCGATCTTGCCGAGTATCGCAGCCTGTTCGTCAGCGCACGCGATGGGCTGAAACTGCATGTGCGCGACTATGGCAACGCTGCGCACCCGGCCCTGCCGGTGGTGTGCCTGCCCGGACTGGCGCGCACCTCGGCGGATTTCCACGATCTTGCGCTGGCGCTCAGCCATGATGCGAAGCGTCCGCGCCGGGTGATCGCGCTGGACTATCGTGGGCGCGGACGCTCGGACTACGACCCGGCATGGGCCAATTACGACCTGAAGATCGAACTCGACGATGTGCTCCAGGTGCTGGCGGCCACCGGCATCCACGAGGCTGTGTTCGTGGGCACCTCACGCGGCGGACTGCTCACCATGTCGATGGCCCCGGTGCGGCCCGGCGCGATCAAGGGCGTGGTGCTGAATGACATCGGCCCGGTGCTGGATGCCCAAGGGCTCATCCGCATCCGGGGCTATGTCGGCAAGCTGCCCGCCCCGCGCACCTGGGAGCAAGCAGCCGACATCCTGAAGCAGGTGTTCGGCGCGCAGTTCCCGATCCTCAACGCGGCGGAATGGGATGGCTATGCCCGCCGCACCTGGAAAGAGGCCGACGGGCGCCTTGTGCCGGATTACGACACCGCGCTGATGAAGACGCTGGAACAGCTCGACCTAGAAGCTCCCCTGCCGGTTCTGTGGCCATTCTTCGACGGGCTCAAGCATGCGCCGATGCTGGTGCTGCGCGGCGCGTTTTCGGATCTGCTCTCCGATGCAACCGTCAGCGCCATGGTGGCCCGCCACCCGGCCTGCGAAGCGTTCACCGTGGCCGGCCAGGGGCATGCGCCCATCCTGGCTGGCAAGGACATCCTTGGCCGCATCGCACGGCTGTGCGCGAAGGCCGACGACGCCCGGCACTGATACCATCGCACATCGGCCTTGACCGATGACCAACGACCGAGAGCCGGTGGCAAGCGCGAGTGCGCGCCCGAACTTGTGCAAAGGATGTCATGATCTGGGATCCATCACAGGTCATGACCACGGGTGTGATCGCAGCCCCTGCCTCAGGCTGCCCATGACAAGGCCCGGATGAAAAAAGGCCCGGAGCGTGCTCCGGGCCCTCTGATATGCGCCAAGCCTGCGAGGGGCTCAGGAGGACTTGCCGCCATTGAAGCCGTCATCGCCTGGACGGGCAACATTGCCCTGCCCGAGCGAGCCGTCATCCTTGGAGGTCGCGACCTCGCCACGTTTGACGCGTGCGGCAAAGGCCGTTTCCTTGCCGGCGGCGAGATCGGCCGCCTGCGACACCCACTCCTCGCGCTCGATGCGGCCGGGGAAGGCCAGATAGGAGCCAGCCCACAACACATTGTCCCGCGTCCACTGGGCAATCTGGTCGAAG
>JALORF010000187.1 GCA_025459195.1 Beijerinckiaceae bacterium
TCGGTCAGCGCCATCGAGAAGCTGATCGGACAGACGATTGCCTGGGCTGGCCCGACGCTGGGTGAACTCGGCCCTTCCACGGCCAGCGAGGATGATCGCGGCAGTGGTCGCGGCGCAGGCCGTGGCTCTGACAGGGGCGGCTCACGCAGCGCCGGACGCGGCGGCCGGGATCGTGCTCCAGGCCGCGACCGTGATCGCGCCCCGCCGCGCGAGCGCAGCGAAGCTCAAGGCAGCACAAGGCCCGATCAGGAGCCGCGCGACAGCTTCGCCGCAGAACCCGCAAGCGAGAGGCCGGCGCGCCGGCGACGCGCCGAAGCGGACGCCCCCGCCGCGAGCAGGGCTGAGCCGGCTCCGCGTCCGTCGTCGCCACGCCGCTCCGAAGCGGACAGCGCCCGGCCCCAGCCCAAGCGCGAGGCACCAGCCCGCTCCCGCGACACGGGCCGCGAGCATGAGGCCGATGACCGGCCGGTGAAAGGTCTTGGCGACCACATGCCGGCCTTCTTGCTGCGCCCTGGCAAGAAATAAGTCCAACACCGACAATCATCAGATTGGCGACGGCAAGATGGATACAAACTTAGAGAATTTTTAGCGTCCGGTTGCTATCGTGCCGCAGGTTGGGTGTGGGATTCGGACTGATGACGACCGAGGCAGAGACAGCACAAGGCATGACCATCGCGGCCCGCGTCGTGGCAGAGCTCTGCGGCCATGGCATTCAGCCCAACCCGCATGCCTTTGCCGTGTGGCACGCCCATCTGACAGGCAGCGATGCGGCCCTCAGCGCGGCCCTGAAAAACCAGCTTGATCAGCGGTTGCCGATCACCACCGAACTCATCGAGGAACTGCACGAGAACCACATTCTCAGCGGTCGCGCCCTGCGGGTGGCGGAGCGCTCAAGCCGCGCCATCATGATGGAGATCGACGGCATCGTGGAACTGATCCGCCTGTCGCTCGGCTCCAGCAGCACCTACAGCACCACCTTGTCGAACCTGCTCGGCGACATGGTCAGCACCAACGACCCTTTGGCGCTCAAGGAAATCGTCTCGACGCTGGTCAAGGCCACGGAAGATACCCGGAGCCTCAACACCCAGCTCGAAAAAGGCCTGAGAACCGCCCGCACCGAGGTCGACGAGCTTCGGAAGGTTCTGGAAGACACGCGGGTCGAGGCCCTCAAGGATGCCCTGACCGGCATCTCCAACCGCAAGCACTTCGAGCAGGCGCTTCAGGCCGCGATCGAGAGCGCCGGCAGCACGCGCCGCCCGTTCTCGCTGCTGATGGTCGACATCGACCACTTCAAGCAGTTCAATGACCAGCATGGCCACCTGACTGGCGACAAGGTTCTCAGGGTTGTGGCACAGGCCCTGCGCGAGAAGTTCCCGGCGCGGGCCACCGTGGCGCGCTATGGCGGCGAGGAGTTCGCGATCATCCTGCCGGACGGTGACACGATGGCGGGCTGGGTCGGCGCCGAAGCGGCACGGCAGAGCATCCTGGCGCGTGAACTGGTCAAGCGCTCCACCGGCGAGAAGATCGGACGCATCACCATTTCGGTCGGCGTTGGCACCTGGAAGCGCTCGGACACAGGCTTGAGCCTGATCGCCCGCGCAGATGCCGCCCTGCTGCGGGCCAAGCGCAGCGGCCGCAACCGCACTGTCACAGAAGACCAGGTCGCAGAAAGCGCCGTCGCGTAGGCTCACGCTTGCCGGGTCACATCGCCGCCTACCAAGGTCGCCTCGTCAGGCGGTTGTGGCAGCATCCTTCGCAATGTCCTGGCGCGGCGTGATCGAGACCGATTCGCCGCAGCCGCAGGCCGAGGTCTGATTCGGATTGTTGAACACGAAGGTCGATGACAGCTTGTCGACCTTGAAGTCGAGTTCGGTGCCGATCAGGAACATCACCGCCTTGCCCTCGACGATGACCTTGGCGCCATTGTCCTCGATCACCTCATCGCCGGGCCGCACATCGCGCGCCACGTCGAAGGTGTATTCCATGCCAGCGCAGCCGCCCTTCTTGATTCCGACCCGAAGGCCGAGCGCTCCATCATCGGAACGGGCGGCGATCTCGCGGACACGGGCAGCGGCGGCTTCGGTCAGCGAAATGACCTTGAGCCCTGGAATTGAGAACATCGCGATCTTCCTTTCCGCTCGGGTTCAAGGCCCGGCGCAACAGAACTGACCATGGAGGATAATCCTTGACGAGCCTTTCGTCGAGTGAGGACCAATCCCCACCCGTGCCACGGCCTCGTTCACCACATGTCGAGCGCGACGCGGGCCTCGTCAGACATGCGCGACTGGTCCCAGGGCGGATCGAAGGTCATGTTGACCGACACGCCCGAGACGCCCTGGACGGCTCCCACGGCATTCTCGACCCAGCCCGGCATCTCGCCAGCGACGGGGCAACCCGGAGCCGTCAGTGTCATGTCAATGGTGACGTGGCGTTCGTCGGAAATGTCGACACGATAGATCAGGCCCAACTCGTAGATGTCGGAGGGGATCTCCGGATCGTAGACCGTCTTCAATGCGGCCACGATGTCGTCGGTCAGCCGGTCGATCTCGGCCGGGGCCAGCGTGCTTGCCGGGGCAACCAGCGGCGCATTGGGCTTGATGTCGGTTTCGGTCTCGCTCATGGCAGGCACCTCACGCAAACAGGCTCTCGGCTTTCGCCAAGGCCTCGGCCAGCTTATCGACTTCCTCGATGGTATTATAGAGACCAAACGACGCGCGGCAGGTCGAGGTCACGCCAAAACGCGTCATCAGCGGCATGGTGCAGTGTGTGCCGGCCCGCACGGCCACCCCGGAGCGGTCGATCACGGTTGCGACATCGTGGGCATGCGCCCCGGCCATCTCGAAGGACACGATGGCGCCCTTGTTGGCGGCCTTGCCAATGATGCGGATGGAATTCATCCGTCCAAGACGCTCATGGGCATGGTCTCGCAGGGCGTTCTCATGGGCGAGGATGTTGTTCGCGCCCAGCGCCATCATGTATTTCAGCGCAGCGCCCAGCCCGACAGCCTCGATGATGGCTGGTGTGCCGGCCTCGAAACGGTGCGGCGGATCGTTGTAGGTCACGGTGTCGGTCGTGACGGTGACGATCATCTCGCCACCGCCTTCGAACGGAGGAAGCCGGTCGAGCCAGTGCTTGCGGCCCCAGACAGCACCGATCCCGGTTGGACCATAGACCTTGTGGCCGGTGAAAACGTAGAAATCGGCGCCGAGGGTCTGCACATCGACCGGCAGGTGCACGGCCCCCTGGCTGCCATCCACCACCAGCGGAATGCCATGGGCACGGGTAATCGCCGCCACATCGGCAATCGGCACGATGGTGCCGAGCGCGTTCGACATGTGGGTCAGCGACACGACCTTGGTGCGCGGGGTGATCAGCCGGGCAAACTCGTCGAGAAGGAAATTGCCATCCTCATCGACCGGTGCCCACTTGATCACCGCCCCGTGCCGCTCGCGCCAGAAATGCCAGGGCACGATGTTGGAGTGATGCTCCATGATGGAGAGGATGATCTCGTCGCCCTCACTGATCGCAAGATGGCGGCCAAGGCATGACGCCAGCATGTTGAGCCCGCCCGTGGACGAGCGGCAGAAAATGATTTCCTCGGTGCTGCCGGCATTGAGGAAGGCCCGCACGGTCTCGCGTGCATCCTCATAGGCTTCGGTCGAGGCATTCGCGAGATAATGCAGGCCGCGATGGACGTTGGCATAGTCCTCGCTCATCAGCCGGGTCATCGCATCCATGACCTGACGCGGTTTCTGGGCCGAGGCACCATTGTCGAGATAGACCAGCGGCTTGCCATAGACCTCGCGCGACAGGATCGGAAAATCCCGGCGGATCGCGGCCACATCAAAAGGCTTCACGGTGGCGTTCATGCGAAGCTCCCTCCAAACAGCAGATAGGCCGGCAGGCCGATGGCCAGCGAGGCCAGCACAAGCAGACCCAGCCAGACCAGCGTGAAGCCAAGCCGGCGAAACTGGCCCGACAGCCCCAGAAGATGGCCGGACAGCATGGCTGTCAGGGCCAGCAGAACCACCAGCGCCGCGCAGGAGACCAGCAGGGAAACAACGGCAACCGGCCCCGGCATGGCCTCGACCAGCAGGCCGCCGACCAGATCAAGGCCGATGACCCCAAGCGTGATCACCACGGCGGCCAGTGTCGACAGGTAGATCCAGCAGGCCGCCGCCTTCTGGTCGGGCTGGCCGCCGAACCGCCCCGCCAGCCAGGCGGCCAGAGCCGGGCCGCGCCAGACAAGCAAGCCCGCGAGCGCGGCCAGCGCGATGCCCATGGCAGCATAGCTCGCCGCATCCAGCAGAAGCGGCTCGTCATCGCCGAGCGCCTTGCTGACCGCAAGGCCCACGCCGTTGACCTCGGGCAGCACGGTTCCCGCCAGCGTCACGACAGCGGAGACGATGATCGCGAGCCCGAAGCTGTCGCGATCAAGCCCAAGACTCCGGCGACGATCCGCTGTCAGGCGGCCGTCACTCAGTGTGGAGGCTCCTTCGCGCAGCATGGCCTGCAAAGTCGCGATCATGGCAAGGCCTGTCCGGTCATCCTCGAGCGGCGCTCATCGCATCGAGACGCAACGCGCGGGCCTTCAACCAGTCCTGCACGAGGCCGTGCAGAACATCGCGGATGGCTTCATGCGCGATGTCGTCGATGGCTGCGCCCACGAAGCTCTCGATCATCAGCGCTTCGGCCTCGCCCCGCGAGATGCCGCGCGACATCAGATA
>JALORF010000188.1 GCA_025459195.1 Beijerinckiaceae bacterium
GCAGGGCGACTTCGTGGCCAAGGGCACGCTGATCATCCTCGTGCTCATGTCGCTGTTCTCCTGGTACATCATCTTCCTGAAGGTGTGGGATCAGCGGAAGCTGGCGCAGGCCGCCAAGCAGGCGGAACAGAAGTTCTGGACTGCCGGCTCCATCAAGGAAGCCGTTGATCGCCTGCCGAAGAACGACCCGTTCCGCATGATCGCCGAAGATGGCATGCGCGCTGCGTCGCACCATGAAGGCCGTCTGACGGACCGCATCGACCTGCACGAGTGGATCACCATGTCGCTGCAGCGTTCGGCCGACGGGATCAACAGCAACCTGACCTCCGGCCTCGCGTTCCTCGCGACCGTCGGTTCGACGGCGCCGTTCGTCGGCCTGTTCGGCACGGTGTGGGGCATCTACCACGCGCTCGTCGCCATCGGCGTGTCGGGTCAGGCGTCGATCGATCGCGTCGCCGGCCCGGTCGGTGAGGCGCTGATCATGACGGCCATCGGCCTCGCGGTCGCCGTTCCGGCGGTCATGGGCTACAACTGGCTGATCCGCCGCAACAAGGGTCTGCAGGAGAGCCTGCGTAACTTCACCGGCGACCTGCATGCCCTGCTGGTCAGCGGTGCGCGCGTGGCAACGCCGGCGCCGGGTGCTCCGGCTGCCGCTCCGGCCGCGAAGAAGTAATCGACGCACCGGGCCGGGGCTTGTGCCCCGGCCCGGTTCTCGATCGGTTGGAGGCGACGCCTGGCGTCGCCGTCATATCGCTAGCAAGTCCAGGAAGGCTCAGACATGTCCATGAGCGTCGGGTCGCCGGATGGCGACGAACAGGTAGAAAAGTCAGACATCAACACGACGCCGCTTGTCGACGTGATGCTGGTGCTGCTCATCATCTTCCTGATCACGATTCCCGTGATCACCAAGACGGTCAAGGTCGAGTTGCCGAAAGCGGCCAACATCGCGACCCAGACCAAGCCCGAGAACATCACGATCGCAGTCGATGCGAACGGCACGATCTACTGGAACAACGGCGCGGTGCCCGACACCCAGGCATTGCTCGAGATGATCAAGGTCGAGGCCGTCAAGCAGCCCCAGCCTGAGATCCACATCCGCGGCGACGCCCAGGCTCGCTTCGAGGCGATTGGCAAGGTGATCTACACCGTGCAGCGCGGCGGCATCGTGAAGGTCGGCTTCATCACTGAGCCGGATCGCGGCATCCGCGGTTCGCGCTGAGACCAGGACGAGAGGAATTCCCCCATGTCTATGAGCGTAGGCAGTGATTCGGGTGACGATGGCGCGATGTGCGACATCAACACGACGCCCCTGATCGACGTCATGCTGGTGCTGCTGATCATGTTCATCATCACGATTCCCGTGATGACGCACGCGGTCAAACTCGACATGCCGCGGCCGACCGATGCGCCGCCGCCGCCGGTACGGCCGGAAGTCATCGACATCGAGATCGATTTCGACGGCACGGTCGTCTGGAACGGCACTCCGGTGGGTCTGGACTCCCTGGAGAGCTACTTCCGTCAGGAGTCACAGAAGGACCCGCAGCCCGAGCTGCACCTGCGTGCCGACAAACGCGCGCGCTATGGCACTGTGGCCGTCGTGCTTGCGTCAGCGCAACGGAACCGCATGCAGAAGATCGGCTTCGTGAACGTCTCGGAGTTCCGGGAGTAGTCGAGGCAGCGTTGAGCAGGGGGCAGGGGGGCCGGGAACTCCAGCCCCGCGGCCCGCTCCAATTCATCGAGGGCCGCTTGCAGAACCATGGCGGCGTCCCTGACTGTTGTTCGAGCAGAGTCAAGAAGGATAGCCAGCATGAAGACATGGGCAGTCGCCGCCGTCGTGGCGGGTATCGTAGCGGGCGTGGCGGGCGATGCTGCCCATGCGCAGGCCAAGCAGAGCGTCAGCAAGGCCGTCGCCAAGACGCTCGCTGCCGCACAGGAAGCCACCAAGAAGAACCAGTGGGCCCAGTGTCTGGCCAAGGCTCGGGAAGCCGATGCTGCGGCTGGCAAGACGCCGTATGACAGCTTCGCGATCTCCGAGATGATCGGGTTCTGCGCGATCCGCACCAACGACTACACGGCCGCCGCCCGGGCCCTCGAAGCCGGCCTCGAGTCCGGCTTCCTGGCGCAGGACCAGGTGCCATCGCGCGTGCGTGCGCTGTCGCAGGTCAATTACCAGATCAAGAACTACGGCAAGGCGATCGAGTTCGGCAATCGCGCGATCAAGGGCGGCTTCGCCGATGGCGACATCTATACCCTGGTTGGCCAGGCCTACTACATCCAGGGCGATTACAAGCAGGCGCGCAGCTTCATCGGTGACTGGGTGCAGGGCCAGGAAAAGCGCGGCCAGGCTCCGAAGGAGGGCGCGCTGCAGCTGCTGTTGAGCTCCTGCATCAAGCTTGACGATTCCAACTGCACGACCGAAGCCCTCGAGGGCCTCGTGGCTCGCTATCCGAAGGACGAGTACTGGCAGAACCTGATGCGGTCGATGTTCCGCTCGGGCGGTTCTGACGCGATCATGCTGAACGTGTTCCGCCTCGCCACTGAGGTCAACGCAATGCGGCGCTCGGAGGACTACACCGAGATGGCACAGCTCGCGATCGAGCAGGGTGTTCCGGGCGAGGCCCAGGCAGTGCTCGAGAAGGCGTTTGCGGCCAAGGTCTTCACCGAAGCGCGAGATGTCGAGCGCAACCAGCGCCTGCTGGCATCGGCGAAGCAGCAGGCGACGGCCGACAAGGCGACGCTGGCCAAGGATGACAAGGCTGCTGCTGCCATGAAGACGGGTGAAGCCGATGTCCGCATCGGCTTGGCCTACCTGAGCTACGGTCAGCTGCCGCAGGCTCTCGCCGCCATCCAGCGTGGAATTGGCAAGGGCGGCCTGAAGAATCCCGCCGAGGCCCAGCTGCTGCTTGGCATTGCCCAGCTGCGCTCGGGCAACAAGGCCGAAGCTGCCAAGGCGTTCAAGTCGGTTTCTGGTGACCCGACGCTGACCCGCCTCGGCAATCTCTGGGCGCTGCGCGCGCAGTAGGCCCGGCTCGAGGCGGTCATCCCGCGCAATCTGGCGCGGGTCGATTTCCCGCACGGCGTCGATCGGAAGGCCGGCTGTCCAGCCGGCCTTTTCTTTTGCGGCTTCGCCCCGCGTGCTGATCACGCTACGATTCCACCGGGGTCGGCCCGGAGGTCGTCGATGGCGCTGGATCAGCAGGACCGGTTCTGGAATCTCGCGCAGATCAATGTCGGCCGGCTCGTCGCTCCCGCGGGCGACCCGCAGGTCGCCCCGTTCGTCGCTGCGCTGGACCGCATCAACGCGCTTGCCGACCAGGCCCCAGGCTTCGTCTGGCGCCTGCAAAGCGACAGTGGCAATGCCACCGATATCCAGTCCACGCCTGACCCGCTGCTGCTCGTGAACATGTCTGTTTGGTCCGACGCAGAGTCGCTGTTCGAGTTCGTGTACCGCAGCGCCCACACGTCGGTAATGACGAAGCGGAGGGACTTTTTCGAGCGCTTTCCGGGCGCTTATCAGGCGCTCTGGTGGGTCGAGGCCGGTCATGTGCCGACAGTCGACGAAGGGCTTGCACGCCTGTGGCGCCTCGATCGATACGGCCCGACCCGGGAGGCGTTCACGTTCAAGACCCGATTCCCGGCACCGGGAGCGGACGGGCCGCCTGTCGACATGAAGCCAGATCCCTGGTGCCTGGGCCAGGCATGACCGTGCGCCGCCAATAGGGCCGGATTCAGGGCAAACAAAAGGGCCGGAGCGCGTGAACGCTCCGGCCCTTTGGGTGAACGCGGCCGGGCGTGAGCCGCCCGGCCACTCGGGGTTCAGCGAGCCCCGAAGTTGTACTTGAAGTTCACCTGCCAGGTGCGCGGGTCCTGGATGTAGGGCAGCTCGGACAGCGTCGACACGATCTGGATCTCGTCGCTGCAGTTGCGGCAGCTGGCCTGGATCTGCCAGCCGGCGTCGGCATTGGCCAGCGTCACGCCCGCATCCCAGGTGTTGTACGCGTCGACCAGCGAGACGGGGGAGCCGTTCGTGCCGACGTTGTTGTCGCCGGTCCGGGCATAGGCCACGTTCGGCGTCAGCGTCAGCGACTCGCCGAGGCGGAACGAGTAGCTGCCACCCAGCGTCAGCGTGTCGGGCACGCGTACTGGCTCTGCGATGTTGCCCATCGGATCGACGATGCCCTGGCTGCAACGCAGGCCAGAGTTACGGCAGTCCGCCTGCTGCGCGATGATGGCCGGGTTCAGGTCGACGTACTTCGCGCTCTGGTTGCCGACGAAGGCGAACAGGGTCAGCTCGTCGATCGGCTGCCAGATCAGTTCCGCCTCGACGCCGTTGTTCTCGAGCCCCGAGAAGTTCTGCGTGATGAACGAGATCGCGCCGGTGTTCGGGTTAACGAAAGCCGACGGCGTCTGCAGGTCTTCGACCTCGAGACGGAACGCCGTCAGGTTCAGGCGCAGCTTGCGGTCCAGCCACTCCGAGCGCAGGCCGACTTCGTACGACCACACCTTCTCGGGAGCGAACGGCTGGTTGGTCACGGCGGTGCCAGTGCCACGCGCGTTCCAGCCGCCGGACTTGAAGCCGCGGGTCGCGCTCGCGAACACGTTGACGTCATCGTTGAAGTCGTACTTCAGCGCGACGCGCGGCGTGAACAGCTTCGTGTTCTGGCTCAGCGGGATGCCCGCAGCCAGCAGGTTGGC
>JALORF010000189.1 GCA_025459195.1 Beijerinckiaceae bacterium
CGCGCAGGGCAGACCTGCCGCAGTTCAAGGTCGAGCTCGATGACAGGGCCATCCTGCTGCCCGATGGCAAGGTCCTGCATCACATCATCATGTCGGTGGATGAGGGCGGTTTCATCGCGTTTGATGGCGTGTTTGCCTTCAATCGCACCGGGCGGCATCCGCGGCTGCTGCGCCTGTCGCTGGCCGACACCGGCGCGCTGGCTGCAGAACTGGTCAACGCGGTCTATGCTGCCAAGACAGCCTTCGTGTTCGGCCAGAGCCTCAAGATCACCATCACCGTGGTCGCCAACGGCTACAAGATGGAGTTTCACCACGAGGGCGAGGTCTTCGACCTGTTCCTGTCCACCGGCGTGATCTGGCGCTTCATCAAGGGCCTGCTGCTGGCCATCGATGCCGCTTCGCCGGGCGTCGCCAACTGAGCGGCGAGATTGAGCTCCTTGAAAAAATCATTCCCCTTGTCGTCGATGACGATGAAGGCGGGGAAATCCTCGACCTCGATCTTCCAGATCGCTTCCATGCCAAGCTCCGGATATTCCAGAACCTCGACCTTGCGGATGCAATCCTGCGCAAGGCGCGCGGCCGGACCGCCAATCGAGCCCAGATAGAAGCCGCCGTGCCGGGCGCAGGCATCCCGCACCGCAGCCGAGCGGTTGCCCTTGGCCAGCATCACCTTCGAGCCGCCGAAGGCCTGGAACTGGTCGACATAGGAATCCATGCGCCCGGCCGTGGTTGGCCCGAACGAGCCCGAGGCCATGCCGACAGGTGTCTTGGCCGGGCCGGCATAGTAGATCGGGTGGTTCTTGAAATAGTCCGGCATGGTGCCGCCATTCTCGAGCCGCTCGCGGATCTTGGCATGGGCCAGATCGCGCGCCACGATGATGGTTCCGGTCAGCGAAAGCCGGGTCTTGACCGGATGGCGCGAGAGCGTGGCGAGAATGTCGCTCATCGGCTGTGACAGGTCGATGCGGACCACGTCGCCGCCAAGCGTGCTTTCATCGATGTCCGGCATGTAGCGCGCCGGGTTGTGTTCCAGCTCTTCGACATAGACGCCGGACGCGGTGATCTTGCCCAGCGCCTGACGGTCCGCCGAGCACGACACGCCGAGGCCGATGGGCAGGGATGCGCCATGGCGCGGCAGCCTGATGACGCGCACGTCATGGCAGAAATACTTGCCGCCGAACTGCGCCCCGACGCCGAGTGACTGGGTGAGCTTGTGGACCTCGGCCTCCATCTCGAGATCGCGGAAGGCATGCGCCATCTCCGAGCCTTGCGTCGGCAGGTTGTCGAGATACTTGGTCGATGCCAGCTTCACCGTCTTCATGGTCTGCTCGGCGGAGAGCCCGCCGATGACGATGGCCAGATGGTAGGGCGGGCAGGCGGCGGTGCCGAGCGTCAGGATCTTCTCTTTCAGAAAAGCCATCATGCGCTCGCGCGTCAGCAAGGATGGCGTGCCCTGGAACAGCAGGCTCTTGTTGGCGGAGCCGCCTCCCTTGGCGACGTAGAGGAACTTGTAGGCGTGGGCGGCGGCGGGGTCTTCCTCGGCATGAAGCTCGATCTGCGCGGGCAGGTTGGTCTTGGTGTTGCGCTCCTCGAACATCGAGATCGGGGCCAGTTGCGAATAGCGCAGGTTGCGCTTGAAGTAGGCATCCATGACGCCCTGGCCGATGGCGGCTTCGTCGCTGCCCTCGGTGAAGACCAGCCGGCCCTTCTTGCCCATCACGATCGCCGTGCCGGTGTCCTGGCACATGGGCAGCACCCCGCCGGCGGCGATGTTGGCATTCTTCATCAGGTCATAAGCCACGAACTTGTCGTTCGAGGTCGCCTCGGGGTCGTCGAGGATGCTGGCGAGCTGCTTCAGGTGCGCGGGCCGGAGCAGGTGGTTGATGTCGATGAAGGCCTGCTCGGCCAGAAGCCGGATGGCGTCCGGTTCGACCATGAGGAATTCGCGTGTGCCCATGGTTTCCAGACGCACGCCATCGGAGGTCAGTTTGCGGTAGCTGGTGGTGTCCGGCCCCAGCGGAAACAGCGGCTGATGGATCATGCTCATGCGGGTGGCTCCGGATCACGGGTGGTCAGTCGCGGCAAGGCGGCGGGTGGCCGTGCTCCTTGCGGGCACCCGACCTGTTTGCCATGTCTCGATGCGTGCCGGCCATTGCACCATTGGTCAAGAGACGGCACGGGCCTGGCGCGATTTTGGCCCGTCCTGGCCGGTGGCGCAAATGTTCTGCCTGGCGCTGGCGGCGTATGCCTGTTCAGGCGGCCTGCGCCGCACGCTCTGTCAGGATCGCGTAGATCGCATCGGCATCGTCGGCGCGGCGGATGCTGTCCAGCGTGGCGCGGTCACGCAGGACACGGGCCACGCGGGCGAGCGCCTTGAGGTGATCGGCGCCCGCGCCTTCCGGCGCGAGCAGCACGAACATGATGTCGACCGGCTGGCCATCCAGAGCCTCGAAGTCGATCGGCTTTTCCATGCGCACGAACAGACCCCGAAGACGCATCAGCGAGGCGGAGCGGCCATGTGGAATGGCAATGCCCTCGCCGATTCCGGTCGAGCCGAGGCGCTCCCGCTGCAGCAGGGTCTCGAACACCTCGCGTTCCGGCAGCCCGGTGATGGCTGCGGCACGCTGGGCGATTTCCTGAAGCGCCTGTTTCTTGCCGTTGGCTTTCAACGGCGCAATGACGGAATCAGGGGTGAGGAGGTCGTGAATGATCATGATGAGCCAGTCTGGTGCAACTCCCGTGCCGAACGCTGCGGTCCGGACCGGGTTGCTGCGCGAAAGTCCCTAAGTCCATTCAGGGGTTCAAGACAAGGCGGTCGGCGGGTCTATCCACCCAATGTTGCCGTCGCGTCGGCGGTATACGATGTTCACCCGGCCATTGCCAGCATTTCTGAAGACCAGCACGGGCGAGCCGGTGAGATCGAGTTCGGAGACCGCATCGCCAACGCTGAGGTCATGCAGCGCGCGGGTGGTTTCCGCGACGATGGCGGGGTGCGATCCGTTCAGGTCGTGGGCGTGATCCTCCTCGCTGTCCTCGTTCGGCGCTTCGATCACATAAGACGGGATATCCATCAGGGCCCTGCGGGCATGGGCGTTGCCCGAATGATCCTTCAGCCGGCGCTTGTAGCGGCGCAGGCGCTTCTCGATCTTGTCGACCATCTTGTCGAGGCTCTGGTAGGCGTCATGGGCCGTGCCGGATGCCTCCAGCGTCATCCCGGATGACAGATGCAGCACCGCATCGCTGCGAAATCCGGTTCCGTCCTTTGCGAGTGTGACATGGCCGTTGAAACTGCCCTCGTAATACTTGCCGAGCGCTGATCCGACCCTGTCCTCCGCCTGGGAGCGGATGGCTTCACCGACATCGAGATTCTTGCCGGAAACACGCAAACCCATGAATAGTCCCTCCGTCTCGGGAGAGCCGCGGGCCCAAAGGTCAAGCCCCGACCGGCCAGACCCGGTCACCTGAATCTGTGCCGTTGCGGGGTGAGTGTCAACGCATTCCGCTGCCGGCCAACAAAAAAGCCGGCGGCACCGGGAATGCCGACAGCATCATCCATGTTTCTGAAAAACATCAATTTTTTCGCGGTGGACGCACAGCGGGACGACGCGGCTGGCGAGCCTCGCCGGCCACCCTGGCGTCAGCGATTGCGCCCCTGCGCGGCCTGCTTGTCACGGCGGCGTTCCATCGAGGAGCCGATTCCCAGCGCCTCGCGATACTTTGCCACCGTGCGGCGGGCAATGTCGATGCCCTGTTCGCGCAGACGCGCCACGATGGCATCGTCGGACAGGACATCGCGGCCGCTTTCGGCGTCGATCATCGCCTTGATGCGGTAGCGCACCGCCTCGGCGGAATGGGCCTCGCCATAGCCTGTGCTGGCAATGGAGGCCGTGAAGAAATACTTCATCTCGAACAGCCCGCGCGGGCTGATCAGATACTTGTTGGAGGTGACGCGCGAGACGGTTGATTCGTGCATCGCAATCGCATCCGCCACCGTCTTGAGATTGAGCGGGCGCAGATGCTCGACGCCATAGGCGAAGAAGGCATCCTGCTGGCGCACGATCTCGCTGGCAACCTTGAGAATGGTGCGTGCGCGCTGTTCGAGACTGCGCGTCAGCCAGTTCGCCGTCTGCAGGCACTCGGCGATGAACGCCTTGTCGGTGTCGGTGCGGGCCGCCTTGCTGACGCGGGTGTGGTAGGTCTGGTTGACGAGCACGCGCGGCAGCGTGTCGGGGTTCAGGTCGATCAGCCAGGAGCCGTCAGGCGCTGCCCGGACGATGACATCAGGCACCACCGTTTCCGCAGCGCCGCCACCATAGGCCCGGCCGGGCTTGGGATCGAGCGCCCTGATCTCCGCGATCATCTCGGCCAGATCATCCTCGTCCACGCCGCACAGTCTGCGAAGGGCGGCAAAGTCCCGTTTCGCCAGCAAGGGCAGATGGGCGAGCAGGGTCGCCATCGCCGGATCATGGCGGTTCTTGTCCTTGAGCTGGATGGCAAGGCATTCGGCGAGATCGCGCGCACCGACTCCCGAAGGCTCGAAGGTGTGGATGATGGCCAGAATGGCGTCCAGCCGGGCCATGCCGACACCCAGCCGCTCGGCCATCTCCGGCAGCGGCTCGGCGAGATAGCCCGCATCGTCGATGGCATCGATCAGGTGCCGACCGATCAGCCGGGTGACAGGATCGGTGACGGCCACGTCGAGTTGCTCGCACAGCACCTCGTGCAGGCTCTGCTCGACCGACAAGGTCTCCTCAAGCCCGGGCAGGTCCTCGTCGAAGCTGGCCGAGCCGCCATTGCCGACCGCGCCGCTCCCCATCACCGGCAGCATGGCCTCCGAACTCTGTTCGAGCCGCGCCACCTGGGGTGCTTCATCGGGGAAGACATTGTCGAGGCGGGTGCCGAGCGTCTCCTCAAGACCTTGCCGGGCCGTGGCCAGTTCCTCGCCATACCAGTCCGGCGGGGCGACATCCTCGAAGCCGTCGGCGCCATCGGGCGCGTCCCGATGACCGTCCTGCGACGGCTCGCTCAGCGCCTCGCGCGGATCAACGGCATCATCGGGTTCAGTGCGTTCGAGCAGCGGATTGCGCTCGACCTCGGCATCGACGAAGGTCTGCAGATCGAGATGGGAAAGCTGGAGCAGCTTGATCGCCTGCAGAAGCTGCGGCGTCATGACCAGGGATTGCCCCTGTCTCATCTCC
>JALORF010000190.1 GCA_025459195.1 Beijerinckiaceae bacterium
CCTTGAGGCCCTGCAAGGCCCGAAGCCCGATCTCGACCGGCACAGCGCCAGGCGCAATGGCGCGCGCCGTCTCCGGCATGGCGGAAGGCAAGGGCTCGCCCGCCCGGCCCTGTGCTGGCGCAGCACCCGCCTGCGGCAGGCCCGAACCCTGTGGCTCGGAGACCTTTGCAGAGGCCGGGCTGGCCCCCGGCTCCGACATCGCGCCGTCCACCTGAGGCACGTCACCGGCCTTGAGATCGGGTTTCGGAGTCTCGCCCGCAGCTCCGCTGGCCTGAGAACCTGGCTGTTTCGCGGCAGCGGCGATGGTGCGGCCATCGGCCGACATCGCGCCCGGCTCCACCGGCGGGGACGAGCCATCGCCGCCCGCTCCAGCCAATGATATTGCCAGGGCCGACATGGCCGCCCCGTGGGTCGCTCCGCCCTGGTTGGCAGCATTGGCTGCACCCGCCGGCTTGCCGGAATCAACCGGTGCGGAAGCAGCCTCCTCGCCAGCTTCCTCGCTGACTGCGGCGATTTGCGCGCCGGCGACGGCCTTGGCAGCGGCGTCAGCATCAGTGCCGGCCTCGCCGGCTGTCGCGGCCCCATCAGCGGGGACCGGGGCAGGACTGTTCCGGGCCTCACCACTGGTCTCGTCCGCCATCGCTTGAGCGGCCTGCACCTGCATCATCGCCAGCGCGGTGATGGTTACAGGCGTCGCTGCCGCGCCGGCATCCGCCGGGGCTGCTGCACCCTCCGGCGCGGGGGCGGTCTCGACTGCACTTGCGTCGCTGCTGCCACCATCGGACATCTGCGCTGAGGTGGCACCCTCAGCGTCCGTTCCGGATTCCGCCTCGATCGAAGCCCCGTCACCGGCTGGGTCCGTGTCCGGCCTCGCAGGCCCGGTCTCGGGCCGGCGCTGGCCGCCCTCATGGTCGGGTCTCAGACCACGGGGCTGCGGACGATCATCCTTGTTCAGGCCCAGGGCACGGTCGCGCGCCTCGACCGAGCGCGCCGAAGGGCCGCTCCGGTCCGCGTCACGGGCGGGCGATCCGGTCTCGGCGGGGGATGTTTCGGCAGGCGAAGCCCTGAGGGGCACCGGAGCACGGCGCGCCAGATCGGGCCGAAAAGATTCGGGGCGCAAGGGTTCACGGCGCAAGGGTTCGGGGCGTGATGGCGCACGGGGCTGCTCGGCAGCATCCGGCGCGGGCAGCACGAACACAGCTTCCGGACGGGTGGACGCGGCACGCTGCGCAGCGGCGGGCGCGCCCGGGCGCACGCCTGACGGGTTCAATGCAGCCACAGGACTGGTCAAGGCGTTGGGCAAGGAACTGGTCACGCAGGCACTTTCGGATGGAGTGGTCCCTCCCGTCTCCAGCAAGGGCCGCGCCATCCGGCTTCCGCCTGCAACCTTCTGATGATGCTGGATTTTTCCGATCAGCGCACCAGCAATGCAGCGCGCGGGCGGCAGGAAAGGCCCGGCAGGCCGGCAGTTCTTGCCGATGCCGGACCGGGGCGTGACAGGCTCCGGGGCATGCGCTCTGCCGCCCTGCCAAATCCGGATTCCCCTTTTCCAGTCGATGCCCTATATGAGCGAGACCGTTCATGTCACCCGTTCAGGAGACCATGCCCCTTGCTCAACTCGCTCGACATCGCCAAGCCCCCATCCGGGACGCGCGTGGTTGTCGCGATGTCGGGCGGTGTGGATTCATCGGTCGTGGCCGCCCTGCTCAAGGCCGAGGGCTATGAGGTCATCGGCGTCACCTTGCAGCTTTACGATCATGGCGAGGCCGTGCACCGGGCAGGGTCCTGCTGCGCCGGGCAGGATATCCATGATGCCCGCCGCGTGGCGGAAGCCATCGGCATCCCGCACTATGTGCTCGACTACGAGAACCGCTTCCGCAGCGAGGTGATGGAGCGCTTTGCCGACAGCTATCTGGCCGGCGAAACCCCGATTCCATGCGTCGATTGCAACCGCACCGTAAAGTTCCGCGATCTGCTCGGCCTGGCGCGCGAATTGGGGGCCGATGCCCTCGCCACTGGCCACTATGTGGTCTCGCGGCGGGGCGCAGGTGCCCACCGCACGCTGCACCGCGCCGCCGACGAAAGCCGCGACCAGAGCTATTTTCTCTACGCCACCTCGCAGGACCAGCTTGATCTGCTGCGCTTCCCGCTCGGATCGTTGCCCAAGAGCCGCACCCGCGAGCTTGCGGCGGAACTGGGGCTGACCATTGCCGACAAGCCCGACAGCCAGGACATCTGCTTCGTGCCGTCGGGCCGCTATGCCGACGTGATCGAGCGGCTGAAGCCGGGAGCCTCTCGCCCCGGCGAGATCGTCGACATGGATGGCAAGGTGCTTGGCCACCATGACGGCATCCTCAGGTTCACTGTCGGCCAGCGCAAGGGCATCGGCATCGCCGCGAGCGAAGCGCTGTATGTGCTGCGGCTGGATGCGGACAACGCCCGCGTCATTGTCGGGCCACGCTCGGCGCTGGCGACAAGGATCGTCCGCCTGCGCGATCTCAACTGGCTTGGTGACCAGCCGCTGGCCGAGGCGCTCCATGCCGGCGTGGAGGTGGCGGCCCGCGTGCGTTCGACCCGCCCGCCCAAACCGGCCATCCTGCGCGAGGTGGACGGCGAGTGCGTCGTGGAACTGCTCGATGCGGAAGAAGGCGTTGCCCCCGGACAGGCCTGCGTGCTCTATGACAGTGCCCTGCCAGATGCGCGCGTGCTCGGCGGTGGCATCATCAGGCCCGTGGCCCTGCGCGCTGCCACTGCCCGCTCCGGCAGCGAGGCACTGGCCCGCCCCGTTGCGGCACCGGCCTGAACCGGCCATTTTCGCCCTCTTCGAGCGCCAATCCTTGCGCCTTCTCTTGCCTGGCAGCCGCCCATGTCCGTGACCTACGATCTTGACGGCCAGAAGAAGGTCTACCGCGTCTGGGCGCGATTCTACGACAAGGTCTATGTCGGCCTCCTGGCCCGCGCCCAGCGCGAGGCCGTCGATGCGGCGGTGGCCTGCGGGCGCGACATTCTCGAAATCGGCGTCGGCACCGGCCTCACCTTGCCCTATTTCCCGGCTGACCGGCGCGTGGTCGGCGTCGACCTCTCCGAAGACATGCTGCGTGTCGCTGGCCAGAAAGTGCGGGATCGCACGCTGAGCGCCGTCAGCGGCCTCAGCGTCATGGATGCCTGCCGCCTTGGCTTTCCGGACGAGGCCTTTGATGCGGTCACGGCCCAGTTCGTGATCACGCTGGTGCCTGATCCCGAGCAGGCACTGGATGAGATGGACCGGGTGCTCAGGCCCGGCGGGGAAATCGTGATTTCAAGCCGGCTGGTCGATTCAGCCGGCGCCAGTGCGGCCTTCTGGTCAGCGCTGGCGCCACTGGCCAAGGCCGTGGGCTGGAGCACCGACTTCAAGGTCAGCCGTCTGACCGACTGGGCGGCACGGACGGGCCGTTACCGGACCGAGCATGTCGGGCGCGGCTATTTCAAGGTCGTGCGGCTGAAGAAACTCGCCAGCAGGCCAGCCTGAACGGGCGGCCCGTTCTGCGCGGGGCGCGCACAGTTTCTCCGGCCAGCACTGAGAAGAACTGGTAGCAGTGACCAGACTTGAACTGGTGACCTACGGGTTATGAATCCGTCGCTCTAACCAACTGAGCTACACTGCTGCCGGCGCTGCGTATAGCCAGCAAGCCAGCGGGTTTCAACCCCCATCGCGACGCAGCCCCCGATTGGCGAGCGCTGCCAGGCAGGCGGCGGATTGTCAGGCGGCCTACTCGGCAGCCTGCAGGCCCTTGGCAGACTCGATCGGGGCCGTCGCACCGCGGCTGGTCATTTCGCCATACATGGCCTTGATCGTGTTGCTTGCCGTCTTTTCGAACAGAAAGGGCAGCAGCGCGTGCACGAACGCGGCACCCGCCGCTCCGAACAGCCGCATGGAATAGCTCATCGCATGGATGAAATGCTGACCGAAACTCTCTCCGAGCGCTTCGGGGTGGCGTGTGAACGGATTGGGCATGACAGGCACCTTTTTGGGGGATCGTATGATCATACGGTCGAGGCAGCGAGTGCGTGTCCCTGACTTCTCGCAAATTCGCTCGATGTGTGGGACAAGACCTGCGCATTCCAGCAAGAGGTAGAAGATTGTCCCACAAACCAGATGCAACCGACAAACGCATCCTCAGCGTGCTGCAGCGCGATTCGACCCTTTCGCTCGATGCGCTGAGCGAGGCGGTCGCCCTGTCGCGCAATGCCTGCTGGCGCCGCGTGCAACAACTGGAGGCGGCGGGGATCATCAAGCAGCGCGTCACGCTGCTGGACCCGAACAAGCTCAACCTCGCGCTGACGGTGTTCATCGTCATCCGCACAGGCCGGCACAGCGCCGACTGGGCCGAGACCTTCCGCGCCACGCTGGCTGAAATCCCTGAGATCACCGGGGCCTACCGCACCGCCGGCGACATCGACTACATCCTGCGCGCCCGCGTGCCGGATGTCGCGGCCTATGACCGGCTCTACCAGCGCCTCATCGCCCGCATCGACATGACCGACGTGTCAGCCAGCTTCGTGATGGAGGAACTGAAGGACACGCACGAGCTGCCGCTTGGCTACATGCCTTGAGCCCGGTGGCACAACCGATCAGCC
>JALORF010000191.1 GCA_025459195.1 Beijerinckiaceae bacterium
GACACGCCGGCCCGGTCGCTCGGCTTCCAACGATCCCGGCCTTGCCGGACTGATCGAAGCCCGCGCCGATGCCATCGTCTTCGTCGCCAAGACCTGGGATTACCATGTGCGCGTGGCGCTGGAGACCAGCAACGAGGAGAACCTCGCCTCGATCCGCGACAGCGTTCTGGCTGCCGTCGCGGCAGGCCGAGAGGCCATCGTCGACTGCGAGCATTTCTTCGATGGCTACAAGGCAAACCCCGATTATGCGCTGGCCTGCGCCCGCACGGCGCATGAGGCCGGCGCGCGCTGGGTGGTGCTGTGTGACACCAATGGCGGCACGCTGCCCGGCGAGATCGACGCGACTGTCAGGCACACGGCCAGCGTCGTGCCCGGCAGCCATCTGGGCATCCATGCCCACGATGATTGCGGCTGTGCGGTGGCCAATTCGCTGGCGGCGGTCGAGGCTGGCGCGCGCCACATCCAGGGCACGCTCAACGGCCTCGGCGAGCGTTGCGGCAACGCCAATCTCGTGACGCTGATCGGCGCGCTGAAACTCAAGCCCGGCCTGAGCGGGCGCTATGCCATCGGCGTTGACGAGACGCGGCTGGGCGAACTCACCAAGGCCTCGCGCCAGCTCGACGAAATCCTCAACCGCTCGCCGAACCGGCACGCGCCCTTCGTCGGGGCTTCCGCCTTCGCCACCAAGGCCGGCATCCATGCCTCCGCCGTGCTGAAGGAGCCGGAAACCTATGAGCATGTCCGGCCCGAGACGGTGGGCAACCGCCGCCGGGTGCTGGTCTCCGATCAGGCCGGCAAATCGAACCTGATTGCCGAACTGGAACGCATCGGCATCGCCATCGACAAGGCCGACCCCAGGCTGGGCCGCGTGCTCTCGGAGGTCAAGGACAAGGAGGCGCAAGGCTATGCCTACGAGGGGGCCGATGCCTCGTTCTTCCTGCTGGCCAAGCGCGTCATGGGCCAGGTGCCGACCTATTTCGATGTCGAGCGCTTCAAGGTCAACGTCGAACGCCGCTACAACGCCGTGGGCGAGCTGGTCACCTTTTCCGAAGCCATCGTCAAGGTCAGGATCGGCGGGCAGTCACGCATGTCGGTGGCCGAGGGCAATGGCCCGGTGAACGCGCTGGACAAGGCCCTGCGCAAGGACCTGGGCCGCTACCAGGAGTTCATCAAGGCGCTCAAACTGGTCGACTACAAGGTCCGCATCTTCCAGGGCGGCACCGATGCCGTGACGCGGGTGCTGATCGATTCAGCCGATGGCGCCGAGCGCTGGACCACAGTCGGCGTCAGCGCCAACATCATCGATGCTTCATTCCAGGCGCTGGTGGACTCCATCACCTACAAGCTGGTCAGGGCAGGGGTGGGCGGCGAGCAGGGCTGACCCGCCCGGCGCCCGGCCCTGTTCTCAATCGGTCAGCCTGATCTGCTTTTCGCCGCACAGGTTGGCGCTTTCGGAATCGTTGTCGGTCTCGTCGTCGAAGCGTGCGAGCACGAAGAAACTGCACCCTGTCGGCCTGTTGAGCTTGAGCTTCACCGACTTGCCCGGCGCCAGCGGCTTGGTCAGCTTGCCCACAAGGCGCGGCTGATCGCCGGTGGTGGCGATCTCGAAAGCGGTCAGCGTGGCCGTGCGGGCATTGACGATGGTCAGTTCGGCGGGGGCCCTGGCGGCAGGCCGGCCCTGTGCCTGGGCACCGGCTGCGCCGAACAGGGGGCTCGCTGCGATGGCCAGGCTTGCCGCAAGACCGGCAGCAACACGGCGGCTCCGCATGAAACAAACGGGCTTTTGCGAAACAGGCTTTGTCGAGACAAGGCGCATGGGCAGTCCTCTCTGGCCGATTCTCATCCATGATCCCCGGCCTTGCAGCCGGGCGGAGAGCATGAGACACCTGTCACGCGGCACAAACAAGGCAAATCTGGCAGTCTGGTCCTGCGCTCCAGTCGGGCGTCGCCTCTGTTCCAACGGACCTTGCGCCGTGGCCGGACCCGTTCAGTCAGCATTCACGCTGGCGGGTGCAGCCTTCGGTATCGACGATGATCAAGATGGTTCTTGCAGGGCCACTCGCATGATCGAAAGGTCTGCAAGCCTATCCGCTCACCGCTGAGGAGGCGATGATGAACAGCAGGCTGACAACGCCAACAGGCCGGCAGGACCAGCCTCGCCGGCATGGTCTGATGTCGGTCAGGCTGGCGGCTGCTGCGGCGCTGCGCCATGGCCGCGTGTGTCTCGCCGGGCTGCTGGCGGCGCTGCTGCTGGCGCTGCTGCCTGCCTCGGCGCAGACGCCCCCGGCCGCGCCCGCCGGCCAGCCTGTGCAGAAGCGCGTGGCCTTCGTCATCGGCAATTCAGCCTACCCGTCCGGTCCGCTCAAGACGGCGGCCAATGATGCCGGGCTGATCGGCCAGACCTTGCAGGCGGCCGGCTTCGATGTGGTCGGCGCGCGCGATCTCGATGCCGAGATGCTGCGCCGCTCCTTCCGCGATTTCCTCGACAAGGCCACGGCGGCAGGCCCGGACACGGTGGCTGTGGTCTACATGGCCGGCTATGGCCTTCAGGTCGAGGGCGAGAACTATGTCGTGCCGGTCGATGCCCGCATCGCGCGCGATGTCGATGCGCCCATCGAGTCGGTCCGCATTGCCGATCTGCTGAGGCCCATGGCAGCGCTGCCGCTGCGCGCCTCGATCGTGGTGCTCGATCTTGCCCGTCCGCTGCCCTTCGCCAAGACCGGAACCCCGCTCCAGGGCGGGCTGGCCCTGATGGAACCGGACCCGCGCATGCTGCTGGCCTTCAACAGTTCTCCCGGCGTGGTCGCGCCGGAGGGCAATGGCGAATTCGGGGCCTATGCGCTGGCCCTCAACGAGATGATGCGCGAAGGCGGCCTGCCGATCGAGGAGGTGTTCAACCGCGTCCGGCTGCGCGTCAACGAGGCCAGTGCCGGGGCTGAAGTGCCCTGGCATGCGGCCCGGCTCGAAGCCCCGTTCTCGCTGTTCGAGGCGGCTGCATCCGCGCCGCCGCCAGCGGTCGATGTTCAGGCCCAGCGCCAGCGCCGCGAGCGGCCCATCGCCGAGCTTGATGCGCGCGACGCCTACCTGACCGCCATCGAAAAGGACACGGTGCCTGCCTACGAAGCCTTCCTCAGGGCCTATCCGCGCGATCCCATGGCCGGGCGCGTCAAGGCCATTCTGGCTGCCCGCCGCGAGGCGATCACCTGGCGGCGTGCGCGCACCCGCAACGAACCGGAAGCCTACTGGACCTATCTGAACCGCTATCCGCGCGGCCCGCACGCTGCCGAGGCGCGCCGCCGGCTGGCCCGCCTGACCGCGCCGCCCGAGCCGCCGCGTGGCTTTGCCGAACTGGATTTCGAGATCGGCCCGCCGCTGGAGGAGGAGGTGATCTACATCACCCGTCCGGTGCTGAGCTATGCCGACCCCGATTTCGGTTTCGCGCCGCCGCCGCCGCCGCCACGGTTCTTCCTGCCGCCGCCGCCACCTCCGATCCAGATCCTGACGCCCATCGACGTTCTGGAGGAATATGAGCTGCCGGCACCGGTGTTCGTGCCGCTTCCTGTCTATATCGCGCCGCCGGTCTACATCGCGCCGCCGCCACCCACGAACGTGATCTACTACAACATCCACAACAACGCGCTTCTGGTGCCGCAGTCGCAGCCGGTGCTGCCCGGTCTGCCACCGCCACCCCCCGGCGTGCTGCCCGGCACGGGCCTGCCGCCGGGCGCTTTCGTGCCGCCGGGCGGCAGTCCCTCGATCAGTCCGGGCGGTCTTGCCGCCGGTGCCCTCGCTGTCGGGGCCGCCGCCGGCGCGGCAGCGCTCGCCATCCGGCTGGCGCGCCCGCCCTCCGTCAACGAGCGCGTGCGCCTCAACCCGCGCCAGTCAGGGCCGGGCTCAGCGCCAGGCCTTGCTCCCGGTCTCACCCCTGCCGTTACACCCGGCCTCACCCCTGGCGTCTTGCCGCCGCGCGGGCCAGGGCAGGGCGTTCTGACCCCCGGTGGGCAGACTCCCGGCCTGCAGACTCCTGGTGTGCAGACTCCTGGCGTGCAGACGCCTGCGGTTCAGGCTCCCGGCGGCGTCGTGCCAACGCTGCGCCCGACCACGCCTCCTGCCACCACGCCGCCCGTGGCACCGCCGCCTGTGACGACACCGCCGGCCACGACGCCACCCGCCACCACGCCGCCTGCGACAACGGCTCCCGTGACGGCCCCGGCCACTACGTCGCCGCTCGTCACGCCTCCGCCCGCGACGCGTCCTCCTGTGACGGCTCCGCCTGTGACCACGCCACCCGCCACGACGCCTCCTGTCACGACGCCGCCTGCCACGACGGCTCCCGTGACGGCCCCGGCCACTACGTCGCCGCCCGTCACGCCTCCGCCCGCGACGCGTCCTCCTGTGACGACGCCACCCGCCACGACGCCACCCGCCACGACGCCGCCTGTCACGCCACCGCCCGTGACGCGTCCTCCTGTGACGGCTCCGCCTGTGACCACACCGCCGGCCACAACACCGCCGGTGACCGCGCCGCCCGGTGCGATCCGGCCACAGCCATTGCCGCTGCCGACGGTTCAGCCGCCGGCACAGACCCGGCAGCCCGGCGCGCCTGTCACGACG
>JALORF010000192.1 GCA_025459195.1 Beijerinckiaceae bacterium
ACCGCCGGGTCGAGACTGTCGACACTGACATTGAGGTGGGTCAGGCCGGCATCGGTCCAGCGGGCGAGATCGCGCGCCAGGCTCCAGCCATTGGTGGTGAGCGCGACCTTGCCTGCTCCGGCATCGGAAACGGCCGCAATCAGGCCGGCCAGATCGCCCCGCGCGGACGGCTCGCCGCCGGTCAGACGGATCTTGGAAAGGCCCGCACGCACGGCCACGCGCGCCAACCGGGCGACTTCATCGACCCGCAGGAAGTCGTGCGGGCGCGTCTTGCGATAGCCATCCGGCAGGCAATAGGTGCAGCGATAATTGCACACCTCTGTCACCGACAGGCGCAGATACGAGAATTGACGACCGAAGCCGTCGCTGAGCAGACCCATCCTCAAGCCCCTTTCCAAGCGCGGGAGGAGCCGGGGTTTCCCCCGGCTCCCTTGATGCGTCCGCCGCCGGCAGGAGTGCGGGTTGGCGACCGACGCATCCGGCCTGACAGCCGATAGGGAGCCTTGATGGAGGGGGCGGGCCCCCGACAGGCTGTCAGGCTCGGAGCCGGGACAAGCTGGACTGTTCGGCGGCGGATTGCATTAACGCGCGGGTGCCAGCGGCTTGACCTGCATCAAGTCTGACTTCCCGCATTGCGGACAGGCCGGGTTGTGCGGAAGCATCAGGCGCACGCTGCGCATCGTCAGACCATCAAGCCGCCAAACACGGCCCAACAAGGGTTCGCCCGCCGATGTAATGAGCTTGACTGCTTCAAGCGCCATGGTCGCGCCGATCAAGCCCGGCAAGGCGCCAACAATCCCGACGGTTGCACAGTCTTCCTGGTCTTCCGGATGTGAGGCATGGAGGCATTGGTAACACGGAGACTGTCCGCCATCTGGCAATATCCCGCCGGGCCGGAAGACCGCCACTTCGCCCTCCCAGCGCCCCACGGCTCCGCTCACCAGCGCGAGGCCCAGTTCGTGACAAGCAGCATTCACGGCTATGCGGGTTGCAAAACTGTCCGACCCGTCGAGCACAACGTCGGCTCCTTCAAGCAGTCGCTTGGCGTTGTCGCCTGTGACCCGTTCGCATTGGGAAACGACTTTCAGGTCCGGATCCAGCGCAGCCAGCCGATCGCGCGCGACCTGCGCTTTCGTCCGTCCCACATCCGCGGACACATACAGAATCTGTCGCTGAAGATTCGAAAGTTCGACTTGGTCATCATCGATCAGGATCAAATGGCCGACACCGGCGGCGGCAAGATACAAGGCTGCCGGTGAGCCGAGGCCGCCCAGGCCGACAAGCGCCACGCAGGCCGCATCAAGGCGCTTCTGGCCGGACCCGCCGATTTCGCGCAGCATCACATGGCGCGCATGCCTGTCCAGTCTCACTGTCATGTTCGGACTGTTCCCATGAGTTGTATGGGCCTTAGCCCCTTGGCTCCAAGGATATTTAGCCGAGTCCGGTTCTTCAATGATTTTGCCCCGAACGATGGTTCGCCTGAGGATGGAGTTCGTCGGCCTCTGTCAGGGCGATGGTCTCGGGTCATCGCCGTGTTGCACCAATGAGATCGGGACCTTGTTGCCGATGGCGCTTGGGGCCGGAGCTCGTTGCGGCATCTGGCCCATTTCTCCAACTTTTCTGCCGCGTGGGCAAGGCTGAGGAACCCGCCTGCTTTCAGACACTTCGCCATGCCGCCGCATCTCTGGGACAAGAACCCCGTCCGCGCCCTGCTCAAGAATGAACGACGTCTTGGCGTCCCAAATCTTGCTACCCTCCATCGTTTTCCATTCCTGCCGACCAAGCAAGCCAGCACGGAAAAATCCTATTCAGAACGACTCGGTTTTCAGGGCTCAGATCACCTCTCAACAGATTTCCATTTCGAATGGGGACCAGACTGGACGCAGGTCATGTAAGGTGGACTACAGAATTTGATTGAAACCGACAATGAAGCCATTGCAGCCCGCATGGCTGCACATATCGAGGCCCACGCCCAGACAGGCTGATCGAGCAAGCACCAACCCGGCGCTACCTGCGCGTCGTGCTTTCTGCCTCCTTGCCACCGGCTGGCAAGGGACGCTGCGCTGTTCCCCCGTTGCCAGCCGGTGGCGGCGGGGGCGGGTGAGGACAAGGGCCGCGCAGGCGGCCCCGGGTCCGGTGGTCGGGCCCGGGAACTTCTCGAAGTCGAGGGTTCCCATCATGTCCCATGTTCAATTCATCCCGTTGAAGGCGCTTCAGCCGTCACCGCTCAATGCCCGCAAGACCGGCAAGAAGGAGGCTGTCGAAGAACTCGCCGCCTCCATCGCCGCCCATGGCTTGTTGCAGGGCCTTACCGTGGTAGCCGTCGAGGGCGGGCGCTATCAGGTCTCTGCCGGTGGGCGCAGGCTCGCCGCGCTGAAGCTGCTCCAGAAGCGCAAGGTCATCACCGGCGAGTTCGAGGTGCCGTGCACCATCGTGCCAGGCGACATCGCCGAAGAAGCCTCGCTGGCCGAGAACGTCCAGCGCGTGGCGATGCATCCGCTTGATGAGGTCGAGGCTTTCGGGCGGCTGGCAGCTTCAGGCCTGTTGGAAGACGCCATCGCTGCCCGGTTCGGGGCGAGCGTGCGCCACGTCCGCCAGCGGCTCGCTTTGTCGGCACTCTCTCCTGTGCTGAAGGCCGCTTTCCGGCGCGGCGAGATCGGGCTGGAGGCGGCGCGCGCCTTCTGCCTCGTGCCCGAGCATGACGCCCAGGAGCGGGTGTTCGCGCTCATGACCAAGCCGGTCACCAATGGCTGGTCGGTCCGCGCCTATCTGACCCAAGGCGCGGTGCGGGCCACAGACCGGCTGGCCAGGTTCGTCGGGCTCGATGCCTATGCAGAGGCTGGCGGCGTGATCCGCCGGGATCTGTTTGAAGACGACATGGTGTTCCTCGACAGCCCGGAGCTGCTGCAGCGGCTCGCAGGCGAAAAGCTGGAGGCCCTGAAAGCCCCGCTGGAAGCCGAAGGCTGGGGCTGGGTAACCGTTGCGCTGGGTGCCACCCGTGCCGACGGCGGCCATGCCCACCGGCTGCGCCCGGACTGGCGTGAACCGACGCAGGAGGAAATCGCCACCAGTCAAGCCTTGTCCAATCAGGCCGATGCACTCCAAGCCCGCCTTTCCGAAGACGACACCAACGAGACGCTGGCCGCCGAACTGGCCGACGTGCATGCGGCCATGACAGCCCTGCGCGAGGGCTTGCGCAGCTGGGACCCGGAGAAGCAGAAGCTGGCCGGCTGCATCATCAGCGTGAGCAACAATGGTGAGGCCGAGGTGATGACCGGTGTGGTCACCAGTGGCGATCAGAAGAAGATCAACCGCATCGACCAGCGTCGCGCCGCCGAGAAGGCCAAGGTCGACGCCGAACGCCGCCGCGAGAAGGAACGCCGGGAGGAAGAGGCCATCCGTGCGGATCAGCCTGCTGGAGCCACCGGCGAACCCGAACCCCGAGGCGAGGCCCCACGCCCCACATCCGATGGCATCGCCGTTATGGTGCTGGACCCCGCCGCGGGCACGGTCACGATCAATGGCGTGCCGGTGTCGCCGTCTGCCACCGACGACACCATCCCGCCGTGGGAGGATGATCCGCCCGCCGATGGCGGAGGCTACACCCAGAAGACAATGCAGGAGCTGACCAGCGTCCGCACGCGCGCCTTGCGCAGCCTGCTCGCTGCTGATCCCGGCACGGGGCTGGCGCTTGCCGTTTATGCGCTGGGAGCCCAACAGATCGCGCGCGAAGGCCCGGTCGGCCTGTCGGTCCATGCGTTCGGCTGCCTGATCAGCAGCGATGCCGAGCCGCTAGCCAGCGCGCGCGAGGCGCTGGGCACATCCGTGCCAGACACGGAGGTGGGCTGGTTCGGCTGGTGCATGGCACAGAACGCCGACACTCTGCTGGCCACGCTCGCCATGATGATCGCCTCGACGCTCGACCTGTCGCACACCGGCGCCTTTGCCGCCGCCACCCGCCGTCAGGCTGTGGCCGACGCGCTCGCAACCCGCCTCCAGCTCGACATGACAGGCTGGTGGACCCCCGATGAAGCCTTCTTCACCGGCCTGACCAAGGCCCAGATCACCGATGCGATCCTGGCCTCCCCCGCCGCGCAGGCCCTGGAAACCGATGCCGACCGCGAGGCCTTTACCAAGCAGCTCTCCGCCAAGCGCAAGGACGAACTGGCCGCCATGGCGGCGCAGAGCCTGGACGGCTCAGGCTGGCTGCCCGAGCCACTGCGCACCGCTGGGCTCGTCGCGGCCCATGGCGATCCGTGCTTTGCGGTGACGGATCAAGGGCTGGAGGCGCTGGCCGCGAGTGAGGCTGTGGAGCCGGATGTCCGCTGTTTGCATGTAGCCTGATCGGTGCTCCAAGCAGACCGCGTGCTGGTTCGCCGGTGCGCGGTCCGCATTAGCTCCTAAACTCATAAAGGTGGATTCCGTTTTGCGTTGAAAGCTGATTCAAGCTCCTTGGAGGAGCTTGAGATGAGCCAGAGACGTTATGAATTGACGGATTTCGAGTGGTCGGTGATCGAGCCTTTGCTGCCCAACAAGCCGCGCGGTGTTGCTCGTGTCGATGACCGGCGTGTCTTGAACGGGATTTACTGGCGGCTGC
>JALORF010000193.1 GCA_025459195.1 Beijerinckiaceae bacterium
CCCGTCCCGAAGGTGATCGGCCGGCGATGCGCTCCGATGCGCCGCGACCTGATTCCGGTTTCCGTGGACCGCGCCCCGACGGTGGCGCACCGCGTCCCGATTCAGGCTATCGCAGCGCCCGTCCGGATGGACCGCGTCCCGAAGGCGGTTATCGCGGTCCCCGCCCTGATGGGGCCGGCCCCCGCCCCGAGGGTGGCTATCGCGGCCCGCGTCCGGATGGCGGCGCACCGCGTCCAGAAGGTGGCTTCCGCCCCCGCACCGATGGCGACGGTCCGCGCGGTCCGCGCCCTGCCGGCGGTTTCGGTGCCTCGTCGGGCCCGCGCATGCTGCGCACCAGCGCCGGCGAAGCGCCGCCGCTCGACCTGAGCGCGCCGCGCCGCGCCGCGCCCGGAACGGCCCGCCCGCGCGGGGATGACGATGACCGCGCCGGCGTGCGCCGCGGCCCCGGTGGAGCCGCCAAGCCCGGCAGCACCGAGGTTCGCGTTCCCAAGGTTGGCGACAACAAGAGCCGTGGCCGGTTGACCCTGACCAACGCGCTCGATGCCGATGCCGAGCGCATGCGTTCGGTGGCGGCCTTCCGCCGCCGCGTGCAGCGCATGAGTGGCCAGCGCGGCTCGAACGAGCCCAAGGAAAAGCTGTCGCGCGAGGTCGTCGTTCCCGAGACGATCACCATCCAGGAACTGGCCAACCGCATGTCGGAACGGGCCGTCGACGTGATCCGCTTCCTGATGAAGCAGGGCCAGATGCTGAAGATCACGGATGTGGTCGATGCGGACACGGCCCAGCTTATCGCCGAAGACATGGGTCACACCGTCAAGCGCGTGGCCGAGGCCGACGTCGAAGATGGTCTGTTCAACCTGCCCGACGATGATGGTGCGCTCAGCCCGCGTCCGGCTGTCGTGACCATCATGGGCCATGTCGACCACGGCAAGACCTCGCTGCTTGACGCGATCCGGCAGACCAACGTCGTCTCCGGCGAGGCCGGCGGCATCACCCAGCACATCGGCGCCTATCAGGTTTCGACCCCGTCAGGCGCCCGCGTCACCTTCATCGACACGCCCGGCCACGCGGCCTTCACCCAGATGCGCGCACGCGGTGCCAAGGTCACGGACATCGTGGTCCTCGTCGTCGCTGCCAACGATTCGGTGATGCCGCAGACCATCGAGGCCATCAACCACGCCAAGGCGGCCAAGGTGCCGCTGATCGTGGCGATCAACAAGATCGATCTGCCCGATGCCAAGCCGGACCGTGTCAAGACCGACTTGCTCCAGCATGAGATCCAGGTCGAGAGCCTCGGCGGTGATGTGCTCGAGATCGAGCTGTCGGCGAAGACACGTCTCAACCTCGACAAACTGCTCGAAGCCATCGCGCTTCAGGCGGAACTCCTGAACCTGACCGCCAATCCGGGCCGACCGGCCGAAGGCACCGTGATCGAAGCCAAGCTCGATCGTGGTCGCGGCCCGGTGGCCACGGTCCTGGTCCAGCGCGGCACCTTGCGCCCTGGCGACATCATCGTCGCCGGTTCCGAATGGGGCCGCGTGCGTGCCCTGATTGGCGATACCGGTGCCACGATGAAGGAAGCGCCGCCCTCCCAGCCCGTCGAAGTGCTCGGCTTCAACGGCACCCCTGAGGCGGGTGACCGCGTTGCCGTGGTCGATTCCGAAGCCCGCGCCCGCGAGATCACCGACTATCGCGTGCGCCAGAAGCGCGACATTGCTGCCGCGCGGGGCACCTCCGGTGCCGGCCGTTCGCTGGTCGACATGATGCGTGACCTGAAGGCGAGCGCGGGCCGCAAGGAATTCCCGCTGCTGGTCAAGGGTGACGTGCAGGGCTCGGTCGAAGCCATTGTCGGCGCGCTCGACAAGCTCGGCAATGACGAGGTTCGCGCCCGCGTCCTGTTGTCCGGCGTTGGCGGCATCAATGAATCCGATGTCACGCTGGCGCAGGCTTCCGGCGCGGTGGTGATCGGCTTCAACGTGCGCGCCAACAAGGAAGCGCGCGAGTCCGCCGAGCGTGCTGGCGTCGAAATCCGCTACTACAACATCATCTACGATCTGGTGGATGACGTGAAGGCGGCCATGTCGGGCCTGCTGGCGCCAACCTTGCGCGAGACGATGCTGGGCACCGCGACAATGCTGGAAATCTTCAACATCACCAAGGTCGGCAAGATCGCCGGCTGCCGTGTCACCGAAGGCATGATCGAGCGCGGCCAGCATGTCCGCCTGATCCGCGACAACACGGTCATCCACGAAGGCAAGCTCTCCACGCTGAAGCGCTTCAAGGATGACGTGAAGGAGGTGCAGGTCGGCCAGGAATGCGGCATGTCCTTCGAGAACTATCAGGACATCCGGGCCGGCGACGTGGTCGAGTGCTACCGCGTCGAGGAAATCAAGCGCTCCTTGTGAGGGAGCGCATGGATAACCTGGCGGACCTTCATTGACATCTCCGGCCCTGATGCGTCAGGGCCGGTTGTCCGGTTTCAACGTCCTTCCGGTTCGATCCCGGAGAGCGCATCATGGCAAAACCTGCATCCCGAAGCCCCAAGGCCCCGAGCCAGCGCCAGTTGCGCGTTGCCGAACTGATCCGCCACGAACTGGCGGCGATCCTGTCGCGTGGCGAGATCCATGATGAGGTGCTGGCGCGCTATGTGATTTCGGTCACGCAGGTCAGGCTTTCGCCCGACCTCAAGCTCGCGACCTGCTACATCATGCCGCTTGGCGGGCAGGACGAGAAACCGGTCATCGCGGCGCTCGACAGTCACAAGCGCTACCTGCGTGGCGAGATCGCCCATCGCGTCAACCTCAAGTTCGCGCCGGAATTGCGTTTCCGTCGCGACGAGGCCTTCGACGAGGCCTTGCGCATCGACCGCCTGCTCTATTCCGACAAGGTGCGCCGCGATCTGGTTCCGCCAGCCAGGGACGATGGCTCCGATGTCTGAGACTAGCCTTACCGCAGCCCTTGCCCAGCAGCCGCCTCGCCCGAAAAAGCGCGACGTGCACGGCTGGCTGATCCTCGACAAGCCTGTCAACGAAACCTCGACGCACGCTGTTGCCGTCGTCAAGCGTGCCTTCCATGCCAGAAAGGCCGGCCATGCCGGCACGCTCGATCCGCTGGCCTCCGGCATCCTGCCGATTGCCATGGGCGAGGCCACCAAGACAGTTCCCTTCGTGATGGATGGTCGCAAGGCTTACCGCTTCACCGTGACCTGGGGCGCGGAAACCACAACCGACGATGCCGAGGGCACCATTGTCCGATCCAGCGCGGAGCGCCCGACCCGCAGCGCCATCGAGGCGATCCTGCCCGGTTTCACCGGCACGGTGCAGCAGGTGCCGCCCAAGTTCTCCGCCATCAAGATTGCCGGCGAACGCGCCTATGATCTGGCGCGCGATGGCGAAGAGGTGACGCTGGAAGCGCGCCCGGTCGAGATCGACGCCCTGACGCTGACGGCGCACGATGGCGACACTTCGACCTTCGAGGCCGAATGCGGCAAGGGCACCTATGTGCGGGCGCTGGCCCGCGATTTCGGGCGCATGCTCGGCTGCTTCGGCCATGTCACCGCCTTGCGCCGCACCCGTGTCGGGCCCTTCACGGAAGCCGATGCCACGCCGCTGGCGCTGCTCGAACAGGCGAGGCGCGACGGCACCGACCCGACCAACCTGATCCAGCCGGTCGACCGTGCCCTGGGCGACATCCCGGCGGTCACGGTCAGCCGCAACGATGCCGGGCGCATGGCGCGGGGCCAGTCCTGCCTGCTGCGCGGGGCGGGCGCGCCGATCGAGGAGGAGGCCGTGGCCGTGTTCTGCCAGGGCCAGCTCGTCGCGATCGGTCAGGTCATCCACGGCGAGTTGCATCCGCGCCGGGTGTTTCACCTTGGCGGCGGCTGAGCCCCGCCAAGGCTGCGTTGTCGCCGGTGCGATCAGCGCGCTGCCGTCACCATGATCTCGACCTTGTAATCCGGCGTTGCCAGATCGGCCTTGACGGTCGCACGGGCCGGTGTGTGGCCCTTGACCACCCAGGCATCCCAGACCGCGTTCATCTCGGCAAAAGTGGCCATGTCGGTCAACCAGATATTGGCGCTGAGGATCTTGCTCTTGTCGCTGCCGGCTTCGACCAGGCGGGCCTCGATCTGGGCCAGGATGTCGCGGGTCTGCTCGGTCACCGAGGTGCCCTTGGGATTGCTGGCGACATGGCCGGCCAGATAAACGGTGTTGCCGTGGGCGACCGCCATGCTCATGCGGGGGCCGACGCCGAAACGCTCGATGCTCATCGAAGAATCCTTTTGATGGTCGTGGAACGGGACACTCAGGGCTGAAGCGCTGTTTCGGCGAAGCCGATGGGCCGCTCCAGCCCCTGTCCTGCCGGAAGATGTCGCGCAAGGCCGGGGTCCGGCACAGCGCGCCATGGTCTAGACCATTCGCGAGGCGCATTCAAACCTGTGATCAAATCCGCCATCAGGCGCGGTCAGCCGGCAACGGCGATCCAGCCCGCCCAGATCGCGGCATAGCGTGCGCCCTTGCCCAGTCCGACGAACAGCACGAAACGGGCCAGCGGATAGTGCAGCAACCCTGCCGC
>JALORF010000194.1 GCA_025459195.1 Beijerinckiaceae bacterium
CTGGTGCGCGGCAAGGCGGGCCGGGTGTTCGGTGCGTTGCAGGCGCTGCTGACCATGATGAAGGGCCTGCCGCTGACCTATTCCAAGGACATGCAGGAGGACAAGGAAGGCGTGTTCGACGCCTTGCAGACGCTGTCGCTGTGCCTTGCGGCCATCGCCGGCATGGTGCGCGACATGCAGCCCGACCTGAAAGCCATGAAGAAAGCGGCAGGCCTCGGCTATGCCACAGCCACGGACCTCGCGGACTGGCTGGTCAGGGTGCTGAAAATTCCGTTCCGGGATGCGCACCATGTGACGGGCCGACTCGTCGGCATGGCCTCGGAGCGCGGCATCGGCCTCGAAAAGCTCAGCCTTGCTCAGATGCAAGGCGTGGAGCCGCGCATCACGGCGGAGGTTCTGGCCGTGCTCGGCGTCGAGCGCTCGGTCAGGAGCCGCGTCAGCCACGGTGGCACCGCGCCGCGGCAGGTCAAGGCGCAGGCCAGCCGGTGGCTGCGCCAGCTTGCCCGCGAGGGCCACCGGTCATCACCCGCCTGATGACACCTGGCGCAGCGCTGATCGGCGGATGGCTGACATCCGCCTTCACTTCGCTTATGGAAGCTGATCGAAGCCGAGGGGCCCGCACCTCGCCCGAGCCTTGGGACATCACCGACGTGACATCGCGCTCCATCAAGACAACCGCCCTCGTGGCCCTCGGTCTCGCAGCAGCCATCGGCCTTGGTGCCTGCGGGCGACGTGGCCCTCTTGAGCCGCCACCGGGCACGGCGGACCGCGCCGCGCCCTCAAGGCAGACGAACTCCACGTTCGCCGGGGCCACCACGTTCCAGCCCGGCCGCATGACCGAGACGACCGCCAACACGTCAGGCAACACGGCGGGCAACACGCCGCAAGCCAGTGCCGATACGGCCCTGCCGGGTGGCTCGCAGGTCGTGCGCCAGAGCAGCGCGCGCCGGCAGGAGCGCCGGTCGCCGCCACCGAACCAGCCGTTCATTCTCGATCCGTTGCTCTGAGCAGGCCGCGACATGCATCACTTCCAGTATCGCGGCGGCGTCCTGCATGCCGAGGACGTCGACCTCCGCGCCATGGCCGCAGAGGTCGGAACGCCGTTCTACTGCTATTCCAGCGCCACGCTCGTGCGGCACTACCGCGTTTTCCGCGATGCCTTCGCCGGCATGGACACGCTGGTGTGCTATGCCATGAAGGCCAATTCCAATCAGGCGGTGCTGAAGACGCTTGCCCGCGAAGGCGCTGGCATGGACATCGTTTCGATTGGCGAGCTGAAGCGCGCACTTCTGGCCGGCGTGCCGGGAAACCGGATCGTCTTTTCCGGCGTCGGCAAGACGCGGGAGGAAATGGCCGCGGCGCTGGCAGCAGACATCCTGTGCTTCAACATCGAGTCCGAACCGGAGGCCGAGGCCCTCTCGGAGGTTGCCTTGTCGATGGGCAGGCGCGCGCCGGTGTCATTCCGCATCAATCCGGATGTGGACGCCCGCACCCATGCCAAGATTTCCACCGGCAAGTTCGACAACAAGTTCGGCGTGCCGATCTCGCGCGCCCGCCAGATCTATGCCTGGGCGGCAACGCTGAAGGGCCTGTCGATCACCGGGGTCGACATGCACATCGGCAGCCAGATCACCGATCTGCAGCCTTTCGATGATGCGACACGGCTGCTCACGGAACTGGCGCGCGATCTGATGGCCGAGGGCCACGCGCTGCACCACATCGATCTGGGGGGCGGGCTCGGCATTCCCTACCGCGACGACAACGCGCCGCCGCCGGACCCCACGGCCTTCGCAGCCGTTGTCTCGAAGCACACCAGGCCGCTGGGTCTCAAGGTGATGTTCGAGCAGGGCCGGTTGATTGCCGGCAATGCCGGGATCCTCGTCACCTCCGTGATCTATGTGAAGAAAGGCGATGCCAAGACCTTCGTCATCGTCGACGCCGCCATGAACGACCTGATCCGCCCGACGCTGTATGAGGCCTATCATGGCCTGAAGCCGGTGATCGAGCCGGCACCGGGTGCGCGCCATCTCAAGGCGGACATCGTCGGTCCGGTCTGCGAATCGGGTGACTATCTTGCGCTCGACCGCGACATCCCGGAGGTCCAGCCCGGCGATCTCATGGCCGTGATGACCGCCGGTGCCTATGGCGCGGTGCAGGCCGGAACCTACAACACGCGCCTGCTCGTGCCCGAAGTCCTGGTCGATGGCGCGCGCCATGCGGTTGTCCGGCCACGGCCCGATTACGAGGACGTGATCGGGCTGGACCGGATTCCACCCTGGCTGGCCTGAGGAAAGCATCCCGGCGGGGGTGGCCAAGCCGGCAAGGCGTGCTACCTTTCGCTTCTGGTCGCGCGGTCCTGCCGCGCACGGGAGATCCAGCAAGCCATGGCAGAGCGTCCGGGACTCACCGCTTCACCCACCAGCCACTCGGCTGCGGCAGAGGATGCGGATGATCGTCTGGCCGACATGCTGCGCCGCTCCAGGCTGGCGCTGATCTGGGAGCGCGTCTGGCCCTGCCTGTGGATGCCCCTCTCAGTCATCCTCGTTTTCCTGACCAGTGCCTGGATCGGCTTCTGGTTGCCCCTGCCGCCAGTGCTGCGCATGGCCGGGATGGCAATGGTGGCTTTGCTCCTGGTCGCCAGCTTCGCGCCGCTGCTGCGCCTGAAGTGGCCGACCGATGCGGACGCGCTTGCGCGGCTCGACCGCACCGCTGCCGCCGGCCATCGCCCGGCGAGCGCTGTCAGGGACACGCTGGCACTCGGCGAAAGCGACCCGTTCACACAGGCGCTGTGGAAGACCCATCTGGCGCGCCAGCAACGGGACCTCGCAGGGCTTGTCGTCCAGGCCCCGGCCCCTGGCATGGTGCGGATCGACCGGCTCGCCCTCCGGGCAGCGCCTGTCGTTGCGGCCGTTGCGGCCTTCTTCGTGGCCGGCCCCGAAGCCAGCTATCGGCTGGGCAGCCCGCTCAACTGGTCCGAAGCAGCGCCCCCTGCGCCCACGGTGCGGATCGATGGCTGGATCGACCCGCCCTCCTACACCCGCCTGCCACCGATCATGCTGACCTTCGCCGGGCCCGATGCGGCAACGGGAGAGGCCATCCGCGCGCCCCACGGCTCGACCATCATCGTGCGCATCTCCGGCGCACCGGACGCCGCCATCGAGGCCAGCAGCGGCCTGCAGCCCCTGCCCGTTCCTGCCGGTGTCAGGCAAGGCATCGAGCGGCGTTTCATGCTCTCGGCCAGCGGCAGTGTCCGTCTTGGCGGTGCAGGTGTGCCGGCCAGCGCCGTTCCGATTGCGATGGTGCCTGACAAGGCTCCGACCATTGCCCTCACCGAGACCCCCCAGGCTGGCCAGCGCGGCCAGCTCACCGTCGTCTATCGCGCCCGGGACGACTATGGCATAGCCTCGGTCGAAGCGGGCTTCCGGCCCGTTACAGCGACAGCCAGGCCCGGTGCCCGCCCGCTCATCGACCCGCCCCGCACCGTGCTGCCCAATCCCGGCGAGACCAGCGGCGAAGCTGACATCAAGACCACGCTGGAACTGGCCGAGCACCCTTGGGCCGGGGCCCGCGTCACCATGACGCTCACCGCCCGGGACGATGCAGGCCAGGAAGGCAGCAGCGAGGCCCGCGAGGTGACCTTGCCGCAGCGCGCCTTCAACAAGCCGCTCGCCCGCGCGCTGGTCGAGGTCAGGCGCTGGCTGGTGCTCGATGTCACGGACCGGCCCCGCGTGCAGACCGCGCTTGATGCCCTGCTGATCGAGCCCGGCGAGTTCACCAAGGAGGTCGGGGCCTACCTGTCGCTGAAGATCATCACCGAGAAACTCCGTTCGGCCCGTGGCGACCCGCGCCTGCTCGAAGTGGTCGATGACCTGTGGCAGCTTGCCCTGCTGCTTGAGGATGGGGACCTTTCGGATGCCGAGCGCCAGTTGCGTGCCGCCCAGGACAGGCTGCAACAGGCCATGGAGCGCGGAGCCGACCCGGAGGAGTTGTCGCGCCTGACCCAGGAACTGCGCGAGGCGATGAACCGCTACATGCGCGAACTGGCCGAGCAGATGCAGCGCGACCAGCAGAACGGCCGCCAAAACGAAATGAGCCAGTTGCCGGAGAATTTCCGGACGGTGACGCCGCGCGATCTCAACAACATGCTGAACCGCATCGACGAGTTGAACAAGCGCGGCGAGACCGAGGAGGCCCAGCGCCTGCTCAATGAACTCAACAACATGATGCGCAATCTCCAGCAGGCCAGGCCAGGCCAGATGGACCCGCGCCAGCGCGAAATGCAGAACCAGCTCAGCGAACTCGACCGCATGACGCGCGAGCAGCAGGATTTGCGCGACGAGACTTTCCAGGACGGCCAGGAACAGCGCGGCCAGCAGCGCAACCAGCGCGCCAACCCCAACCAGCGTGGCCAGCAGCAAGCCCGACCCAACCAGGGCCAGAGGCAGCCGGGGCAGCGCGGCCAGCAGGGCCAACCGCAGGATGGGCAGGAAGGCCAGGAGGGCCAGGAAGGCCAGCAGGGTCAGCAAGGCCAGCAGGGCCGCGACCAGTTGGCCCAGCGCCAGCAGCAACTG
>JALORF010000195.1 GCA_025459195.1 Beijerinckiaceae bacterium
CGGCGCCAGCTGGCCAAGCCGCAGCCGGCCTTCGATGAAGCGCGTGGTGACGCCGAACCGGCGCGCGACGTCTTCAACGGCTGCACCCTCGACCTCCACGCAGTGGCGGAACGCCAGGCAGGCATCGGCCGGGTTCATGGCTTCGCGTTGCAGGTTCTCGGCAAGGCTGACTTCGGCGGCCTGATCGCGGCCATCCATAACCAGCATCGGCACACTCGCATTGGCCGGCAACTTGCCATCGGCGATCAGCTGCTTGACCGCCGTGAGACGGCGGCCGCCGGCGATGACTTCATATTTGCCGGACTTCTTCGGCACCGGCACGCCGATGAGGTTCTGCAGGACGCCGCGGGCTTCGATGTCGGCCATAAGCTGGAACAGCAGGGCGGGTTCGGATGGCACCTTGCGCACATTGAGACGGCTCAATGTGCAGTGCCGGGCTTCGATCATCTGGATGGTCATGGGACTATGCTCCTTGGCCCTCGCCACCCATTGGCCAGGGTCAGCCTCGCCCTGCCCTCTCCCCTCTCCTGGCGCAGGCGAGGTCGTTCCAGTCGCTCATGCCGCCCGGTGGCCAGTAGGCGCGGATGGCAATGCCGGGCCGCACATAGGCAGCCAGTGCGCGGGCGGCGGCGGCCTCACCTGGCTTGCCGCGGTCGGCCAGGAGAACCAGTTCCTCAAGCCCCTCGGGCAGCACGATCTGGTCAAGCCGGCGAGTGCCGAGGCACGCCCAGACCGGCATGCCGAGGATGCTGGCAGCCGACAGCGCAGTCTCGATGCCTTCGGCCAGGCCAAGGATGCGGCCGGGGTGCGCCAGTCGCACGGCGCCCTTGCCAGGTGTGCCGAGCATGCGGCGTGGCTGCGCGATCACTGCCTTGGCGCTGCCGTCGGGGCTGAGGAAGGTCCGCTGCAGCGCGACCAGGCCCTGGCCATCACGCACGGCCGCGACCAGTGCCGGGCCGGTGTAGGCGGTTGCACCCCGGCCGATCCGGGCTGCGGGCGCAAAGCGCAGTTCGGCGCTGGTCGTGGTGATGGCGCGGAAGGCCAGATACCGTTCGGCGAGCGTGCCGGCGATCGGCCCGGACTGGTTCCAGAGCTTGAGGAGGAAATCCGGGTCATGCGCTGACTGGCGCGGAAGCGGGGTCGGCCGTGGATGGTCAGCCGTAGCGAGGCCATTGCCGAGCAGACCTGCCCGGCGCAGGGTAGCGATGATGTCACGGCTGTCACAACCGGCAAAGCAGTGGAAGAGGAGGCTCCGTTCGCCCACCCGCACCGACAGGCTCGGGCTGCGGTCATCATGCGCCGGACAGCGACACATGCCGCTCTCGCCGCGCCACTGGCCGCCCAGGGCCTGGACGATGCCCCGGCCCTGCTCATGGGGATCGCGTGCTGGCATATCTGGTCTCCCTGCGTTCTATAGCTCGCCGGGCTCACCTCCCTCTCTGCTTCTCTTCGCCATATTGGGAAACAGGTTCACATTGGCGGCGCACGGATGCGTCAGCGGCGGAGGTTTTCGATGCCAAGTTCCCGCCACAGCCATGTGAAATCGTAGCTGGCCATCGGGTCGGAAGGGTCGTCGCGCCGCCCGTTTCGGTTCTCGAGGTGCTTGAGCCACTCTGCCACCCGCGCCCGTCCCGCCTTTGTCCGCACTGCGGTGCGGGGCGAGGCGCCATCGAGCATGCCGACAGGCTCATCCAGAGACGCCCGATACTGCCGGTCGAGCATTGCATGAACCAGAGGGGTGGCGATTTCGGGATCGATTTCAGGGGTCGGCTCAGGCGGAGTGTCGTGACGTGCCGCCATTGCCTGTGCGACCGTCTCGATTTCAGTGAGCGGTGTTCCCACCAGATCGCCGAGAACGCTGGCGAGGAGCGCCGTCCCGCGCTTCGCCCGCTCGGCCGACATGACCGACAGCAGCACAGCCCGCCCCTTGAGTTCGACATTGCCGAGGACCGGTGTGCCATCCTCCATCGTAACGCTGTAGGCTGCCTTGCCTGTAGCGCGGGCCGGGCCGCTGCGTTTCGGCGTGTCGAGCCAGTTCCAGAAATGCGCATTCTCGCGGTGCAGATCGGCCAGCAGCGCAAGCCGTTCGGCCACGATCGCCTGGGTGACGCCACGCGCAAATGGCAAGCAGACGCGGTGGAACACGATCTCCTCGCCGTCACTGTTGTGCAGCATCGGCGCGACAAGGCCCATGGCCTTGGGCACCACGTCGAACAACCAGGCCGTTGAAATCAGCGGGGCAAGTTTGCGCAAATCGTCGCGGTCGAGGTCAGCTTTGGTCACCGCGCCGCGCTTGCCACCGGATTCGCACAGGCTGGCTATGAGGACTTCGCTCGCCTCACGCGAGAACGAAAGCACCCCGCCGGACAATATGTTCTTGCCTCCGACCTTCATGACGCGCGCGCCGATCCGGTCCCATTGCCCGAGCGTCTGCGAGGCGCTGCGCTCGCTGATCGGAACCGGCTCGCCGCCAAGGATCAGGTCGCGGGCGAGAAAACCTATCCCTGGCTCGACCGCGCTGATTTCGTGGAGGCTCATCGCCGAAGAGCGAAGCGCCCGGATGTAGAGCTTGTTCGATCCGGCCTCGTTCCAGCCCCGGCGTTTCAGATAATCGTCGGCGAGGTTGCGTCCATCAGGTTCGACCTCGCGCGTGATGAGGTCTTCGAATGCACATCCCCACAACACACCCGCCCAGTGCGCATCGACGACGTCGGCAAGCGCGTCGATCTCGAAGCCGAATTCCTCCGACGCCAGGCCGATATGATCCCACAGCGCCTCGCGCAGGTGAGCCGCCCAGGCCGGACCTGTGGCGTATTTTATGAGACCGGCGAGGTCGTGGCCGCGTTTCATGGGAATGGCATCATCGCGCCATCAAGAGCTTGAGGCCCGCGATGTTAATTTTTGCCCATTCCCGATCAACGGTCAGTACCGGCAGGCCTTCGGCGATTGCGAGCGCCATGCAGGTCCTATCGCCAAGACCGCTGCCGAACTCCCTGGTGGCAGGATAGAGATTGGCCGCGGCAATGGCGTCCTCGCGGCCGTGCGGCCGCACGTCGAGATGCAAGGCGTCGAGCATGGCGATAGCGGCATCGAGCGAGGCCCCGCGGCGCAGCAGGCCCTTGATCACTTCCTGCAAATTGACCGCCGAGACAAGCCCCCGACCGATATGCTGCGCGACAATCTCGGCACCGGGCTCATTGCGCAGCAGCGCCAGTATCGCCGAAGCGTCAAAAACAACCGATTCCATAAGTGGAGACGAGCCTATCCAAGATTTTCGCGCGCGGCTTCGGCGCGGCGTTCGACGAGGAAATCGTCAACTGGCAGATCGTTGGTTGCGTGCACACGATAAAGCTCCTGCGCACGCTTGATACTTTGCTGCATCGACGTGAGTTTCACGTTTTCGCCTTCGATCGACAGCACGACGACGCCAGCGCCGGTCACGCCAAGCGCCTGCCGCGCTGCACGTGGCAGCACCATGCGACCGTTCTTGGCAATCCTGATATCGATCAGTTCCTGCATAAATGACACTCCATGTCATATGGCATGAACCATAAATATGCCATTTTTCGCTTGATGTCCATTTCGACCCTGCAGGGCGCAGGGTCCGGTGGCCCGCATTGCTGAACGTCCGGCGCGGCTGCCAAGTATATCGCCGCGTTCGATCATGGTTCCCGTTGACACAGGCAAGGAAGCGCAGATCATTTTCACTATGCGCTGGATAATGGGCCTTGTTGTTCTCCTGTCTTCGGCTGCTGTGGATGCACAGCAGGTCCTGATTGTGGATTTTGTCGGTCGTGGCGCCGAAGCGGGAACAGCTGGCGCATTCGTTCTCAACGATGTCGGACGTCAGGCGGTTGAACAGATAACTCCGCCTGCTGCAGATGTGGAGCCGGGCGTAGCGCAACTCCGGTCCTCCCCCTCGTCTGATTTCCACCCATGCGAGCAGTCCTTGATGCCGGTGGTGACCGCACCGATCGGCCGTGAGGCCTTGGTGCGCCGCCAGCAATACTGGCCATTGGTCGCCGCCGCCGAGTGTCGGCATGGTCTGCCCCCGGGACTGCTCGACGCCCTCGTGCTGCAGGAAAGCGGTTATCATCCAGGGGCGCTGAGCCCGGCCGGCGCGCTGGGCTTGGCGCAACTGATGCCGGACACTGCCCGTTCGCTAGGGGTTTCTGATCGCCTCGATCCGCTGGCCAACCTTGACGGTGGCGCGCGCTACCTGCGCGCCATGCTCGACAAGTTCGGTTCGGTGTCGCTGGCGCTCGCCGCCTATAACGCCGGGCCTGGCCGGGTTCAGGCGGTGCGCGGCATCCCGGCAAATTCCGAAACGCCTGGCTATGTGCGCAACGTGATCAGCTATTGGCTGTCCCGCGTGCATGATGACCAGCAGGCGCTGCGGGCGTCAGCAAAGTTGCTTGGCTTTGCGACCACGGCAGCGTCCAGCCAAACAGCACAATGATCCCGAGCGTCACGGGCGCTGTCGTCAGATAGACCTTCTGCCAGCGCCACCACAGCA
>JALORF010000196.1 GCA_025459195.1 Beijerinckiaceae bacterium
CGCAAGGCTGGATGAGCCTCAAGCCTCGCGCGGCGGCTCCGGCGTGATGGCGCGCAGGCCCCAGACCAGGCCCAGTTGCAGATAGACATGGCGCCAGTGGTCGATGTCGATCTGGATGCCTTGCAGCAGCGAAATGAACAGCACGGACCAGATCGCGATGGCATAGGGCTGCACGGTGGAGCGCCGCCAGACCATGGTCCAGCCGGCGATCATCGTCACCACCACCAGCGCGATGTAGGAAAAGCCGCCAAGCCAGCCATAGGAGGCGAAGGCGTTGATGTAGGTGTTGTGTGGATCTTCCGGGAAGTGGAAGCGGAAGCGCAGCGGCCCCATGCCGTTCGGCATTTCAAGCAGCATGCCGATGGAGCGGATCTGGTTGCCGAAGCGGCCCTGCACGCCCATGTCGTAGGACTGGTTGAGGCTGGCGCGCTCGTTGAAGATCTCGCGGATGCCATCCACCGAGAGCAGGGCCAGCAGGGCCATCACCGCCGCAGCCACGATCAGGATCGAAAAGCCGATGACGCGGCTGCGTTGGGCGGCGTTTGGCGCGGTCAGGAAGGTCAGCACGAACAGCACAAGGGTCGCGCCCACCAGGTTGGCCCACGCCCCGCGCGAGAACGACAGGAACAGCCCCAGCACCGGCACGCTCATCAGCAGGATTCCGGCCACGAGCCCGATGCGCTTGAGCAGGATGGCCTGCACCACGAACACGATCGGCAGCACCAGGAACGGGCCGAACACGTTGGGGTCCTTGAACGTGCCCGAGGCGCGGTTGTAGAGGGTGAGGTATTGGCCCAGTCCGCCGACATTGAAATAGCCGATGATGCCGGCGCTCGCGGCCAGCCAGGCCGAGGCGATCATGCCCCGCCGGATCGTGTTCAGCCGCCCTTCGGCATCATCCGAGAGCAGCGCCGCAAACAGGATGGCCGTGAACATCAGATAGACGCCCACCGCGATGAAGCGCACCGAGTCGGGTTCGTCCATGAACGGGATCAGCGAGAAGATGCCGCCGATGTTGAACAGCAGCAGCAGCACGATCATCGGCAGCAGCTTCGCATTGATGCGCAGGCCCGTGACCATGAACACGAACAGCGTGACGAGGAACATCACCTCGTAAGGTGAGGGCTCGAACAGGGCAAAGCAGCCGCAGAACACGAACAGCCAGAGCACGAAGCGCTGCACGCGCCCGATCGACAGGCTGTAGTGCCGGCCGCCGACCCCGGCACCGGCCAAACCCGCTCCCTGGTCGGGGAGGGCGCTCAATATGCGTTCTCGGTCTTGAGCAGCGAGACCGGCGTCATGACCAGGATGTAGAGGTCGAACAGGACGGACCAGTTCTCGATGTAATACAGATCATGCTCGACACGGCGCTGGATCTTGTCCTCTGTGTCGGTCTCGCCGCGCCAGCCGTTGATCTGCGCCCAGCCGGTAATGCCGGGCTTGACCTTGTGCCGTGCGAAATAGCCGTCGACGACCTGATCGTAGAGCTGTTCCTGCGCCTTGGCATGGGCCGCATGCGGGCGCGGGCCGACCAGGCTCAGGTTGCCGCTGAACACCACGTTGAACAGTTGCGGCAACTCGTCGAGCGAGGTCTTGCGGATGAAGCGCCCGACGCGGGTGACGCGCGGGTCGCCCTTGGTCACCAGCTTCGATGCCGTCGCATCCGATTGCTCGGTATACATCGAGCGGAACTTGAAGACCTCGATCATCTCGTTGTTGAAGCCGTAGCGCTTCTGGCGAAAGAAGACGGGCCCTTTCGAGTCGAGCTTCACCGCGATGGCCGTGATCAGCATCACTGGCGAGAGCGCGATCAGGGCGAGGGTGCCGACCACGCGGTCGAACACCATCTTGATCACCATGTCCCAATCGGCGATCGGCTTGTCGAAGACATCGAGCACGGGCACCGCGCCGATGTAGGAATAGGAATGGGGCCGGAAACGCAGCTTCGACATGTGGGCCGAGAGGCGGATGTCGATTGGCAGCACCCAGAGCTTGCGCAGCATGTGCAGCAGGCGTGACTCAGCCGAGATCGGCAAGGTGAAGATCACGAGGTCGAGATGCGTGCGGCGCGCGAACTCCACCAGATCCTCGACCGTGCCCAGCTTGGGATAACCGCCGACCGTGTCGGGCGAACGGTCATCATTGCGATCATCGAACACGCCGACGATGCGCACGCCCGATTCATGCTGGCCTTCCAGTGCTTCGATCAGGCCGATGCCGGCTTCCCCGCCGCCCACAATGGCGGTGCGCCGTTCCAGCCGGCCCGAGCGGGTCAGCGACCGGAGCACGAAGGACAGCACGATGCGCGAGCCCATGATGGCAACAAGCCCGGCGGCATACCACGACACCAGCCAGACACGGGAAAACTCCTCGCCCACCTTGAGCAGGAAGATGCTGGCGATGGCCGCAAGGAACAGCGCCGACCAGCCGGCCAGAAGGCGCAGGCTCTGCGGCGCGAACGAGCGCATGGCCCCGACATGATACAGGTGCAGCGCCTGGAAGATCGCCACCGTCGAGACGGAAATCACCGGGATGGCGATGGCATAGGGCTGGCTGTAGTGGACGACGGGAAAGACATAGACCACGAAGATGGCCAGCCCGATCAGGGCCACCACAGCCATGTCGAACAGGCGCACCAGCCCCTCGACCATCACCGGCGACAGGCTCTTGCGGAAGGGCATGGCAGCAATGCGCTCGGCCAGCGGGTGCAGGGGCCGCGTGCTGCCGCCCATGGCTGCGATGCCGCCGCCATCCGTCTTGGTTTCGCCGCTGGCCTTGATGATGTCTCTGACGTCGAAAGCAGACATGGCGGTCACCGGGTCGGTTTGTTCTTGAACACAGGTATTCCGGAAGCATTGGTCGCAAGGATCACAGATGTTCCTGTCGCCGGCCTTGCTGCTGCTTGCACGGAATGCGCGTTCTGCGCAGCTTCCGGGTAGCACGGAAGTCTCGACGAAGACTTAAGACGCGGCTGTATCATGCTGACATCCGCCGCTGTGCCAGAGCCGCGTGGCAGGCATCCAGAATGCCGTCCACCATCATGTCCACCGAGAACTGGCCGCGCACATGCCGAGCCAGATCGGCCGCGCGAGCGGACAGCGTGGCTGGCGGCAGGGCCAGGGTTGCCTTGATCGCATCCGCCAAGGCCGTCGCATCGCCGGGCGGGATCAGGCTGGCGGCATGCTCCGGCCCGTAGATTTCCGGGATGCCGCCGACCCTGGTGGCGATCAGCGGCTGGGCCGCCGCCGTGGTTTCGAGAACGACATAGGGCAGGCTTTCCGCGCGTGATGGCATCACCATCACCCTGGCGCGCGGCAAGGCGGCGCGGATCGGACCCGGCGGCGACCAGGTCAACTGGTCGGCAATGCCCCGCTCGCCGGCCATGGCCTTCAGCATGGCTTCGTGCGGACCGGCTCCCACCAGCAGCAGGCTCGGCGTCAGCCCGTCGCGGCTGCGGAGCAGGGCAAGGGCATCGATCAGGGTATCGATGCCCTTGGCAGCGAGGATTTCGCCGAGGAACAGCAGATCGAAGCTCGCGCCGCCGCTGTCGACAGGCTCGAACTCGGCCTCGGTCAGTCCGTTCAGCACGATGCGATGGTCGCTGCGCGGCATCCGGCCCATCTGTTCGACGAAACGGTCGAGGATGAAGCGGCTTTCGAAGGTGAACATGTCGGTGGCCGGCTCGAGCAGGCGTTCCACAGCCATGAAGGCCCGGTGACCGAGCCGCCCGGAGGTGAAATGGAAGCTGCCGCCATGGGGCGTGTAGAGCGTGGCGTAGTGGCGCTTCGGCGACAGCAGGGCTGGCAGGCGGCCATAGAGCCCGCCCTTGGAGCCATGTGCATGCACGATGTCAGGCCGCTCGGCCTTGAGCGTGCGCCGGAAGGCCAGCACGGCGCCAATGTCGCCAGGCCCCGGGTTGCGCGCCATCGGCAGGCGGGTGAGACCAAGCGCCAGTTGCGGGGAGAGCCCTGCCAGCGCATCGCTGGCGCGCTGGCCACCGGTGCTGGAATCGCAGAACAGGCCGACCGCGTGGCCACGGGCGATCTGCCCGCGCGCCAGATCCAGCACATGGCGGAACAGGCCGCCCACCGGGGAGCGGAAGACATGCAGGATGCGAAGCGGCGTCTCTTGCCGGGCCATGCGTCAGACTTTCCGGCGTGGATCAGAACCAGCGTTCGCGGATCGTGATCGTGTCACCCGGCAAGACCGGCTGGGTCAGCGGCACCTGTCCGGTGACGATCTCGCCATTGACCTGCCGCGAGATCACCGCGACCTGCCGGTCGCCGCGTGGCGTGAAGCCGCCGGCGATGGCGACCGCCGTCTGCACGGTCATGCCATTGACGTAAGGGAACTGACCAGAGGCCGTGACCTCGCCCAGGATGAAGAAAGGGCGGTAGGCATCGACCTCGACCGAAACCTTGGGCTCGCGCAGGAAGCCGCCGCGCAGGCGGGCCTCGATCTGCCGTTCAAGCTGGCTGGTGGAGCGGCCGGTGGCATCGAC
>JALORF010000197.1 GCA_025459195.1 Beijerinckiaceae bacterium
TCGCTGGTGGACAGCGCCTGCAACTGCGCGCCGGCCTTTTCCCATTCGCCGTGCAAGGCCACAAGTTGCCAGAAAAACTGGCGGGCTGCCGGATTGCCCGGTTCCCGCCGCAGCAGCGCGGCAAGCGAGGCACGCGCGCCAGCAATATCGCCGCCCTTCAGCAGCGTTTCGGCTTCCATGGCCCCTTGCCCCTCAGCCCACAGATACAGGCACAACTGTCAGAACAGCGCGAACACCGCCGTCCGAAAACGGCCCGCACGCAACAGACGGACCGAAAGGGAGACGGCCACTGCGGCAACAGGAAGCCGCCTCCCCCAGGCAATCATCACGACTTGGCGTTGGCTTCGATGTCGAAGGTAAAGTCGCCAGCAGCGTTCACCGAGCCTGTGTCAGTCTGCTCGAAATATTCCACCTTCACCTTGGCGAAGTTGATCGACACATTCTCCGTCAACCGGTCTTCACCGCCCGAACCGCCGGTTGAAACTGAGGTGATGAGGCACTTGGTCATGGTGATTTTCAGATAGACATAGGGCTTGTCGCCCGCCTTGCGCACGTTCAGCACACATTCGGTGATGTGGGTGCCGGCAAGGCAGGCCAGTTGCAGTTTGGGGCTGGCCTTGTCGATCCACTTGGTCAACGAGATATCCTGCACATTGGCCTTGCCGGCGCCGCCGCCGCCACCCTGGTGGAACGTGCCCGACTGCGAACAGCCCCACGACCAGGCGAGCACGTCGATGTCGCCAACGGTGGCCTTGTCCTTGTCCTTGGACTCCCCCGAGATGCCATTGGACATCTTCAGGAACATATCGAGAGCCATTTGCCGTCTCCTTCTTCAAATCATCGTGGTTGATGCGCGATCAGTTACCAGCCTGACGCAGCGCCGACGTCATGCCCAGCGAGATGTCCATGCCTTCCATCTGGAAATGCGGCACGAACTCGAACTTTGCCCGGTAAAAGCCCGGGTTCTCTTCATCTTCCTCGATCTGGATGCCAGCCGCCTTCAGCGGCTTGCGTGCCTTTTGTTCTTCCGACGACATGTCGGGCATCTGATCGACATACATCGAAATCCAGCTTTCCAGCCGGTTCTGCAGTTGTACCGCTGTCGGCGTGCCGCCCACCCAGTCGCGCACCATGCACTTCAGGTAATGTGCAAAGCGCGTGCTGGTGAACAGATAGGGCAACCGCGCCGAAAGCCGCGCGTTGGCGGTGGCGCCCTTGTCGGCATATTCCTTGGGCATGTGCAGCGTCTGCCCGCCGATGAACGTCGCCTGATCGGTGTTCTTGCGGTGGATGAGGCCAATAAGGCCGGCCGCCGAAAGCTCGCCCTCGCGCCGGTCGGAAATGGCGATTTCGGTCGGGCACTTCACCGCCGTGTCGCCATCTTCGGTCGGGAACATCGCCACCGGCAGGCCTTCGACGGTGCCGCCCGACTGCACGCCGCGAATGCGCGTGCACCAGCCAAATTCCTTGAAGGCCGCATTGACGCGCACTGCCATGGCATAGGCCGAGTTCATCCAGGCATATTTGTCGTGATCGCCGGCAGTGTCCTCTTCGAACGCGAATTCTTCCACCGGTTCCGATGCAGCGCCATAGGGCCGACGCGCCAGCACCCGCGGCATCGTCAGCGCGATGTAGCGGCTGTCATCCTTGGCGCGCAGCGAACGCCATGCGGCATATTCCGGCGTGTCGAAAATCTTGCCGAGATCGCGCGGCTTGGCCAGATCCTGCCAGCTTTCCATCCCGAACAGCGCGGATGATGTGCCCGATATGAACGGTGCGTGGGCCGCACTCGATACCTTGGCCATGCCTTCCAGCACTTCGACATCGGTGGGCATGTGGCTGAACTGGTAATCGCCGACCAGGCAGCCATAGGGGTGGCCGCCCAACTGGCCGAATTCGGCTTCGTACACGCGCTTGAACAGCGGCGACTGGTCCCAGGCGGCACCGCGATAGCTGGAAAACATCTTGCGCAGCTCGTCCTTGGAGACGTTCATCACCTTGATGCGCAGGTCGCTGGCGGTTTCCGAGTTCATCACCAGATAATTCAGGCCGCGCCAGGCGCTTTCCAGCGCCTGGAATTCGGGGTGATGAATGATGGCATTGACCTGTTCGGTCAGCTTGCGGTCAAGCGCCGAAATCATGCTCTCGATCGTGCCGATGACATCGCCGGGCACCAGATTGGTGCCGGCCAGCGCCTGCTCGGCCAAGGTGCGCACCGCCGATTCGACACGGGTCTTGGCCTCATCGGTGCGCGGCTTGAACTCTTTCTGCAGCAGGCTGGAAAAATCGTCGACGGTGATTTCCGCAGCAGCGGCAGCGCCGCCCTGGACGGCATTGGGATCGCTCGCCATGAACTATGCTCCTGGAGGGATTGCGGAGAAAGAAATCAGGCGTCGCCGCCGGAACGGGCCTTGGATTCAGCGGCCAGCGTGCCCAGCAGATCAGGGTTCTTCAGCAGCTGATCGATCACGTCCTGCGCCTTGTCCTTGCCGTCCATATAGGCCAGCAGGTCAGACAGCTGGCGACGGGCATCGAGCAGCTTGGCGGTGGCGGGCGTCTGTTCGGCCACGCGGCCCGGCGAGAAATCGTTCATCGTGTTGAAGGTGAGATCAACCGCAATCTTGCCTTCACCGGTCAAGGTGTTGTCCACCATGAACGCGGCGCGCGGTGCAATCGATTTCTGGAATTCGCCAAAATTGTCCATATCCACACTGACGAAATCACGCTCACCCATTTCCTTCTTGGGCTTTTCCGACTTGCCCGACAGATCGGACATCACGCCCATCACGAACGGAAGCGAGATTTTCTCGACCGAGCCATAGGTCTGCACTTCATATTCGATGTGCACACGCGGGCTGCGGTTGCGTTTGATGAATTTTTGACCGTCCTGCGCCATGAATCACTCCCCGCTTGCATCGGCGGCCGACAGACTCGTCGGCTCAATGAACATGCGACATGTTGCGTCAGTCTTCCCGAATTGCCAAGAGCCTGCGCACGTCTGACAGCGAATCCGGCGCAATTTCCTTCAAAATTTGGTAAAAATCCTGTTCAACCCAGCCGCGCACCCGGGCCAGCATGATCGGCACCGGGCTGGTTGGCTCCTTCTCCCGGTAATATTTTATCAACGCATCGATGCCCACCAGCACGTCGGCCCGAGTTTGCGGGATATCGCCTGAAAACCGCTTTGGCGCCGGCGCGGCGTTGCCGCCACCTGCCCCAGCGGCCGGCGCATCGCCTGTGTCGGCGCCCGGCTCGTCTCCGGATGCAGCAGCAGCAGCTTCGGGATCGGGAAACAGCTCGAGAAACTTGTCACACGGCTCGATCATCGATCGCAGTTGTGACTGGATCGGGCCAAAGCCGGGGGAATCGTTCATCTTGCGGTCGAACACCTCGACAATGGTGTAGAGCGTGTCAGACAGTGCCGCCAGTTCGGCGCGGCTGGCCGCCACATTGGCCCGCAGCGCAATCGCCAGCGGGCGGGCTGCGGCACTGTCGGTATCGCTGGCCAGCGTGCCCGCCGCGCTGTCGCGCCCGCGTTCGTCATCCGACAGCGCGATCATGATGCTGCGCAACTGGCGTGCCGCCTCGCGGTTGGGCCGGGCGGCACGCGCCGCCGCTGCCGTGATCGCGCCGCTTTCGGTCTGCGCTTTCAGCTTCTCATCGTCTTCATACCCCCATTCCGGCACCGGATCGAGCGCCATGCCCAGGATCACCGATGTGAATTCGGTGGTGGACGGCGGCGGCATCCGCGCCACGCCCAGCCGCTGCAGCGGCAGCAGCGCGGCAGCCGGGCGCGACAGCGCCGACAATTCGTTCACCCGGCCGATGGCCATTTCCTCGGCCGGGCCGGGGTGAAAATCGTCCCAGTGATCGTCGGCCGTGCGTGCGATGTAGAGGAGCAGATCATTGGCGCTGGCCAGATCGCCGGCGCGCAATGCCGCCTGCACCGCCACGATCGCCGGCATCTGATCCTTGCTGCGCTTGAGCATTTCGATGCACGCGCGCACCTGCTTCAACAGCTCGGGCGCCTTCATCGAGGCAAATTCGCCGGGCGCATCCTCGATCTCGCGGAACGCCGGATCGCCGCGCAGATCAGGCCCGCACGGCGCGTCATCGCTGATCGGCGCCAGCAGATTTTCAAGATCAACCAGGCTCATCGGCCACTCCCGTTTGGCTGGCCCAGCATCGGCCGGGCGCCATCGCCCACCAGCATGAACGCACCCCAGTAATAGGGGTGCGAGGTATCGACCGTGCCCAGCATGCCCACCTGGGCCTGGCGCAGCGCATCGCCCATCGGCGCTGCGCGTGCCGAAGCGAACATGCCGGAAATCAGCCGCGTCGATGCTTCGATCGTGCGGCCATCGCGCGTGCGGAAACTGTCGGGGATCGCCCAGTGCGTGGTCAGCACCGCGCGGCTGCCGGCCACAAGAAAGGCGCGGGCCAGGCCGTTCAGCGTGGCCGCCTGGCCCATTTCGTTGCGAAAGCCGGTCTG